>URDR01000131.1 GCA_900546645.1 uncultured Bacteroides sp. | reverse complement strand
AAATTATAGGATTCTATATGTTTTTCTATGATTTTATAAGCTTGTCAAATCGGTTTGATATGACTCTTCTTTTTTATAATGATTTTGTCTCTAAATTGTGTCTGATAGCCTTTTAAGTAGCTTGTAACCTTTCTAAATAGTGATTTGTGTCCTTTAAATAGTGATTTTTACCCCTTCATGCGTTGAATAAGGGGCTATTTTTGCACAGAATCTGAATTGAAAAAGAACGATTCAAGACAATACATTTTATTATTTATATTACTTAAATCTAACTGTAAAGAAAATGAAGATCAAGTGCCTATTTGCTCTATTTCTTATTTGTTCATTGTCGGTCTCGGCTCAGAAATATTTTGTAAAGCACGTGAAATTTCCTGCTCATGCTACAGCCGAACAAAAACTCGACATGGCTTCAAGATTAGTTCCTACTTCCCAACAATTAGAATGGCAACAGATGGAACTGACGGCTTTTTTACATTTCGGAATTAATACTTTCACCGGACATGAATGGGGAAGCGGAAAAGAAGACCCGAAACTGTTTAATCCGGAAAAATTGGATTGTGACCAATGGGTGTCGAATCTGAAAGCTGCTGGCTTCAAGATGGCTATTCTGACAGCTAAACATCATGATGGTTTTTGTTTGTGGCCTACTAAAACGACTAAGCATTCGGTGGCTTCTTCTCCATGGAAAGAAGGAAAGGGAGATGTCGTATATGAATTACGTGAAGCTTGTAAAAAATACGGATTGAAGTTTGGTGTTTATTTGTCTCCGTGGGACCGCAATGCGGAATGTTACGGTGATTCTCCAGCTTACAATAAATTCTTTATCGAACAACTTACAGAACTTCTTACTAATTACGGAGAAGTACATGAGGTGTGGTTCGACGGAGCTTGTGGTGAAGGCCTGAATGGAAAGAAACAGGAATATGATTGGGAAGCTATCGAAAAGACTATCCGCCGTTTGCAGCCTAAGGCAGTGACTGCTATCATGGGCGATGATGTACGCTGGGTAGGTAATGAAAAAGGTATCGGACGCAAGACTGAATGGAGTGCCACAGTACTTACTCCGGGTATCTACATTCGCTCGGAAGAACAAAATAAAGCTTTGGGCATTGTTGGTAAATCAAAAGATTTGGGTGGAAGAGACATGGTTGTTCGTGCTAATGAACTCTTCTGGTATCCCTCGGAAGTGGATGTGTCAATTCGCCCGGGATGGTTCTATCATGCTTCTCAGGATAATCAAGTGAAATCTTTGGCTCATTTGGTGGATATCTATTTTAAATCAGTAGGATATAACTCTGTATTGCTGTTAAATATTCCTCCTGATACAAACGGACTTATTCATCAGAATGACTGTGATCGTTTGAAAGAACTGAGAACTTATCTTGATGAAACCTTTAAAACCAATTATATCCGTAAAGGAAACGGAAAATGGAATCCGGTATCGGGAGATTCGAAAGTTTATATGGTGCAGAAAGGTGCTGAAGTGAATACTTTGTTGTTACAGGAAGATATAGCCAAGGGACAGCGTGTAGAGAACTTCTTGGTAGAGGGACAACTGAATGGAACTTGGCAAACATTGGCTGCCGGTACAACAGTTGGTTACAAGCGTCTGGTACGTTTTGCCTCTTGTCGGCCGGAACAGATTCGTATCACTGTCCGCTCGGCCCGTGGAAAGGCTAATATTTTACCTGCTGCTTTATACTTTGCCCGTCCATTGGAAGATTTGAATGCACAGGTACAGTTGGGCAATGTTCCTGTAAGTTCGTGGAAAATAATGGATGGTGATGCTGCTGCTCGTATGGCGATTGACCATTCAATGCAGACCGTATGGCGTACGGAAGGTCTGAAGTCTCTTACTGTAGATATGGGGCAAGAAATCGACATGACTGGCTTTACTTATGCACCCGCTCCAGACGATAATTTGCGAGGAACTATTTATAAATATACGTTTGAAGTCAGCACAGACGGTAAGCAATGGCAAACTTGTGAAACATCTGGTGAATTCAGTAATATCATGCACAATCCGTTGCCGTATCGTGTGGATTTTCCCAAGAGTTATCGCGCTCGTTATTTCCGCTTGACTCCAAAGGCTGAAATCAATGCACAACAAGCTACCTCTGTCGCTGAAATCGGTGTGTTTGTGAAACAAGCCAAGAAATAATTATAGCAATAGTTCGGTAAATTTTTACCGAAAAATTAAAAGTTAAACAATAGAACCGGCAAAAGTC
>URDR01000130.1 GCA_900546645.1 uncultured Bacteroides sp. | reverse complement strand
CCTTCCATCTCACAATATACAAATACGTTATTCATAGTCTTTATCCGATAGTATGGTTAGCCAATAGTTCAACAATCAAGTTTTCTACCTCTTCATCGCTTCCGGTAATAGTCTTGCTTTCCTTGGCCTGGAAGACAATGTTCTCAATTTTTTTCACCTTAGTAGGAGAGCCCGACAAGCCACACTGCTTGGTATCGCCGTTAACATCGGCTACACTCCATTCTACAATGTTCAGATACGGACGCTTTTCATATAAATCAGCATAAGCCAATGCTTCGCCGTCTTTAGTCAAGGCAGCCTTTTCCTGTCCGCCCAACGCACGTTTATATTTCTGAACCAATTTTGCATTGCGCGGACGGCAAGGAGCTGCACTACCATTTACTGTCAGTACGATAGGGAGCGGAGCCTCTACTGTTTCCACACCTCCGTCGATATGACGTTTCACGCAAATGCGTCCGTCGGTCACATTCAATATTTCTTCTACATAAGTCACCTGAGGCAACCCCAGTTTCTCAGCCACCTGAGGTCCTACCTGAGCTGTATCTCCGTCGATAGCCTGACGTCCGCCTACAATCACATCATACTCACCAATCTTGCGGATGGCTGTAGCCAATGCATATGAAGTAGCCAGCGTGTCAGCTCCGGCAAATGCACGGTCGGTCAGCAAATAACCATTATCTGCTCCTCTGTATAATCCTTCGCGGATAATTTCAGCAGCACGACCGGGCCCCATTGTTAAGATGGTAACCGTTGAACCGGGATGTGTGTCTTTCAGTCTGAGTGCCTGTTCCAAGGCGTTCAAGTCTTCCGGATTAAAAATAGCCGGAAGCGCTGCACGGTTAATCGTACCGTCAGCATTCATGGCATCTTTCCCCACATTGCGCGTGTCGGGAACTTGTTTTGCCAAAACTACAATTTTCAAACTCATTAGATTAATATTTTTGGTATTAGTAATTATCTGGTGGCAAATTTAATGAAAGCATTCTTACTACAAAAAGATATAAGAAGAAATTACAGCAAACAAGCCCTCACTGCTTGAATAAGTTCTTCGAATGAGGCTACCGGGTTATCTCCGAATTTATAACGAATTACCCGCTTGCTATCTGAGACAAAGACAGTAGGGACTACTTTACAGGCAAACCGCTCATAAACGGTTTCCTCACAGCCTGCTGCGTATGGAAGAGTAAATCTCTCTGCCTGCCAATACCGGCCTACGTCTTCCGGAGTATCTTTCCAGCTGATACAATAAATGCAAACACGTGCATCGCTTTGAAAAGCATCATACAGGCGTTGGATATAAGGCAACTCTTCACGGCAATCGGGACAGGATGTACGAAAAAAAACAAGCACAGACACTTTTCCCTTCAGGTCAGCATCATTCAGCACTGTCCCCTCATTCAAGACAACGGAAAATTCCGGAATTTGCTCTCCTACATCCAGCTTACCAGCCGGCGACGAAGGTTCTCCGTCACGAATACACCCCATATTTAAACAAGTCAGCAAAAATCCTCCCAGTAACATTAATTTATTCATAACAAAGCACATCTTATCAATAACTTAGTAAGAAGTCCAAATGTAACTATTTTCATAACCTTAACAAAGGTAAAACAACAAAATATAGACTTTGCAGCAAACAAAGTTTTTTCTACCTTTGCTCTGCTTGATTTTAACAACTCAGACTTATGGACTACATGACTGACATACACACAATAGCCGAAAAGTTATTCAACTGGGGCAGCCAACTGGCTCCTTTAATAGGCATTGCCATTGTTTCTTTCTTATGTACCAAACTCTTCCGGCATCTCATCATTCCCGTGATACATAAAGTAACCTCACGGACTAAAGCTACCTGGGATGACTATCTGTTCAACAAAAAAATGCTCACCAGTATTTGCCGCATCATCCCTCCTATCGTATGGTATGCCCTGCTTCCTTTTGCCTTTAATGAAATACCGGTTCTGCTTGTTTTCTTACTGAAAGCATGTCAAATTTATCTGGTTATCACCACCCTTTTACTTATCAACTCTTTTCTGCGCTCACTCTATGATATTTCCATCGAACATGAGTCTTTGCGAAACCGCCCTTTAAAAGGGATTTACCAAATGATAAACCTCGTTGCCATCGGTGTGGGAACCATCTTGATTGTAAGTATCTTGATAGGAAAAGATGCTACTGCCATCTTCGCCGGATTAGGTGCGTCGGCTGCCGTATTAATGCTGATTTTCAAGGACAGTATTTTAGGACTTGTTGCCGGTGTACAATTATCAGCCAATGATATGCTGCGACCGGGCGATTGGATTTCAATGCCTAAATATGGAGCCGACGGAGACGTAATAGAAGTTTCGCTCACCACGGTAAAAGTAAAAAACTTCGATAAAACCATTACCACCATTCCTCCCTATGCTTTGGTAAGCGATTCTTTTCAAAACTGGAGAGGAATGCGTGAAACAGGAGGACGACGCATCAAACGGTCTGTAAACATTGATATGACCACC
>URDR01000129.1 GCA_900546645.1 uncultured Bacteroides sp. | reverse complement strand
CTGCTTTTTAACAACCACAAGGTCGCCGTCATCAATCCCTGCTTCAATCATAGACTGACCGCTTGCTCTTAATATGAAGAAATCTCCTTTACCGAAAATAGCAGTAGGAAGTGATACATATTCTTCAATATTTTCTTCCTCATACTGAGGACTGCCACAAGGAATAGAACCTACAATCGGTGTCTGTGTCTGTTCGCCACTGTACTTACGGGTCACATTGGTGCGAATCTCCTGCCCGTCGTACTCAATCATATTCTTCTCAGCCATCTCCACCAAGTATTTATATGCTGTACCTCTGGCAATGCCAACAGCTTCCGCAATCTTTGTAGTCGATGGGGATTGTCTGTTTTGCAGGTAATAATCCTCGATATACTTTTTTATCTCACTCATAAGTTCAGGACTCTTGCTTCTCATACCTGCACCTCGCTTTCTTTTCTATCGGAAGCAGTTTGCTTTCGATAGTTTTATTATACCTGATACGAAAATTTTTTCAAGTAGGTTTTTCGCAAAAGAAAAGAGGTGTCGCAAATTGCTAACACCTCAAAATTTCTTTGCTTGCACTGAAATCATTAACTCCAATGGCTTACTATTTTTCTCTATTCTCATCTTTTCTTATACAATACAAGTTCCGGATTCTTACCGTCTTCTTCATAAGTGCAAATAAGAATAAAATCCATATCTGCAACAACGCCGAAACATCTATCGCCGCCGTATTCACATTCAAGCTGATTGCCCAGATATGTCTTTGCCTCATTCAAAAACTTAGCCGCTTGCCCATTCGGAAGCCGGTACTCAAGATTCACATACTTTCCCACAAGGGCATTCAGTTTTTCCACCTTTGGCATTCCGTCAACATTCAATTCGTTAATTTCATTGATTAACTTTTTCTTGAATTCTTCAAACTGACCGTTATCACTAAGCTCATCATATTTCTTCCAGTAATCCAAAGTAGGAAGCAGCTCTTTCATATAAGAACGGGCTTGTTCCTCCGTGAAATTCTCGCTTACCATATTCTTAACACAAACTTCAATCAAATCATCCATATCATTGTAAGTATATGTTCCGTCGGCATAACACCACTTACAATAGTCCTCATTGAAAGAACCATCGTGATTGTGTCCGATAATATCATCATCTTCAAGCGGCATTCCGCAGCATTGACAAATAAGCTTTCTCGGTGAGCCTAAAAGTGTATTTATGGAAACATCGAATACTTTTGACAGCAATTTCAATGTTTCCGTATTCGGAACTGTTTCTCCGTTTTCCCAACGTGAAACTGCCTGACGACTTACAAAAACTTTTTCTGCAAGCTCATCCTGCGACATTCCCTTTTGAGTACGAAGTTCAAGTATGACCTGTTTTGTATCCATTATGCAGTACCTCCCTTACACCTTTATTATAGTCTCACGCATTATCTCAAACAAGCAACTCGCAGTTGCTGTCCTTATTACTCGCCTTTTTCGTTCACGGCTAACCAAATTTCACAATGATAGTTTGGGGCGGTTGTATTCACAAACGGATAAACTTCAAACTCCACGCCCTAAGCATATTCATACTTCGAGCTTTGTGGGAAGATTCTGCCGTTTCTTGACATCGTATGCTTTGGAGTGTTACATTTCCTGTTCTTTGTTTCCTTTTTCCTGCATACCCTCATCGGCTTGTGCAATCATCTGTTTGTACTGTTCTTTCACACTTTCCGGTGCAAGTATCTGTACTTTTCCATTAAAGCCAAACACCCAACCGAAAAAGGTAGGGCTGGCTGATACTTCGGTCTGTACCCTGAAAGACGTCATATCATACGCAAGGGTTGTCACATCTTCTCCGAAACGGTCAACCATTGTTTTCATCAGACTGTTATCACACCGTAAATCCACAAGAACTTTCTCGCCTGAGAACATAAAGAAAACTTCCTTTGTGTAATTTTCAATATCAAAATCATCAGGCATAGGAATAATGTCCTTATCCAATATCTCAGGTTTTGAAGCAATACGGTCTACTCTGAAATTGATAACCTTACTTTTCTTCTCAGAATATCCGAGAACATAATAATAGTCCCCACACCAGAGAAGTTTATACGGACTGAGCTTATACACTTCGCCCTTGTTCTTCAGAACCTTTTTCTTTAATCCAGTATAATCATAATACTGAAAAGAAATCTGCTTGCCTGCATTGATGGCGTCGTTTATAGCGTCAATAATGTAATATATCTGCTCATTATCCGGCTTAATGCGATTGACCACATAGTTATTACGCTTCAGCTTTGCCACCTGCCCCGGACTGGTCATCGTATGTATCTTCTCAATCAGAGTTTCGCTTTTCTTCTTTGTAATGAACTTCGATGACTCCACTGCATCTATCAGCAGTTTCAGTTCCGGCAATTCAAACTTACGGCTGGCTACAAAATATTTGCTCTGAGTAGAATGGATAGTAACAATATCCATTCCAAACTCCTGAAGTGCAGCAATATCTTTTGTGACCGTCGTTCTATGTGCAGATATTCCGTATTCATCATTCA
>URDR01000128.1 GCA_900546645.1 uncultured Bacteroides sp. | reverse complement strand
AAATTCTTTAGGTTAGAATCAATGATGGGGTAAACGAAAAAGCAGTTTTGGCATTCCAGTGAACTGCCCCTTCGTTTACACCATTTTCGATTTGACCTAATTGAACAAAGTGAGCGTCCGGGTAGCCACTACCTATGGACTTTCAATCTTTTGTTCTTACCCATGATTATACAGGATTTTCAGTGCAGAATCTACAGAAATCAGGTGTTTCCAGATAAATAGGTACGACAATAAAACCTCAAACTTTGAGGCTTCAGAAAAAATATGAAAGAATAATCTTTTAACATCTTTGAGGTATTCGAAGTTGTGGTTTTCCAAGATGACCACCACAAGATTTACACACATAGACGTTTATGCCATAAAGCTGTTTTAATATTTCAGGCATCTCCTTATCCCGAAGTTTTGAGAGATACTTTTGACAACCAAGAAGATTTCGACATAGAATAAGTTTCTTTCGCTTGCTGCGGGAACAAAGAAGTCCGTAATGCCGAATCCTGACAAAACGTTTTGGCGGCACATGCATCAAAAAACGCCGTATGAATTCAACACCGGAAATGCTCAACTCTTTCCATTGTCCTTTGTTCCGGTAATCTTTTACAGAAAAAGTGACGGTTTCATCGTGTATGCATATGATGCGGTGATTGCTGATGGCAATCCTATGGGTGTACTTTCCAAGATAATCAATCACAGACTGTGCACCGTTAAAGGTTTTCTTGCAATAAGGAATCCATTCCGCAGCATAACAGGAATCAAGCAGCTCTTTGAATGTATAATGGTTACGATATTTTTCAGCAGTGCCATGAAATTCAAGCTGGTTCGTATTCCAGAGATTTTTTAACTCATCCATATATTTTCCACGGAAAACTTTGGAGATAGCCCATATGGGAAGAAAAAACTCAGTACCGTTGTCTTTCCATTCGTTTTTGGATGTCAGACCACCGCCAAGCAGTATTGTATGGATATGAGGATGAAAGTTCATCTCAGATCCCCATGTATGAAGGATGCAGATATATCCGACAGCAGCACCAAGGTGTGCAGGGTCAGCAGTCAGTTCACTGATTGTAGCAGAAGCAGCATGATATAGGGTGTCATATAACAGTTTCTGATTGCTGTAAATGATTGGATTCAGAATGTCAGGCACTGTAAATACCAAGTGAAAGTAGGGGGCATCAAGTACATCTTCTCTGCGGGCATCCATCCACATTTCCTTTGGAACAGCCTGACACATAGGACAACAACGGTTGCGGCAGGAATTGTAATGAATCTGAACAGCACCACAGTCTTCACATACACTGATATTTGTTCCATAGGCTCCTGTTTTGCAGTTCATGATGTTCCGGGCAACTTTCGCCTGTTCAGGAGAGGGAGAATACTTTTCAAGGTATGCCGGATAAAAACACTGAAAAATATCCTGAACGGTCGGCTTATTCATAATCAGCACCTTCTTTCCGGTCAAACGGACTTTGGATACCCATGAGTGATTTGTTGCTGATATGAAGATAAACTTCCGTAGACTTCGGATCACGATGTCCAAGCAGTGCCTGAATATGCTGACGTTCCACACCCTGCTCCATCAAATGTGTTGCGAAGCTATGACGGAGACAGTGAGGGGTTGCATTCATCGGAAGGTCGGCATCGGATACGGCACGGCGCATCACCTGCTCCAGTGTACTGACTGTCAGGTAATTACCGGTGAATTTATTAGGAAACAGGATTCCACGAGGCCGTCCTTTCTCAAACCAGTATTGTGTAAGGATATCCAGACAACGCTTGGAAAGGATTGTATAACGATCCATCCGGTTCTTAGTATCTCTGACATGTATCTGCATATTTGAGCGGGAAATATCATCATAATGCAGATGAATAACTTCAGAAACCCGCATCCCGGAAGAGTACATTGTTGCAAACATAGCTTTATATTTGATATCGTCAATAGCGTCTAACAGGCGGTCGATTTCATCAGAAGTTAATACAGTTGGAAGCTTGTGTTCCAGAATCATGCGTGGAACGGTGATATCATCCCAAAGGATATGCAGGACATTTCGGTAGAAAAAACGGATGGCAGAATTATAAAGGTTCAGAGTTGTGGCTTTCAGCCCTTCCTCTTTTTTTGCAAGCAAAAAAGTCCTGACATCCTGACAGGTAAGCTCTTCCGGATTCTTACCCTGATATTTCAGAAAGTAAGAGACATAGTTTTTATAGCAGTTGATGGAACGTTCTTTGAGGTTGCGGATTTTTCCAGCTTCCTCAAGCTGTTCTAAATATTTTTCATACATAATAAAATCCTCCATGTAAAATCAGTAGTATCAAAAACACTGCTTTACACGGAGGTGCATTGGGGTCATAAAACCGCTTGCCAACCAAGCGGAAGGGTGGTATTCTTTTCATAGGCAGTGGGAAGGTCGATCCTGTTTGATTGTTTCGTTGTGGTGACTTAACAATACTACTTTTAGGACTTGCTTTCCACTGCTTTTGTTATAGAAAACAGAAAATCGCTATGCCACAGCCTTGGCAGGCCATTGCGCAGCGATTTTGTTCAA
>URDR01000127.1 GCA_900546645.1 uncultured Bacteroides sp. | reverse complement strand
GATACCTGTGGTAGAGCGGATAAAAAAAGCTTTCCCGAATGCTGCGGTTTTGATTATAGGAGTAGGCGACCGTGAATATAAGGATGAACAGGGCGAACTGCGTACCATGCCAGGAGTGAAAAATCTGATTCGCTATCAGCAGGCTTTGGCAGCGGAGACGCGGGTTGCATTCTGGAATCTGTTTGAGGCGATGGGAGGCGAAGGAAGCATCGTTGAAATGGTAGAAAGTAAACCTTCAATGGCGAATTATGATTATACGCATATTAATTTCAGAGGCGGAAAGCATCTGGCCTCACTTCTGTTTGATACATTGATCTATGGTAAGGAGCAGTATGATAAACGAAAAGCTTATGAGTCAAAATAGATGTGCCGTCAAGTTGCGACTGATATGCCTCGGCTTGCTGCTGTGTCTTTCAGCTGTTTTTTGTTGGGGGCAAGATGAGCTGCCGGAGCAGGCCCGGCGTGACCGTAACTCCGGAATCGTATATCCAAGTCGCGAACTGCAGCAGTTGATGGAATTCATTGCAGTTGCCAATCCCTTACCTGCCACTTTCAAAGAAACGAAAGAAAATAGAATAATTGATCCCGGATTGTCTCTTCAGGGTTTCTGGAAGAAACTGGAGACGCTGAGTCACCCGGTTCGCATTGTTCATATCGGTGACTCCCATGTGCGTGGACATGTTTTTCCTTATGTCATGCGGCGTCAGCTTGAAAATGATTTCGGTAATCAGGCAGTATTAGATATGGAAGTAACTTACCGCACATCCGGATTGGCTCATGAAACGGGGCGTGCCGGAGTGGTATATCATATTTTAGGAGCAAACGGAGCCACTTGTGCCACTTTTTCCACGCCTGAACGTATCGGTGAGGTGATACGCTTGAACCCCGACTTGATTATCCTTTCTTTTGGCACGAATGAGGCTCATGGCCGTCGATATTCGTCAGCCGAACATAAGGCAGCGATGTATAGCCTGTTGACCGCATTGAGAAGTGGTTGTCCCAATGCGGCTTTTCTGCTCACCACTCCTCCGGGAGCGTATGTACGAAACGGACGTCAGGGGAGGATTATTAATCCGCGTACGCCGTCGGTTGTGAATACCGAGCGTCTGTTTGCTGAAGAAAATCAGCTTGCATTATGGGATTTATATGATATAGTCGGCGGAAAACAGTATGCTTGCCGTAACTGGGCGGCGGCTCATGCTTTTCAGCGTGATAAGATACATTTCACGCACGATGGTTATATTTTACAGGGATTATTGTTACACGAAGCATTTATAAAAGCCTATAACGATTATGTGGCAACTCAATCAGATGACACTCGGAATTGACTGGGATAAACTAATACAGGTTTTGACTTACAATCCGAAACAGCCGATGATATTCAGTAGCGGTCTGTTTCTTTTTCTCTTTCTTGGATTTACGTTGGTTTATATGCTTTTGCAGCGTAAAACAACGGCACGTCTATTGTTTGTAACTTTATTTTCTTATTATTTCTACTATAAGAGCAGCGGAATTTATTTCTTTCTGTTGGGGGTGGTAACGGTTTCCGATTTCTTGCTGGCACGTATCATGGAGCGTACAACTGATTCGGTGAGGCGGAAACTGCTGGTAATAATCAGTCTGTGTATTAATTTGGGTTTGCTGGTTTATTTCAAATATACCAATTTCTTTTACGAGATGCTTGCTCCTTTTTGGGGAGGAGAGTTTCATGCGCTCGATATTTTCTTGCCCGTTGGTATTTCCTTTTTTACTTTCCAGTCACTCAGTTATACGCTCGATGTTTACCGGCGCGACTTGAAGCCGCTTGATCATTTACTTGATTATGCTTTTTATGTCTCTTTCTTTCCTCAGCTGGTGGCAGGTCCCATTGTGCGTGCACGCGATTTTATCCCACAGATTCGTCAGCCCCTGTTCGTTTCTAAAGAAATGTTCGGTGAGGGAGTCTTTTTTATCTTAAGTGGCTTATTTAAGAAAGCGGTAATTTCCGACTATATCAGTGTTAATTTTGTGGAGCGTATTTTTGATAATCCCGGTCTATATTCCGGGTTGGAAAACCTGTTTGGGGTTTATGGCTATGCGCTTCAGATTTATTGCGACTTTTCAGGCTATAGTGATATGGCGATTGGAATAGCTCTGCTTTTGGGCTTTCGTTTCCCGATTAACTTTAATTCGCCTTACAAGTCAGACAGTGTGACCGATTTCTGGCATCGCTGGCATATTTCACTTTCTACTTGGTTACGCGATTATCTTTATATCTCTTTAGGTGGAAACCGGAAGGGTAAGATACGTACGTATATCAATCTTGCCTTGACCATGCTCTTGGGTGGTTTATGGCACGGAGCATCATGGAATTTTATCGTATGGGGTGGACTTCACGGAGTGGCACTTGCTGTGCATAAGTTTTTGCGCAGTTTGCTTCATCGTCCCAAGCATTATCGCAGCACCGGTATCCGTAAAGTATTTGCTGTATTGCTGACATTTCATTTTGTCTGTTTCTGCTGGATATTCTTCCGTAATGCGACTTTCGATGCCTCCATTACCATGATTCGTCAGGTGTTTACGGCTTTCCATCCTGAGCTTTTAGAGCAGCTGGTAACAGGCTATTGGAAGGTATTTGCTTTAATGGCTGTGGGATTCTTGCTTCATTGGTGTCCGGATAGTTGGCAGCAGGCATGCAGTCGGGGAGTCACCCGCCTTCCGTTGGTTGTTCAAGCTTTCTTGCTTGTAGCCTTGATTTATCTTGTAATTCAGGTAAAGAGCAGCGATATTCAGCCGTTTATATACTTCCAGTTTTAAATAGGAAGATAGGAATGTTTTGTCTTTTTCTTTGATTCATTCCATACTCTTGGCTGACAGGGAAATCTGTCAGCCTTTTTATTGAAGTTCTACGGCTCAGTAGATTTTTAGTGGGGATAGCCATATAAATTTGCTATGCGGAAAAG
>URDR01000126.1 GCA_900546645.1 uncultured Bacteroides sp. | reverse complement strand
TGAGAAAATCTATTGAAACATTAAAGAATATATGGAATATTGAGGATCTGAGAAAGCGGATCCTCATTACTATATTGTTTGTTGCAATTTACAGATTCGGTTCGTACGTGGTTCTGCCAGGTATTGACCCCAACATGTTGTCAAAGCTGCATGAACAAACAAGTGAAGGGCTTCTTGCGTTGTTGAATATGTTTTCTGGTGGTGCATTTTCTAACGCATCAATCTTTGCATTGGGAATTATGCCTTATATCTCTGCATCCATCGTGATTCAGTTATTGGCTATTGCTGTGCCGTATTTCCAGAAACTTCAGCGGGAAGGAGAAAGTGGACGTCGTAAGATTAATCAATATACTCGTATATTGACTATTATAATCTTGATTTTTCAGGCTCCCTCTTATCTGATTAACTTGAAAATGCAAGCTGGACCAGCTCTTAATGCTTCATTAGATTGGACTTTCTTTATTATTACTTCTACCATTATTTTGGCAGCGGGTAGTATGTTCATTTTGTGGCTTGGTGAGAGAATTACAGATAAGGGAATTGGTAATGGTATTTCATTAATCATTATGGTGGGTATCATTGCACGTCTTCCACAATCGTTCTCTGGCGAGTTTGTTTCTCGTCTTGCTTCTCCGGGGGCAGGGGGTATCATTATGTTCCTTATCGAATTGGTATGTTTGCTGGCTGTGATTGCAGCCGCAATTATGTTGGTTCAGGGCGTGCGTAAGGTGCCTGTACAATATGCTAAGCGAATCGTTGGAAATAAACAATATGGTGGTGCAAGACAGTATATTCCGTTAAAAGTGAATGCTGCCAATGTAATGCCGATTATCTTCGCTCAGGCTATCATGTTTATTCCAATTACGATTGTTGGATTCTCTAATACTGAAACCGCAAGTGGTATAGCTGGTGCTTTGATTGACCATACTGGCTTCTGGTATAATTTGATATTTGCAATTCTAATTATTGTATTTACTTATTTCTATACCGCCATTACGATTAATCCAAACCAGATGGCAGAAGATATGAAGAGAAATAATGGTTTTATTCCGGGTATTAAACCGGGAAAAAGTACAGCTGATTACATTGATACTATCATGTCACGCATTACTTTACCTGGTTCTATCTTTTTGGCTATTATTGCTATCTTGCCTGCATTTGCTGGTGTATTCGGTGTTCAAGCTGAGTTCGCTCAATTCTTTGGAGGTACATCGCTGCTGATTCTTGTTGGAGTCGTCCTTGATACTCTGCAGCAAGTTGAAAGTCATCTGTTGATGCGCCACTATGATGGACTTTTGAGTTCTGGAAGAATTAAAGGGCGTTCAGGAAATGTAGCTGCTTATTAAAATCGTCTCGAATGATATTTCTTAAAACAGATGATGAAATAGAATTGCTTCGACAGAGTAATCTCCTTGTTGGGAGAACTCTGGCCGAAGTTGCTAAGCTGATAAAGCCGGGAGTTACTACGAAACAACTTGACCAGGTGGCTGAGGAATTTATCCGTGACCATGGAGCAATTCCAACCTTCAAAGGATTTCCTAATCCTTATGGTTCACCTTTTCCAGGTACACTTTGTACTTCAGTGAATGATCAGGTTGTCCATGGTATTCCAAATGACACGCCTCTGGAGGACGGAGATATTGTGTCGGTAGACTGTGGAACATATATGAATGGTTTTTGTGGAGATTCTGCTTATACATTTTGTGTAGGAGAAGTAGCTCCGGATGTCCTGAATCTTTTGAAAGTTACAAAAGAAGCCTTATATAAAGGAATTGAAAACGCTGTTCATGGGAAGCGTCTGGGCGATATTGGTTTTGCAGTCCAGCAACATTGTGAGAGTCGTTCTTATGGAGTGGTCCGCGAGTTTGTCGGTCATGGAATTGGCAAAGATATGCATGAAGAACCTCAAGTACCCAATTACGGTAGGAGAGGGACAGGCACAATGCTGAAAAAAGGAATGTGTATTGCCATTGAGCCTATGATAACTTTGGGCAACCGTCAAATTTTGATGGAAAAGGATAATTGGACGATACGTACCCGTGACCGCAAGTTCGCTGCTCATTTTGAGCATACCGTTGCAGTAGGTTTAGGAAAAGCTGATATATTATCATCATTTGAATTTATAGAACAGGTTTTAGGAGATAAAGCAATTTAATATGGCAAAACAATCCGCAATAGAACAAGATGGAGTTATCGTTGAAGCATTGTCAAATGCAATGTTTCGTGTTGAGCTGGAAAACGGACATGAGATAACTGCTCATATTTCCGGCAAAATGAGAATGCATTACATAAAAATACTACCCGGAGATAAGGTCAGAGTGGAGATGTCTCCTTATGATTTATCTAAAGGAAGAATTGTTTTTAGATACAAGTAAAAGAAATATAAGATATGAAAGTAAGAGCATCATTAAAGAAACGTACGCCGGAATGCAAGATCGTTAGACGTAATGGCCGTTTGTATGTTATTAACAAGAAAAATCCTAAGTATAAACAACGTCAAGGATAATTTATTATTTTTGCAAAAAAAATAATTAGTATATGGCTATAAGAATAGTTGGTGTAGATTTGCCTCAAAATAAGAGAGGCGAGATTGCGTTGACATACGTATATGGTATCGGACGCAGTAGTTCAGCAAAAATTTTGGATAAGGCAGGTGTTGATCGTGACTTGAAAGTTAAAGATTGGACTGATGATCAGGCTGCTAAAATCCGTGAAATCATTGGTGCTGAATATAAAGTAGAAGGTGATCTTCGTTCTGAAATCCAGTTGAACATTAAACGTTTGATGGATATTGGTTGTTACCGTGGTGTTCGTCACCGTCTGGGTTTGCCTGTTAGAGGTCAGAGCACAAAGAACAATGCTCGTACACGTAAGGGAAGAAAGAAAACTGTTGCAAATAAGAAAAAAGCTACTAAATAATAATTGTTAATATGGCAAAAAAAACAGTCGCAGCTAAAAAAAGAAATGTGAAGGTTGATGCTAATGGACAGTTGCATGTTCATTCTTCATTCAACAATATCATCGTTTCTTTGGCTAATAGTGAAGGCCAGATTATCTCTTGGTCTTCTGCAGGTAAGATGGGATTTAGAGGTTCTAAGAAGAACACTCCTTATG
>URDR01000125.1 GCA_900546645.1 uncultured Bacteroides sp. | reverse complement strand
AAATGATGAAAACTTGAAACACCTGTTGCAGCAGAAATAACAGATTCCTTTATATGTGAAAAAGGGGATGTGTCAAAACACCCAAAATATGAAAATTACCCCTGTCACAGATATCTGTAGCAAGGGTAATTTTGTTAAAAAGAGAGTTTTGACACCCTCTTTTTATTCTCAGATTTGAGATGCTTGTTGATGGTGGTAATGGCAAGCGTCAGCAAATAATTTTTCAGCTCTGTATCGTCTTTAAGCAGTATGCTGTATTCTTCGGCAAACATTCTCAACAGCCTGGTTCTGAGTTTCGACATTTCTTCACCGAAAGGTATCTGTCGGTTTTCTTGCCAATACTCAATCACTACGGAAGATACCAGCCACTTGAACTCGGATTTCATCTCTTTGCCGAGTTTCTTGAAGCGGATTTGTTCGCTAATTGGCGGCTCGTTGTATGGCATTATGTCTGCCGGGTCATAAACGGATATACTGCCGATACCATAATCCATGATTATCGGTAAATCAGTTTTTACATCATTCTTATGTTTCTTCTTTTTAGCCATACCCGTTATTGTTGCAGGAAACCTTTACCTTTATCAGTAAGATAGTATTTCTGTTGCGGACTCTTGGAGCCTATGGGATAAAGTGAAAGGACCAAACCGGAATTTATTGCCGGATGGATATAGTTCTTTAAGAAATTCCTTTTATCTTTCATTCCCGTTTTCTCCATGATTTCTTTAGCAGAGAGAGTGTTGTTCCCAATAGCAGACAACAGTTTTCCTAACTGTGGGGTTACTGTGGGGTTACTATAGGGTTGCTGTGGGGTTGCTGTGGGGTCTTGTCCTACTGTAGTTCTTGTATAATGAAACACAATCCATACAGCATTGCCGTCGGTATGAAACTCCGGATCCGGAATACCGACACGGCGACATTCGTTTACCATAAGGGCTATGCCACGTCCCCAACTCTCCAATACTGCACTTTTGTACAGCACATTGGCTACTATCAGATTTTGTGGTTCGGAATTGTGGCCACCCAACAGTTTCTCAATGGTAATATCAGGCGGAAATGTTCCGCTGTTTTCAATCTCCACGCGGTCATCATAGATAGCAATCCCGACTGAACTGCCGGGGCGATGGTAAACACGATGTGCAAAAGCATTTATGCAACATTCTCTCAATGCCTTATATGGCACATTCAGTTCCTCTTCTCTGTACAAACCTTCAATTTTACCGGAGAGGGACAAATGCTTGAAGAAAAATGCCATTGCAGCATCCAGCAAGTTGAATATATTGCCTGTCACACGCTGATTATCTAAAAATTCATCTTTTGTCGTTCCTTTGAACCGGGCTAAACGGAGCAGACATTGGGGATAATGGTAGAAGTTCCGTCCGAATAGGACAACGGAAGCATTGTTCAGCTTTCCATCATTCAACAAGTCAAATTTTTCAAGGATGGTTCGGACATCCTCCTGCATAGAACCTTCCGGCAAACGTCCGCCTCTGATTCCTCCACGTACTGCGCCCAAGATTGCCGTTTCGTCAAGGTCGGATATTTTCAAGCCGGGATTTTGCATGGAATCCCAAGCATAGGTTCCGCCTCGCTGCATAACCAACAGGTTGTATATACCCTGCGGCATGGCAGATGTAACGCTCTCTATCCGTTGATAAGCCCTCCCCTTATAAGTGAACGGGCGCATATATCGTTGTTCTTCCGCTGATAAAGCTATAACACTTTTGTTCGTTCCCGGAATGTCTGTATAGGATATATCAATGGTCGCAAACGGCTCGATTCGTCTGATGGTTTCCGCAATATCGCGCTTCGTCTTGTCGCTCACTTCCTGACCGATAATCTTTCCCTTGTCGGTTACACCGAACAGCACCGTGCCGCCCGTACCGTTCAAGAAGGCACAAAGAGTTTCCATTCCACGCTCCAACTGCCCGGTAGTTTCTTTGAACTCAACTGTCCCGCCTTCGGCTCCGGCAATCAGTCCATTCAATATTTCGAGGTTATCTATTTTCATCCGTCATTGATTAATACTTGCAAAGTTAATGATTTTAATCGGCTTTCCGGCAGATAATAGAGTGATTGTAAATGAAGAAGGATAAGAAACCGTATAATCCGGCCGCTTATCCTTTGTTTGGCATTTGTTTATCTCCTCATCCGCTCCAATTCATCGTCATGTCGCATCTTCGCGTTCAGTTTGTCCTGCATCTTTTCAAGGAAGTAGGTGCGACTGTCGCTTTTCCTGCGTTTGATGTCCGTATAGAAGCGGTAGCAGTCTTTGGACTCCACACCGAAAAAGGAATAGAGGACAGGAGCAAGCTCTTTCAGCGAAGCCTTGCCGCCATTGATGCAGCCGGTGGCGTAGAGGGCATAGATTAGTTCTACCAACTCGACGGCATTACCGGTCCATTGCAAGGCTGGGACTGTGGCTTTGGTTTCGGATGTGGATGTTAGTGGTGGCACGGAGGTAATTGCAGAAGCGGATACCATCTTCTGCATCTTTCGGATGAAGGATAACGCCTTGCGGATATACACAGTGACGACATTCTCCTCCGATGCCGACAAGTTCTGCGGATGGTGCTGTAATTCGATTTCGGCAAAAGCCAACGCCACAATAATATGCTTGGCATCATTGCCGCCGTAGCACAGGTTTATTACTTCCTGCACGAATCCGCCGTATGCCGTTTCCGTGCTACCGTTGTCTTTTCCGTTTATCAGGGCGAAAAACTGTGTTTCCGCCAATATGAGATGGTTCATTATCTTTTCTGTTTTGAGGGTTTACACTTGTTTATCAGTGTGCGCACACTGATATATGGGCAAATCATAGCCCTAAACACGAGAAAAGATTGTGAGAAAATTGTACTACATTGTTTTTCAGAAAGATAAAATTCAAAAATAATTTTATCCTTGATTGCATCCCTTGTGAAATGTGTTCAGATTCTGAACATGTGTTCACTTTCTGAACACGGAAATTCCGCCAAGATGTTCATAATCTGAACATTTTATGCCCGTGGCTCTTTATGATAGGTAAGCCGGATTACTCCGTCCCTATAAGTTTTGTTCTCCATAAGCCGCCAGTCATTCATAGGTAGTGCTGACTTGAAAAAATGCGCTCCGTTTCCGTCGATGGTTGGAACAACGTATAGTATGATTTCATCTATCACGTTCATCCGTAACAGTCCGTTGGCATATTCGGTATTCCCGGCAGTTACTTCCAACAAATGGCAAATGCTTCCACCTTCCTCTCTCCATTCTTGAAGCACGGATACCGAATAGTCGGATGTCAGCTTATACAGGGCATTGGCACGTATTTCATCCATACCGTAATCTTCGGTTTGAAGCAACCGCTTCCGGGGATGCAGTTTCATCGGACAGCCATCTATTGAGATAACGGCAAGTAATTGTATTTTCGCCATAACGTATTTCCTTTCCTTTTTGGCGAGGCAAAAAAGTAGCGTGCAATTCACACTACTTTCAAGCGATGGCTCTGGTAAAGCCTTTACGGAGAGTACGTGAATGCACGCTATG
>URDR01000124.1 GCA_900546645.1 uncultured Bacteroides sp. | reverse complement strand
TACTTATTTTTGCGCTACGAATATAAACTAAAAAAACAATATTATCATGAAAACAGTTATTAATCTTGTGTTAGCCGTATGTGCTGCTGCATTGGTATATATATGCTATGGCAGTATTATGGGTCCTATCAACTTTGAAAAAGAACAAGACATCCGTGAAAAAGCTATTATTGCTCGCTTAATCGACATCCGTAAAGCACAGCAGGAATACCGTAGCATGCACCAGGGAGCTTACACCGCAAACTTTGACACCTTGATTGCTTTCGTAAAAACAGCTAAACTTCCTTTCGTAATGAAAGTAGGTTCTTTAACTGACGACCAGTTGAACAACGGTATGACAGAAAAGAAAGCAATGGCTCTTATCAATAAAGCCCAAAAAACAGGCAACTGGAAAGAAGTTGAAAAAGAAGGTTTGCAGAACTTCCGCCGTGACACAATGTGGGTAGCTGTACTCGATACCATCTTCAAAAAAGGATTCAACCCTGACTCATTGCCTTACGTTCCTTACGGAAACGGTGCTAAGTTCCAGATGCAGGCTCGTAAAGACACCTTGGAAAGCGGTATGCCTCTGAACTTGTTCCAAGCTAACGTAGACTACGATGTATATTTGAAGGGTATCAACGAACAGGAATTGAACAACCTGAAAGACTTGCAGAAGAAGTTAGGTAAATACTGCGGCTTGAAAGTGGGTGACATTGAACAGCCGAACAACAATGCCGGAAACTGGGAATAATTCCATTATGACCAACGAGACATTTAATTTAAATCAATCCGTTCAATATACATTATCCATCCGTCTTAGTACGGATGGATTTTCTTTTTCTATCTATAACCCTCTGAACGGAAATGATGTATTCTTTCGTTCTTATCCGGTAAACGTCCAGCACTCAATGGCTGCCAATATCAAACAGTTTCTGGCTGATACAGACGAAATCAAACATACATTCAAACAAACCAATATCCTGGTACACACCCAACGATATACGTCCGTCCCTCTTGAACTGTATGAAGACGAACAAACAGAACTCTTGTTCTACCAGAACCTGCCTCAACAAAAGAACGAAGTGATTCTATGCAATATTCTGGGAAAAAGCAACGTGGTAATTCTCTTTGCACTGGATAAACTCAGCCATCTGTTTCTGTCGGAACATTTTCCCGATGCACGCTTCTTTGCCAGCATCAGTCCGCTGACAGAGCATTTTTCAATCAAAAGCAAAGCAGGAAATAATTACAAACTTTTCGCTCATCTCTTGCCCGAATCAATCGACTTGCTGGCTTTTGACAAAGGAAGAACGCAGCTTATCAATACATTTCCCACCAAAGGAATGGAAGACAGCTGCTACTATTTGCTCAATGTATGGAAACAGCTGGGCTATGACCCGGAACGCGATGAGCTTCATCTGTCAGGGATTTCCGGAAAACGAAAAGAATCAGCAAACTTGCTGCGTAAGTATTTACGCCATATTTTTATTATTAACCCTCAAGCGGAGCTGCATGTTTCAGGTGAAGGACAAGCTGATGACATTCCGTTTGACATGCAATCTTTAATTTCATGCGAGTAATTAGCGGAATTTACAAACGTCGGCGCTTTGATGTGCCTCACACCTTCAAAGCACGCCCAACCACAGACTTTGCCAAAGAAAACCTGTTTAATGTACTGAATAATTACATTGACTTTGAGGATGGCATTACAGCACTCGACCTTTTTGCCGGAACCGGAAGTATCAGCATCGAACTGGTTTCACGGGGATGCGACCGGGTTATCTCTATCGAAAAAGACGCTCAACATTATGCGTTTATTTCGAAAATCATGAAAGAGGTTAAAACCGACAAGTGCTTTCCTGTAAAAGGGGATGTGTTCAGATTTATAGAACGGTGCAGCGAACAGTTTGATTTTATCTTTGCTGACCCCCCTTATGCGCTCAATGAATTAAGTAGTATACCCGACAAGGTATTTGAACATGAACTGCTGAAACCCGACGGTCTGTTTGTTTTGGAGCATGGAAAAGATTTAAGCTTTGAACAACATCCGCACTTCATTGAACACCGCCATTATGGAAGCGTTAACTTCTCTTTCTTTAAAGCAGTGGTGCCAACAGACGAACAACCGACTCTATAACTTTATTTTTCCAGGAACGTTTATTCCATATCTTGGAAGACAACAGCAGACAGTGTTTCTGGTCTTCCAAGAATATATTTTTTATAGCCAGTGCCGTCATCTTATCGTAAAAGAAGGCATTGGCTTCAAAATTATGCTCAAAACTACGGAAGTCCATATTGGTTGAACCTACCGTTGACAGTTCGTCATCGCATACCATCAGCTTGGAATGTAAAAAGCCTCTGCGATATAAATATATCTTCACTCCTGCCTTCATCATATCTTCGAGGTAAGAGAGCGAACTTTCATGAATCAGCCATGTATCTGCCCGCTTGGGTAACATGAGCCTGACATCGACTCCGGAAAGTGCAGCCGTCTGAAGGGCGGTCTTTATCTGCTCTGTAGGAACAAAATAAGGTGACTGAACGTAAAAGTAATGCCGCGCACTGCAAATGGCCATCATCAATCCTTGCATGATATCTTTCCATTCTCCCACCGGATCTGACGTAACGATCTGGGCAATCGTCTCTCCCCTTGAAGGCATTGCAGGAAAATATTCGGCCGAAGTAATCAGCGAACGGTCAACAGCATACCAATCGGTAAGGAAGGCGGTCTGAAGACCGTAAACAGCCTTTCCTGAGAGTTTTACCTGCGTATCGCGCCAGCTCCCCCAAGAAACTCCCTTCAGATAACGCTCTGCTATATTCATTCCTCCTATAAAACCTACCTCTCCGTCTATAATGGTCAACTTTCGGTGATTACGGTAATTCACTTTGCTGGTAAACTGCGGAAAACGGACTTTTAGAAATCCTTGTACTTCGATTCCTTCACACAGCATTTGTTCATAAAAGGCATGATCGACTTTCCAACAGCCTACGTCATCATAAAGAACTCGTACTTTAACTCCGGCACGGGCACGGTCAATTAAGACATCACGCAATAACCGACCTACTGCATCGTCTTCAAAAATATAGTATTCTAAGTGAATATGATGACGGGCTCGTGACAGTTCCCTAATCATGGACTGTATCATGGAATATCCGTTGGTATAAAACTCAACCTGATTTCCCTCAAAAGTCAAAGCCGAATTTACTTGAGTAAAAAAACTGACGAGCCTCTGCTTGCTTACGTTTCCCGCCAAAGATTCCTGTGTCTGATATTCCATCATCGGACGTTTGGAAAGGCGGGCATAGCCTTTTTTCGTGATGAGCTGTTCTTTGCGCGTACTCCGCCCGAAAAAGAGATAAAACAACAACCCCACTACAGGTAGGAAGAACAAGACAAGAATCCAAGCCATGGTTTTTATCGGATTCCGGTTATCGAGGATTACAACAAAAATCGTGGTTATAACTACTGCAAAATAAATTAAATAGAAAAATGTAACAAACACATTGCTCCATATTACACCGTCCATAAAACACCTCCTGCATTCTGACTATTTGCCTTCATGTGATTCCCGAATGGAATGAACCACAAAAAGTATAACAAACTTATTTTTTAAAACCGTTCAAACCAGAATCAATGTTCTTTAAACAAATATAAACCTTATTTATCGTACATCCAACTACTTAATCTGCAAGTTTCTTCTGAATTTATAAAAAAACGGTCTCTGTTATCCTATGACAGAACAACAGAGACCACTTTCATAC
>URDR01000123.1 GCA_900546645.1 uncultured Bacteroides sp. | reverse complement strand
CGACTACCAGTGGCAGTCCCTTGTTTTAACTCCCGCCACTGATGGGAGTTCTATTGTAAATGATAATTTAGCGGCTTGACATAGATGTGGTTATTACATCTTTTAAGTCGTTGAGCTTGGCAATTTCATGGGTGTTTTCAATCATTTTCGCATACAACGGTGTTACTTGCTTCTCGAAATGTTGAAGTACATCTTCTGTGGGCAGAATAAGAGGTATCTTTCTTAGCACATTAAGGCTTACATACGATTGAGTGCTTCCTGCCATATATGAAGATATATAGTTCTCCACGATTTTACTTTTTAGATACGAGAGAATGAAATACCGTATTGTAGGATTTTGAGAGGTACGGAACAAACCTACATTCTTTATCGCAAAGTCAACTTCTTTGTCTGTTATGAATGAAATAATACCGATTGTTCCAATCATACTAAAAAGAATATCCCCATATTCGACTTTGCTTCTCTCATTGGCTTTCTTGAAATCGGCTTCACTAATAAAATACGCATCACTACGGTCAACAGCGTATGGGAGCAGATGACGAGAAGTGATAAGATATTTACCAGATTCAGTTGGGCTTGGCGAGTCGTGTGTGCCATCACGAACATCGACGGCGGTATCCAAGTCAACCAAGTTCCAAGTGGCAGGATATTTTCCAAACTCAAATTCTATGTAATCGGAATAGTTGGCTCTTTCGTAGTCAATAAATTCTGATTTGAAGATTGCTTGCACCGTAGCTTCTAAATTATCATTTATCTTCTGCTTTAAAGCAATTCTCTCCGTAATTGCCTTATAACTGTTCACTATTTCAAGCTGGTTTTCAATAGGCGGAATAGGCAATTCTAGTCTGCATATATCATCCCAAGTAATCCCACCACGAACGCTCCCGTCAGTATGTAACCAACAAATTCGGTCAAACTCCGGTCTGCGAAACCACATCATCAGATAATCTTCATTCAAAATGCTGTTATCTATTACCTCAAACATAAAATATGCCGGAGAAACAATAGCAGGTTTTTCTTCATCATACAATGCAACCGGAAGTCGTTCATCACGACCAACATGCATTGGATTACACGCAAACTTTCCTTTTGTTATCAGTTTATATTTACCCAAATCCGTACCAATGACATTTGCAACCGACGGCATAAAGAACTTGTCTATGTTAATTCCCAAAACTCTGTCTGTTATGCTTTCTCTGTTCCGAGTATCAATCAGTCGGATATGGTTTCCTAAAATATCATAATTCGATTTCATATCCCAACTCCTTAAATACAGCAAGCAAATCTGATTTGGATTTTTCCTCTTGAACAAGAAGTTCTTTGAGTTCTCCCTGCAATGACTTCATTTTTGTATCAAAGTCGATGTTCTCATCACGGTTGACAAACTCAATATATCTGCTTGGTACAAGAGTAAATCCTTTTTCTTTTACTTCTTCAAAAGAAGCAGAATAGCAAAACTCCGGCACATTCTCATAAGTTTCCTCATAGCCTTCCTGCTGCCAGTTATGATATACACTTGTAACTTTGGCTCTATCTTCCTCTGTCAATTCAATGTACTTCTTCTCATAAGGACTGCCCATCTGTCGTAAATCCATAAAGAGTATTTCATCTTCTCGGTCACGATAGCGTTTGAGCTTTCCGTTCTGCTCCACAACACGAGCCTTTTTATTCTTATTGAGTACCCAAAGGGTAACGCTGATGTCAGTGGTGTAGAAAAGGTTTCTCGGAAGAATAATAATCGCTTCTACCAAGTGATTTTCTATAAGCTGCTGTCTGATTTTCAGCTCTGTACCGTCATCGGATAATGCTCCATTGGCAAGCAGGAAACCTGCCACACCGTTTTGTGAGAGTTTGGAAACAATATTCAGTATCCAACCATAGTTTGCATTGCTTGTTGGTGGGACTTCATAACCATTCCAACGAGGGTCGTCTACAAGCTCATTTTCGGCTCTCCACTGCTTCTGATTGAAAGGCGGGTTTGCCATAATGAAATCTGCTTTAAGGTCTTTGTGCTGGTCGTTGGTAAATGTATTGGCTGCCATCTCTCCAAGATTTGCAGAAATACCACGGATAGCCAAATTCATTTTTGCCAGTTTGAAAGTGGTATTTGTGTATTCCTGACCGTAAATAGACACTTTCTTTTTATTACCGCTATGTGCTTCTACGAACTTGATGGACTGCACAAACATACCCCCCGAACCGCAACAAGGGTCATAAAGTATTCCATCGTAAGGTTCAAGCATTTCGGCAATCAGGTTTACAATACACTTTGGTGTGTAGAACTCTCCTTTACCTTTTCCTTCTGCAAGAGCGAACTTACTAAGGAAATACTCATATACACGACCTATAATGTCGTTCTCTTTATCATCAGTGTTGATACGATTGATTTCATCAAGCAAAGAAGCCAACTTTACCGTATCAATATGTAAGCGGGAGTAATAGTTATCCGGCAAAGCACCTTTCAGTGCCGGGTTGTTCTTTTCAATCGTATAAAGTGCTGTATCTATCTTCAGGGCAATATCATCCTGTTTTGCGTTTTCAATAATGTATTTCCAACGGCTTTCTTCAGGAAGATAGAATACATTTTCCTGAGTATAAAACGGTTTCATATCCGCATACTTTTCGCCGTGTGTAGCAATAATCTTATTACGGCATTCCTCAAACTTGTCACTGGCAAATTTAAGAAAGAATAAACTCAGAACAACGTGCTTATACTCCGCAGGCTCAACAGAACCTCTCAGTTTATCAGCACTTTTCCAAAGTGCTTCTTCCATTGATATTTCTTTCTTTGGTTTAGCAGCCCTTGCCATCTATAATTACCTCCGTGTTTTAATCTTCATCTAAAATAACTTCGCATATATCTCCGATGTCGCAGTGAAACACCTGACATATCCTCATCAGTACTTCAAGAGATACCGGCTCATTCTTATTTATCTTCGTTGCAGCGTATGATGTAATTTCGGCTGCACGCATTAAATCCTGTCTTTTCATTTGATTGTCAATCATAAGTTTTTGAAGTTTGTTATAGCATATCTTCATCAGTAACACCTCTTCATCTTATAATTCTTCTTCGTTACAGTTAGTCATTTAACATTATATATTAAATTTTCAGTCATTTCAAGATTTCAGGCAGAAATGTAACCTTTCAGACACTAAGGTGTCACTTTTTGCAAACACCTAATGCAACTCTTCTAAAGAATAATAAAAATGAGATGCCGAAGCACCTCAATTATACATTCTATTATTAACATTCAATGCAATCATTGCTATGACCTTTTCTATCGGCGGCTCTTTTCCGTCCGGTGCAACTGCTTTCCAAAAAGCTATTGCTTCCGGTTCAGCACTTTTCATTGCTTCCCGAATGGCAAACTGCATTTCCTCTTTTACTGCTTTTTCGGTTGTTCCATTTTCTTTTGCTATTTGTCTGAAAATGTCGTTCACTTCTACTTCCTCCTATGTCTATTAGTATGTGTCTATCACTGACAGTTGTTGTTATAGCATATTCTCTCTGTCGAAGTCCCGAAAAATTTGTCGATAGCAGAAATTTTTTATACTGAAAAAAAGAAAGCTCGTCGATTAGGACGAACTTCTGTGTTTTATGGAAGTATTTGCTTTGACTGCTTCACAAGTGTATCTATGACTTCATAAATTCTGTTTCTATCTTCAGGAACAAGTTTTTCAAGCTTCTCATTCAGCATTGAGTTCTTGACTGTATATCCCGTTTCCAGAACATCTGTAAGAACCATATCCGATGATACACCTAAAG
>URDR01000122.1 GCA_900546645.1 uncultured Bacteroides sp. | reverse complement strand
CAAGAAGTTCACCGTTCACCCCGAAGAGAAGGCCTAGAAGCTTGCAGCTTACAGGAAGGGTATCAATATAGTTCTTTTAAAAAAGACGCAAAATCATGCGTTATGCGGCTGCCTTCTGCAACCAGTTTCCAGTTACGGCTCACATAGCGTCCCTCATCCTTTACAATCCATCGGCGACGGCGGATATTCAGGAAAAGCTTCTTGCCACGAATCGGGAAATCCTGAACTACTACCGGTTCATAAAAGCCTTTGCTTTCCACCTGCATGCTTGAGTATTCACCGGGAACTTCGTTCTTCTCTTCCAGGTAAATCACTATTTCCGTACTGCTTTCCTTTACATCCGAAATGATGAAATAATCCAATGTCCCTTCAGGAAGAAGGAGACGGTAACCGCTGGTTTCCATAACTTTTGCTGATTTTCTTTCCGGCAAAGATATAAATTTATCGGATTTACCCCTCAGATTATTACGTTGACCCGTAAAAACCTGAGGGCTTCATTGTTTAGGCATAAATTTTAGTCAGTCTGAACAAAAAGAAAGCCGCCGGTGTTGTGCGGCGGCTTTTGTACATAATGTAAAGTTTAGTTAAGCCCTTTGTATGATTTACGTGCGGCTTCTTCCCTTATTAAAGGGGGGATTCTGTAAAGGAGTTATGATGTATAAACAAGCGGAAGGGTGAAATTGTTCATCCATTGTATTAAAAAATATGTTTATAAAAAAGCTTGGTAATGACTTCCCGTTTTTTTTCTGTACTTTTGCACCCGAAAATCATAACAACTAAATAACATACATACAGAATGGGTGGTTTTTTCGGAACAGTCTCTAAGGCTGAATGCGTGACCGATTTATTTTACGGTACGGATTATAATTCACATTTAGGAACGAAACGCGCCGGAATGGCGACATACGCCGAAGGCGAGGGTTTCATACGTTCGATTCACAATCTGGAGAGTTCTTATTTTCGCACGAAGTTCGAGAGTGAACTTCCTAAATTCAAGGGAAAGGCAGGAATCGGTGTCATCAGTGATACGGATCCGCAACCGATGATGATTAATTCTCATCTGGGGCGTTTTGCCATTGTGACGGTAGCGAAGATTAACAACATGGACGAACTGGTGCAGGAGTTGTTAGACAACAATATGCACTTCTCGGAGATGAGCATGGGAAAAACCAACCCTACAGAGCTGGTAGCATTGCTTATTGTACAGGGAAAGGATTTTGTGGATGGTATTGAAAATGTATTCAACAAAATCAAGGGTTCCTGCTCTATGCTGATTCTGACTGAGGACGGTATCATCGTGGCTCGTGACAAGTGGGGACGTACGCCAATTATCATTGGAAAGAAGGATGGCGCATACGCTGCCACCAGCGAATCAAGCAGTTTGCCGAACCTGGATTTTGAAATCGACAAATATGTAGGACCGGGTGAAATTCTGCGCATGCGTGCTGACGGTCTTGAACAGCTTCGCAAACCGAATGAGAAGATGCAGATCTGCTCTTTCTTGTGGGTGTATTATGGTTTCCCTGTTTCTTGTTATGAAGGTAAGAACGTGGAAGAGGTTCGTTTTATGAGCGGATACAAGATGGGACAGACGGATGAGTCTGAAGTGGACTGTGCCTGCGGTATCCCTGATTCGGGGGTAGGTATGGCTTTGGGATATGCAGAAGGTAAGGGAATTCCTTATCATCGTGCTATAGCCAAGTACACTCCGACCTGGCCCAGAAGCTTTACACCGAGCAACCAGAGCATGCGTTCGCTGGTAGCCAAGATGAAGTTGATTCCTAACCGTGCCATGCTGCAGGGAAAGCGTCTGTTGTTCTGCGATGATTCTATCGTACGTGGTACTCAGCTTCGTGACAATGTGAACATTCTTTACGATTACGGAGCAAAAGAGGTACACATGCGTATTGCTTGTCCGCCGCTGATTTACGGATGTCCTTTCATTGGCTTTACTTCTTCTAAGGGCGATATGGAATTGATTACCCGTCGTATCATCAAGGAAATCGAGGGTGATGAAAATGCCAAACTCGACAAATACGCTACTACAGATTCTCCGGAATACAAGGAACTGGTAGAACGTATTCGTGCCCGTTTCGGATTGACTTCATTGAAGTTCAATACGCTGGAAACCTTGATTGAAGCTATTGGCTTGCCGAAGTGCAAGGTTTGTACACATTGCTTCGATGGCTCCAGCTGTTTCTGATGAATTTTGCTGAATATAAATATAGAAAGGGAGGTTCAAACGAACCTCCCTTTTTTATACATAAAAACTCTTTGAAATTCTCTTTGATGAAGAGGTATGAATGTCGGTGTGCTTTTTTAGAAAGCTTCGGTCATGTTGAAATAAAACAGATTCTGTTTGTTGGTGAAATCGCGTCCTAAATCCAGGCGGACATTCATGCGGGGCTGTACTTCTATGCGAAGTCCTAATCCGGCATTAGGAAGCACTCCTTCTATTTTTCCAGGCGTAGGCCCCATAAATCCGCATCCTCCCCAGGCAACGAAGCCCAGACGATTGATTACTCTTTTAATCCAATTGCTCTGGTCGGTATTGAACATTTGGCGATATTCGGCCAGTGCCACGTGCGAAGATTTATCGCGGTATTGTCCCATGTAATATCCTCGTAAGTCGAAAGGAGTACCACTCAGTACGTACTTGTTCAGCGGAAGATTGTGTCCGAAAGAGTGCTTGCTCTGTACCGTCCATGCCACTACCTTTCGTTTCCCGACACTCTTGTATTGTCTGTAATCCAGTTCCAGATGAGAAAAGTTAGAGTAACTGCCTAAGAATTTTTGGTATATCAGTCCTCTCAGGTCAAAGTAGAGCCCTTTGTAGGGGTTGGCCGGAACGTCGCGTGTGTCGTAAGTAAGCAGGAAACCTACTCCGGAACTGAAATCCTTGTAGCCGTCGGCGGTACCTCCTGCACGTTTGTAGTCGGGCTGTTCTACCAGGTACTTGGCTGGATCCATAATGTGGTCATAGGTAATGTCAATCTGTGGACCTGCAAAGAAGTTGCTTTCTCCCAGACGGAAAAGGAACCACGGGTTAATCTGTATGCCGCTGTAGCGATACTGGCTGGTCGTATCGCTTCGTACATAATTCTTGTTGGTATCGTATCCCACCCCATAGAAGTTTTCCTGGGTGTTCTTGAATGTAAACTGTCCGAAGATGCGGAAGCGGTCGTTCTTGAAGAAAAGCTGTGGTTTGACCACCAGATTCAGTCCCCCGTTGAACATGAAAGCTACGGAAGCCGGGATAACCGAACGGCGCATGGTGGTATCTTTCGGGTTCATGCGGAACGTCATCAGGGCGCTTCCGCCTATCAGCAGACCAAAGTCTGGAGTATAACTCGGGCCTCCCAATATGTTATAGTGAAAATTGCGGGCTGCTTTTTTCTGTTTTTTGAGCTCTTTCTCCGTCTGTTGCTGGCGTAACAGGCTGTCTTGAGGAGATTCTTGTGCATTTCCTGCTATGATGAACAGGCAATAGATGCAAATGAGTAAGTATTTTTTCATGCGACAAAATTACAAAAAAGGGTCGAATCTGATTGGGCTTATTTTAAGAGTTTTTGGATTCCCTTGTGTTTTTAACTTAAAAGGCAGACTGGTGTCTGAATTTTCGCTGTAAGTAGGTAAATCATCCTTGTGTTCTGATAAAAAATGGTAAGTCTTTTGGTCATTCTCTGGGTATTTTTTACTTTTACAGAAGTAAGATATTTGTAAACAATAAAGTGATATGACAGTAATTGAACGCTTTTTAAAGTATGTGACTTTTGATACGCAGTCGGATGAATCGACCGGTGTCACTCCGAGTACGCCGAAGCAGATGGTATTTGCGCAATACCTGAAAACGGAGCTGGAGGAACTGGGATTGAAAGATATTTCCTTGGATGAAAACGGGTATTTGTTTGCCGAAGCATGCAGGAAGGCGGGCGTACCTTATGCGCATCATGTATTTGCGGAAGGGGCACATGGGATGTCTGCTGTCTCTTATACACATCTGACGCTGCCGACGATAAGGCTCGTGTAGAT
>URDR01000121.1 GCA_900546645.1 uncultured Bacteroides sp. | reverse complement strand
TATTTCCACATTTTTATATGATTTTATAATTATAATCTAACAGCAATTAACCCTTAGTGATGCCGCTACGGGAGGCGGAAGCGCAAAAGCCCTTATATCGGAGGTTCGAATCCTACCCTCTGGGGGTTATCTTTTTTCTGTCAATCATCGTCTACATATCAAAAGCATATGCTCGGCTTATTGGTTTTTAAATTCTCCGGTAATCTTGTTCTCATTTTCTGGAGCCAGTTCGATGGCCCGTTTCATATCGGCAGCAGCCCCTTCTTTATCTTCAGTTAGCAAGCGGGCTCTGCCACGTTCTTGATAGAATCGTGCATGGTCGGGAATCAGTTCCAGCGCATTGGTGTAGTTCTCAATTGCCTTGTCGAAGGCTTGGGTTTCAATCAACAATTCTCCTTTGAGCAAGTAGGCTTTTTCATGGAAAGGGTTCAATGTTTCCACTTGTTCAAAATAGCTGAGAGCTTCTTCTGTATTTCCTTTAGCTGCTTCTATTTTACCTTTTAAAAGAAGAGCCTCTTCATTTTCGGCATCCAGCTGAAGAACTTTTTCAACATCTTCAGTCGCGTCTTTTATTTGTCGCATATCCCAAAGCGTTTCTGCACGCAGCAAGTAAGCTTCAACAGAAGTTTCATCTTTCATAATCGATTTGGTCAGCATAACAATTGCTTGCAGGTCAGACTTCATACCCCGTTCTGCCCGTGCGGAAAGTAAGTATGCCGTAGCATTTTCCGGGTCTATTTGAATGGCCTGCTGACAGGCTTGATTCATAGCTGTGTAATCTTCCAGCATATAGCACACATTAGCTGTGGCAAGCCAGGCATTGACGTTTTCCGGAGCTACTTCGGTCAGCTGGTTGAATGTCATGAGCGCATCTTCCAGTCGTCCGGTCTGTAAATAAATGTTGGCCAGTAAACCTAAAGTTTCAGGCTCCTTATTCAGAGCTACGGCTTCTTCAAAGCATTTGGTAGCATAAGTTGTTTTTCCCATGTTACGTGCGCGTATGCCGTCGTATTTCAGAATTTCGAAATTCTTTTTTTCTTGTTGTTCGGTTTGTTTTTTTTCTGACTTTTCTCCACCGAACAGAGATGATAATAAACCCATGATAGATTAACTTTTTTATGTTTTTTTCTTATACAAATATAGAGAGAAAAAAGAGAGAAATTAGTATGTTTGCGAAACATTTTCTTGAATTGATAAAACTGAAAATAGAATTATGAAAAAGTTGATGGTTTTAGTTGCGCTTATGTTTATGTGTCATATCGCTCATGCGCAATATTTTTGTACTGCTTCAGGAACGGAGTTGCATTATGTGAATTACGATGAAGTAGGTCAGAGTGTTTCTACGGAAACCATGACGGTGAAAAATGTGGTTCGTAACGGTTCGGCTGTTCAGGCAAGCTATTATGATAAAATAGTTACGACCAAGGCTAAGAATAACACCAGCTATACGTTGTATAACTGGCAGTATGATAAAGGTACTACAGTGTGTACAGAAGATTTGATGTATGGTCCGTATATAGATTCAGATTCTGATCCGGATAAGTATAATGAGGCTGCACGCTTGGGATTGTTGGAAGACCGTAAGTTTAAGGGAAACAATTCGTTTTCAATCACGGATGAAGCAAAGGCCGGTAACTCACTTGCCGACCGGAATTATCAGCTGATTCAGGGTATGCTGAAGCATGAAATTACCATATCGGGAGCTACCTGTATGGGAACTGAAAAAGTAAGTACTACAGCCGGGAAATTTGACTGCGTAAAGATTTCGTACTTGAAGCGTACGAAAATTGTTTTGAAAACCAGCACCGTGCGTGTAACGGAGTGGTATGCTCAAGGCATCGGTCTGGTAAAATCAGAGTCGCATGATATGAAAGGAAAACTGACTGGCAAGACTTTGCTGGTAAAAGTGGTGAAGTGATGTCTTTATTTTGCCGGCTAGGGAATTCCTGAAAGCGGAAGAGGCATAAAACGAAGGTTTCTGATTCCTTGGTTTTATGCCTCTGTCTATTCAAGACCAGCCATAATTGGTGTTTCAGTTATCCGAGTTGGCGGAATTTCGTTAAATGATTTCAATTCCTTGTTGCTTACATAACTCCAGTCCCAAGTCTTTTAGTTTGAATTTCTGTATTTTACCGCTTCCGGTCATAGGGAACTCTTTAACGAAGAAAATGTATTTTGGAATTTTATAGCGTGCGATTTTTCCTTGACAGAATTCGCGCACATCGAAGTCGTACATCGTACATCCTTCATGCAGGATGATAAAAGCCCCTACGGCTTCCCCGTATTTTTTTGAGGGGATACCTGCCACTTGTACGTCTTTAATGCCGGGCATCTGATACAGGAATTCCTCTATTTCGCGTGGGTAAATGTTTTCTCCTCCGCGGATAATCATATCTTTGATTCGTCCGGTGATGCGATAGTTTCCATTTTCATCTTTTACCCCCAAGTCACCCGAATGAAGGAATCCGTTTTCGTCAATTACTTCTGCCGTAGCTTCCGGATTCTTATAATAACCTTTCATGGTGTTATAACCCCGGTTACACATTTCTCCTTGTACGCCGGGAGGACATTCTTCTCCGGTTTCCGGGTCAATCACTTTCACTTCGGTAAACTCAAAGTCGCGTCCCACGGTATTATATCTCACTTCTTGGCTGTCGTCAATACGACTGTGAGTCATTCCCGGTGAGGCTTCGGTCAGCCCATATACGCTGGTTACTTTCATGAACATTTTCTCTTCTACCTGCTTCATCAGTTCAATCGGGCAGAGTGAACCAGCCATAATGCCGGTGCGTAGGCAAGAGAGGTCGAACAGGTCAAACATAGGGTGATGAAGTTCTGCTATAAACATGGTAGGCACTCCGTAAAGGGCTGTGCATCGTTCTTTATGTACCGAGGCCAGCACCAGCAGTGGGTCAAAACGTTCTACCATAACTTGGGTACATCCATGGGTGAGGCAGTTCATGGTGGCAAGTACCACTCCGAAACAGTGAAATAACGGGACGCATACACATAATTTGTCATCAGAGGTAAACTTCATATGTTCACCGGTAAGAAACCCGTTGTTGGCGATATTATAATGAGTCAGCATGACTCCCTTGGGGAATCCAGTGGTTCCTGACGTATATTGCATATTGACCGTATCGTGGCAACTCACCTGTTTTTTTGCTGAAATCAATGCATCGTCATCAATATTGTTTCCAAGAAGAAGAATTTCGGATGTATTATACATTCCTCTGTATTTTTCCTGCCCGATATAGATGACATTTCGCATCGAAGGAAAGCGTTTACTTTTCATATGCCCCCGCTCAAACGTTTTCAGTTCAGGGAGCATGTTATACGTCATTGCTACAAAGTTGCTGTCTTTTTCTCCGTTAACAATGCAAAGCGTATGCATGTCTGAGTTCTGGCAGAGATATTCCAGCTCGGCTTGTTTGTAGTTCGTATTTACGGTTACTGCTACAGCCCCTATTTTGGCACATGCATAAAGAAACGTCAGCCAGTCGGGGACATTTCCTGCCCAGATACCCACGTGGGTACCTCGTTCCACTCCGATGGCAAGCAATCCTTTGGCCATATTGTCAACACGGTGGTTAAACTGTTTCCATGTAAAGCGTAAGTTTCGGTCGGAGTAAACAATATATTCTTTATCGGGTGTGGTGGCTGCCCAATATTCCAGCCAGTCACCAAGTGTTTTTTCTGAAAGTTGTAACATGATTTTGCTTGTTAGATAGGAGTATAAATTACAGCAAGAATCCGGGCTGCTTGTCCTTCAAACGCATGTACATGATGTGGAACGATAGAGTCATAATAAATGGTATCGCCTTCTTCGAGCAAGTAGGTTTGTTTGCCATAATTAATTTCCAGCGTTCCTTTAAGTACCATGATAAACTCTTCACCTTCATGGGCTGACAGTTGAAATTCCTTGTCTTGATTTGAATCGATGTCAATTACGAAAGGCTCCATATGACGGTCGGTCTTGCTGCGTGACAGCGAGTGATAATGCAAGTGTTGCCGGGCATCAACCGCGTTGTTTGAGAAACTGATGGTGTCATCTTCTTCTCCATGCCGGCAGATTACAGCACCGGTTTCATTTATCTGGTCATCGAGGAAAGTTCCCAGTCGTACACCTAAAGTACGGGCTATTTTAATCAGGGGAGCCAATGAAGGTATGTCAATATTTTCTTCAATGCGGCGTATTTGTTCAACCGCCAGCCCTGACCGTTCTGCTAATTCTTCGATACTTATTTCCTTGGCTGTTCTGAGGGATTTTATTTTTTCACCGATAATATTTGTGCAGTCCATAGTAATCATTCTATTTTCCGCCACGACAATTTTATCGGCTGTTTTTCAACCGATAA
>URDR01000120.1 GCA_900546645.1 uncultured Bacteroides sp. | reverse complement strand
ATCACATTCTGGTTTTTCAGCTGATTACGGTAGTTGTTAATTTCATTCTCCAGATTGAATGATTTATTTACATCTACCTGATGATGCATATCCTCCACCAAACTTATCATTTGCGACAAAGCCTGATCTGTCAGACTGAACATCTGTTCGATGTGTTCATACTGACTTTCGGTAAAGTCTACATTTCCACGGCGCTTACGATTCAGCGTACGCGCCAAATTATAACAGCTGTCACCTATGCTTTCTATTTCAGTCACCTCACGAAGCATCTCGCGAATTTCAATCTTACTTTCCGAGCTTAAGCGTCCTTCAGAAACCTGATTCAGATAATTGGCAATTTCCACCTCCATGCTGTCACTGATATTCTCATACTTTTCAATCCGGCTGAACAGTTTATTGAAATCATTTTCATTTTCTGTATGCAGCAGATTCTTCACCATTCCGAACATACGATGAATACGTTCTGCAAACAAATTGATTTCCTTACGGGCTTGAACAATTGACAATTCGGCAGTTGAAAGCATACCGCCAGTAATAAACTGGAGACGATACTCTTCTTCCTGTTCTTTCTGCGGAATAATCCGGCAAACTGTTTTTTCGATAAACTTAACGAACCAAATCAAGATTAAAACGTTACATACATTAAAGCAGGTATGGAAAGCCGACAGTTTGAAAGAAACAGCTACACCTCCGGCATCACTGATATGCATCACATCGGATATAATCCAATTTACAGCCGACAGGAACGGTTCAAAAACAGAAAGCACCCAGATAACACCAAACACATTAAACATCAAGTGAGCAACAGCTGCACGCCGTGCCTGAGTATTGGCGGTAAGGGCTGCCAGGTTTGCAGTAATCGTTGTACCGATATTCTCACCTAAAACCAAGGCGGCTCCCAGCTCAAAGCTTATCCACCCGTTGGCACACATAATCAAGGTAATAGCCATGGTAGCGGCAGAAGCCTGAACCACCATAGTCAGGATAGTACCAATCAACACAAACAGAAGGACTGAGAAATAGCCCATATCCGTATAGTTCTGGACAAATGCCAACATATCAGGATTTTGACTTAAGTCGGGGGCATTCGATTTCAGCAAATTGAGCCCCATAAACAAGAAGGCAAAACCAAAAATAAATTCTCCAATAGACTTTCGGGAACTTTTCTGAGAGAAAAGAAGCGGAATGCCTATTGCCAACAAAGGCAATGAAAAAGCAGAAATATCTACTTTAAAGCCAAGAGTTGAAATAATCCATGCGGTAACCGTTGTACCGATATTTGCCCCCATTATCACACCGATAGACTGGGACAAGGTCAAAAGACCCGCATTGACAAAACTCACAACCATTACCGTTGTGGCAGAAGAAGATTGAATCAGTGCTGTAATCAGCATGCCTGTTAACACTCCGGTAACCCGGTTGGTAGTCATTGCGGTTAAAATACCCCGCAAACGGTCGCCCGCGAACTTTTGCAGTCCTTCACTCATGATTTTCATTCCATAGAGAAACAGCGCCAATGAGCCCAGTAGCGCTAAAAAATCATAAAAAGAATATTCCATCAGCTTTTCATTTAGGCTAAATTAGGCAGTTAAACGTTTTCTTCGTATATTAACTACCAGATTTAACGTTAGTAATACATATTACGATTATGCTACAAATATATTGCAAAAATACTAATTCAACAAAATCTTTTCCCGAAGGGAGCTCACTTTTGACTATTTATACTGGTTTTAATCTTCAAATGCCTTATGGTCCGGTCAGCGCAAAAGTAAATAACAAGGTAGAAAGCCTCGACTTCAGGGTGTATTATAATAAAGATGTTGAATTCCTAGACATCACCAGCGCTTCAGGTATGCGCACCTATGTACGGTCACTTTGCTTCGTGCTGGTAAAAGCCGTAGAAGAACTTTATCCTGAAGGAAGTATTTCATTGGAACACCCCGTTTCAAAAGGGTATTACTGCAATCTGCATCTTGACCGGAGCATCGGATTAGATGACGTAATGCGTATCAAGCAAAAAATGCAGGAAATCATTCATGCGGATATTCCTTATCTGCGCATGGAATGTCACACCGAAGAGGTGGTACGTTTGTTTCGCCAACGCGGTATGCTCGACAAAGCCAAACTGCTGGAAACTTCCGGACAACTATACTCCTATTACTATCGGTTAGGCGATACGGTGGATTATTATTACGGCAGTCTGGTTCCCAGCACCGGCTACCTCCACTTGTTTGACCTCGTAAAATATTATGATGGATTGTTATTACGCATTCCCAGTCGCAACAACCCCAATAAGCTGGAAGAACTGGTAAAGCAGGAAAAAATGCTGGAGGTCTTTCAGGAATACCACCGCTGGAACCAAATTCTCGGTATCAGCACCGTAGGCGACTTTAATATTGCCTGCAACAGCGGACATGCCACTGACCTCATCAATGTTTCCGAAGCGTTACAGGAAAAGAAAATCGCACATATAGCCGATGAAATCACGCACCGCAATGAAAATGGGGAGCGCGTTAAACTGGTGCTGATTTCCGGACCGTCATCTTCCGGAAAAACCACATTCAGCAAACGCCTCAGCATCCAGCTGATGACAAACGGTATGCGTCCCTACCCGATTTCGCTGGATGATTATTTTGTCAACCGGGAAGATACACCTCTCGACGAAAACGGGAAGCATGATTTTGAGTCACTTTATGCCCTTGATTTGCCCTTCTTTGAAAAACAGCTGAAGGCGCTCTTGGCTGGCGAAGAAGTAGAACTTCCACGCTTTAACTTTACAACAGGCAAGCGGGAAATGAGCGGGAAAAAATTACGCGTAGATGAACACATGATTCTGATTCTTGAGGGTATACACGCCCTGAATCCAGCACTTACACCCAACATCCCGGCTGCGAACAAATATAAAATCTATGTCTCGGCACTGACCACTATTTTGCTGGATAATCATAATTATATTCCGACGACTGACAACCGACTGCTGCGTCGCATCATCCGCGACTACAAATACCGCAACTACTCGGCAGAAGAGACTATTGCTCGCTGGCCCAGCGTACGTGCCGGAGAGGATAAATGGATTTTCCCTTACCAGGAATATGCCGACGCCATGTTTAACTCTGCCTTGCTTTTTGAACTGGCTGTACTGAAAGAGAATGTGGAACCAGTGTTACGTAAAGTTCCGAACAGCTGTCCGGAATACTCGGAGGCTCACCGCCTGCTGCGTTTCCTCTCGTATTTCACTCCCGTACAGGATAAGGAGCTTCCACCCACTTCCCTACTCCGCGAGTTTCTGGGAGGCAGCAGCTTCAACTATTAACAATCTCTACTGAAATCAATGCAGCCATGCAAAAGACGAATCTGAAAGATAGCTCTTTTACATGGCTGCATTTCTTCATCTATCATCCGACAGATTTTACAAAAGGAAGAGAGCAAAGAAATATGCAACAATATTTAAACTTCACAAGTGCGCAACTTTCAAGAAAAAATCTTATATTTGAAAATACGAACTTTAAATAGTACATATTATGAACGCAAACCCTGTTTTTAGTTTACACATTCCCACCCGACTCTTATTCGGATGTGGTGAAATAAAAAATTTGGCAACTGAAAAACTGCCGGGTAAAAAAGCCCTGATTGTGATTTCTGCTGGTACTTCCATGAAAAAATACGGCTACTTGGATAAAGTCATCGAACTGCTGAAGGATAATGATACGGAAGCTGTGGTATTCGACAAGATTTTACCTAACCCCATCAAAGGGCATGTAATGGAAGCCGCTGCACTCTGCCGTGCTGAACAGTGCGACTTTGTCATCGGTCTGGGTGGAGGAAGCAGCATTGACTCCGCCAAAGCAATTGCTGTCATGGCATGTAATGAAGGCGATTACTGGGATTATGTCATCGGAGGAAGCGGAAAGGGACGTCCTGCTGCCAAGGCGCTCCCCATCATCGCCATCCCTACTACTGCTGGCACCGGTACCGAGGCCGATCCCTGGACCGTAATTACCAATGAAGAAAAGCAGGAAAAGATTGGCTTCGGAAATCAGCATACCTTCCCTGCTTTATCAATCGTTGACCCGGAACTGATGGTCTCTATCCCGCCTCATCTCACCGCCTATCAGGGATTTGATGCTTTCTTCCATGCGGCAGAAGGATTCCTTGCTAATTGCGCCACTCCTATCAGCGATTTGTATGCTCTGGAAGCTATCCGGCTGCTATACAAATATCTGCCGGTTGCCGTAAAGGATGGTAAAAATCTGAAAGCGCGTGCCAAAGTGGCTTGGGCAAGCACACTGGCAGGATTGGTGGAATCAACCTCAAGCTGTACATCCGAACACTCATTGGAACATGCCATGAGTGCATATTATCCGGCACTCCCGCATGGAGCAGGTCTGATTGCCATCAGCGAAGCTTATTTTGAAACCTTCCGCAATGACTGTATGAAGCGTTACATGAAGATGGCTGAGGTCATGACACAGCAAAAGAGCAACCGTCCCAGCGACTTTATGGATGCCCTGATACGTATGCAAAAGGAATGTGAGGTTTACCAACTGAAACTGAGCGACTGGGGACTGAAAGAAGAAGATTTGCCCAAGATGGTGCAGAAT
>URDR01000119.1 GCA_900546645.1 uncultured Bacteroides sp. | reverse complement strand
TAGCAGCAGGTGAAGCCCGACCGTAGCCTGCCTCTCGACGAAGCGGTTGTAGGACAGGCGGTTGGGAAATTCCTTGCGCATATGGTTGCATACGTAGCCGAGGTAGAACGACTTGAAATTACGGTGTTGCATTGTATGGTAGAGGACGAGGATGGTCATAACTTCGCTGTCGGACATGCGGCATGGCCTGTTGCGGCGGCGTTTATCGCCGGTGTCCAACGTGTGTTTTTTCAATTCGGGAGTGAAATACTTGCAGAATTCATCGAGAATACAGAAAATTTCTATTATATTTGCATTTGTCATGGGAATGGGTATTTTAATGTAACTTATTGATTGTCAACTATAAAGGTACTAAAAATATTCCATTCCCACAACTTTTTTATGCTTTTCTTATGCCGAACTCACGTTTCTTAGGAATCGCTCTTCCGAAACCTAGTCCAAGATAAGGACGGAATGAAGAAACCTTCAAACCACCAGATATATTTCCGTTCTGATCTACAGGTATACGATAGTTTCCGATTTCAATACCTACTTCTTGTCCTTCTTTAATCAGTTCTGCCAACTCATCGCTGTGCCCTTTAATCTTGATGAGTTTTCCTCCTCCGAAATAAGCACCACCGCATACAAAAAAACTAGATGATTTGAAAGGATATACATTCAGCAATATTTCACCGGCAGTACGTCCCATTCCTCCTTCTACATCTATGCTGGTAGGTATATTTCCTTCATAAGAACCTTCAATATCTACATCCACATCTGTAGAATAAGTAAAGTTCGGCATAAAAGAAACTCCTGCACGTACAGCCAAGTAACTTCCTATAGGACTGGCTACATCAATACCTATACCTGTGGTACTTGCACTGACGCCTACAGCTAATGAATTAAAAATACCAGGACTTTCAGAAGAGTCTTGAGCAGCCATCTGATGGTTGCCTACACACATAATGTAAGTTAGGCAGAGTAATAGTAGTCTTTTCATATTTATAATAATTTATGTTTTAGATGCGAAATTAGATAATTTTATTGAAATGATGAAATATTTCCATTGATTTATAGCAACATCTTGTCTTCAGTATATTTTTAATTTAAATATACGGTATTGAAATATTCACCAAATAACGTTTTGGCTGTTTCCAATTGTTTTAGAGTATTTTCTTTTATTCCGTTTAGTTTGTATTCTTTTCCCATGGCTTCATATTTGTGTACGCCTAATGTATGATAAGGTAGTATTTCTACTCTTTGAATCATTTGATAATTCTTGAAGTGCTCTCCTAATGCCCGTATATCTTCCTCAAAGGAACTATAGCCTGGAACTAATACATAGCGCAACCAAAAAGGCTTTCCGTTTTTTTCAAGCCATCCGGCGGTACGTATGGTTTGTTCGTTGCTGCGTTCTGTCAGTTGCCGATGGCGCACATTATTAAATTCCTTGATGTCTAATAATACGAGGTCTGTCCATTGTAGCAGTTCCTTTACTTCTTCATTCCATATACTGCCGTTGGTATCTATACAGATGTGGATGCTTTGTTCTTTTAATCGCTGGAATAACGGAATCAGTGCTTTTGCTTGCAATGTAGGCTCGCCGCCGCTGAAAGTCACACCTCCTTTTTTACCGAAAAAAGCTTTTTGGCTGACGGCCATACGCACAATTTCGTCTATTGTTGTTTCCGTACTTTCACCTTTGGTGTCAATTGTGTCGGGGTTGGCACAATAGAGGCATCGGAAATTGCATCCTTGTAAAAATACGACTAAGCGTAAACCGGGACCGTCAAACGTCCCCATTGACTCGTAAGAATGGACTCTGATCATAATGGTTTGTCTTTAAACTGGTAAGGGCAGGTTTAAAACCCGCCCCTACGATGAATGTATATGTGATGTTACATTCTTTCGTGGAAAGAACGGCTGATTACTTCCAGCTGATGTTCACGGCTCAATTTGATGAAGTTTACGGCATAACCTGATACGCGGATGGTTAGTTGCGGGTATTTTTCAGGATGTTCCATTGCATCTTCCAACATTTCACGGTTCAGCACATTTACATTCAGATGATGTGCTCCTTTGGTGAAATAACCGTCCATCATGGTTACCAGGTTCTCTATACGGGTTTCCTGGTCTACCCCTAGTGATTTTGGTACGATAGAGAACGTGTTACTGATGCCGTCCTGGGCATCACGATAGCGTAGTTTGGCTACAGAACTCAATGAGGCGATGGCACCGTTCTTGTCACGTCCGTGCATCGGGTTGGCACCCGGAGCGAAAGCCACTCCTTTGGCACGACCATCAGGAGTGGCACCTGTTTTCTTGCCGTACATTACATTGGAGGTGATAGTCAGCAGTGACAGGGTAGGGCGGGCATTTTTGTATACCGGATGTTTCTTTAATTCTTCACTGAAGAAATAAACCAAATCTACCCCTAAGTGGTCTACGCGGTCATCATCATTACCGAAGCAAGGATATGCATTTTCAATATCAAAGCCTTCGGTCAAACCTATATCATTACGTTTGGCACGTACTTTGCCGTATTTGATGGCAGACAATGAGTCAATGGCAATGGACAGACCGGCTACGCCATATGCCAGATTGATACGTGGATCGGTATCAATGAATGCCATTTGAGCCTTTTCATAATAATATTTATCGTGCATATAGTGAATGATATTCATCGCATCATTATACACACGTGCAATTTGCATTAATACTTTCTTATAATTAGACCATACTTCTTCAAAGTTCAGCAAGTCCCCTGTCAATACAGGAATATCTTTCACCATTACAGTTCCTGTATTCTCACAACGTCCGCCATTGATAGCCAGCAATAGGGCTTTAGCCAGATTGCAACGTGCTCCGAAGAACTGGATTTGTTTGCCGATAGCCTGATAAGAAACGCAGCAGGCGATACCATAATCATCACAGTTACGCACTTCGCGCATCAGCGTGTCGTTTTCGTATTGTATAGAAGAAGTGTCGATAGAAACTTGTGCACAGAATTCTTTGAAACCTTCCGGCAATTCCGGACTCCACAGTACAGTCATATTAGGTTCGGGTGACGGACCCAGATTGTATAGTGTCTGCAAGAAACGGAAGGAAGTTTTTGTAACCTTGGTACGTCCGTCGTTGAAGCGTCCGCCGATAGACTCGGTTACCCAGGTGGGATCACCTGCAAAGATATCGTTGTATGATTGCATACGCAGATGACGGACCATACGCAACTTGATAATGAACTGGTCTACCAGTTCCTGCGCAAATGACTCGTCAATTTTACCATGATCCAAATCATATTGAATATAGATATCCAGGAATGAAGAAACGTTGCCCAATGACATAGCTGCTCCATCTTGTTCTTTCACGGCAGCAAGATATGCCATATAAACCCACTGAACAGCTTCTTGTGCATTAGTAGCGGGACGACCCAAGTCGAGTCCGTAATATTCACCCAATATCTTTATTTCTTTCAGTGCTTTGATTTGTTCGGCTACTTCTTCGCGCAGGCGGATACGGGCATCGGTCATCGGACTGGTGATATTGTGCAAATCTTCTTGTTTTGCTTCAATCAGTCGGTCGATACCATACAGTGCCAAACGGCGGTAGTCACCGATGATACGCCCGCGTGCATAATTATCGGGCAGACCGGTCAGGAAACCGAGTGAACGGAAAGAGCGGATTTCTTCGGTGTAAGCATCAAATACGCCATCATTATGGGTTTTGCGATAATGAGTAAAGATATCCTTTACTTTTTCATCTACTTCCACACCGTTTTCATGGCAGGCTTTTTCTACGACTTTGATACCACCATAAGGTTTGATGGCACGGCGCAAAAGTTCATCCGTTTGAAGACCTACAATCAGTTCGTTTTCACGGTCAATGTATCCTGCTTTATGTGAGGTGATGGTAGATACTGTTACATTATCAAGGGAACGAACTCCGTTATTGGCACGTTCTTCTTCTAGTGCCTTGAGGCATTCGTTCCACACTTTTTTAGTTCGCTCTGTGGGGCCTGCCAGAAATGAGGCATCGCCCTCATAAGGGGTAATGTTGGTATGTACGAAGTCTGAAACATTAATTTCCTTACTCCACAATCCATCCTTAAAAACTTTGTTCATTTCCATACTGTTATTCCATTATTAAGAGATTTAGGGCTGCAAAGGTACTCCTTTTTTGTGAGCTATGCATCACTATTAGTAGGTATAATGCGAATACTTGTGCATTTTTAAGTATAAAGTGGTCAATAAATGAAAAAACAATAAGGACTCTTTATAACAATTCCATAAAAAATAAAGCTAATTGGTGACAATAAACCAATTAGCTTCTAAAAGTAGCGGAACCGGGAATCGAACCCGAGTTTCAGCCGTGAGAGGGCTGCGTCCTAGGCCACTAGACGATACCGCCATCAGTTAGTCTTAATTCTTTTTCTAAGACGGTGCAAAGTTAGAAGTTTGTTTTTAATCTGCAAAATAAAAAATGATTTTTTTTATGCTATTACTATTATAAATCGGAATTTAATTTCTATGAAGAAGTATCATATGTTTTATGTAGTAAAATTGAAAGTCTAAAAAACACCTTTACTCTTCCTCCCGAAAGCCTTGACAGCAAACTGTTGAAAAATGAATATAAAAAATAAGTCGTAAAATTAATTTACGACTTATTCGCGGAAGCTGGGGGATTCGAACCCCCGGTACGGTTACCCGTACGTCAGTTTAGC
>URDR01000118.1 GCA_900546645.1 uncultured Bacteroides sp. | reverse complement strand
TATAGTGACCACCGGGATGCCGCCGGGAAAAACCGACATCGGAAAAACATCGGTATTCTCAGAGGAATACTGACAAAACGTAAAGACCTTGTGGAGCTATTCTTCTCCAATATACTTTTTGCTCCTAACCGCATGGATGAGTTGCTTCGTCTGTTCAACACAACGAAAGCATCCTCCGGTCTGAAAGAAGAACCGGATAAGCCACGCCCTGAAACGAACCTTCCTGCCTTGTCTTTGGGTAGCTTTTTGAATGACAATCAACTGAGCCTCATTGCGCATTGTGCTAATGAGGCTCAACTTTTCACTACCCCTGTGAATGCAGGCATACTGCGTTCTCTTTTGGAAGGCACGTTGCATCAGCCGTTGAAGTCTGCCAATAACCGGTTGGTAGCTTTCTTTTTCGACCGGTTATGTCACCACCGTCTCATTCTCGGACGTTGGGAACATCTGTTGGAACAGGCCGGTTCCATATTGGGTTCCAAAGACGGCCGTCCGCTCAAACACGGCCAGTATTCCAGTGCACTTAGTCTTGCCAAGAGCAATCCAAACAGTATGCAGGAGGTAATCAGCCAATGCGTACAAGCTGTCAGAGAAATGACAGAAAGAAACACAACGGATAACAAGTGACACAGAAAAGGATAACAGTTCGGATAACACTTCCGAACTGTTACTCTCCTTTTTACAAGCATTGAAAAACACATATCTACCTTTGCCCCGAAGCGATAAAGTTTCGGGGTATCACTCCCCCATGTCTAACTCAAAAAAGAATACAAAATGAACCAACAAGAAGAAAGAAACTGTGTAGCGGTGTCCTGTTCATCATGTTTCCTGAAGCTTAGTATGCTCCAGAAACAAACGGAGAAGATTGAAAATATGCTGTTTTGCATCAAGAAAACACTCAATTTCAAAGAAGCCTGCCTGTATATGGGGCTGTCGAGAAGCCAGTTGTACAAACTTGCCAAGAACGGGCATATCCCCCACTACAGACCGTCCGGTAAACTGTTGTATTTTAACAAGCAGGAATTGGACGAATGGCTCTGCCGGAACCAAGTGGAAGAAACCGAAAAAAACTGTCCAAAGGAGATGCCGGACAGCATGAATGAATGTGTTGAACCCGATAAACAATTTGCATCATGACAGAAGCCGGATTTCTTGAAACACTTAAACGGGTAGAAGATGTGGCCGTCATCCTGACCCGAATGGAAGATATAAACGTAGTATTGGGCAAGATAACCACCATTGAAGCCTTCATTGATCGTTTCGGGACGCTTGAAGCCTTGATAGAGCGTTTTGAAAGCGTGGAGAATCAACTCTATTACCTGAAAGATATGCTGAATATTGATGAAGCCGCCAAATACCTGAATATCTCCAAAGGGCATATGTACCGGCTTACCTCCAACCGTGACATATCCTACACCAAACCGAATGGCAAGAACATCTTCTTTGAAAGGAAGGAACTGGATGAATGGAAACGGCGCAATCCAGTCCTTTCACAAAGGGAACTGGAAAGACAGGCTGCTATAATGACCGCCCATGACCACACCGGCAAGCCCAACCATAAAAAGAAAGGGGGAAAGCCATGATACCGACCCACCTGCTTCAAACCGGAAATGACATAGATCGTTCGGTTTATGAACAAATCCTGCAATTCATCCGCCTACGTGTCACCGAGACCTACGCTTTTCCGCCGGAAATTGTCCGTGTCGATGACATAACCATTGCCACGCTCGGCAACTTCAGTGCTTCGGTCGGTAAGCCCAAAAGCAAAAAGACTTTCAACATCACGGCAATTGTGGCTGCAGCGTTGTCGGGCAAAAACGTGTTACGCTACAACGCACATTTGCCGGAAGGCAAGCACAAGGTGCTTTATGTAGATACGGAACAAAGCAAATGCCATTGCCACAAGGTGCTTGAACGCATCCTGAGACTGGCCGGGCTACCTACTGACCGTGAAACGGACAACCTCGAATTTTTCATGCTGCGGGAATACAGCCCCAAACAACGCCGACAGATTATCAACCATGCGCTGGCTTCCGATCCGGGTATCGGTTTTGTTGTCATTGACGGCATCCGTGACCTCCTGTATGACATCAACAGTCCCAGTGAGTCTGTTGATTTGATAAACGACCTCATGCGCTGGTCAAGTATGCACGACCTCCATATCCATACAGTATTACATCTGAACAAAGGAGATGACAATACGAGAGGACATATTGGCACAGAACTGAATAACAAAGCGGAAACCATTCTGCAAATCACCAAGAGCCAGTTTGACGGTAATATCAGTGAAGTAAAAGCCATGCACATTCGTGAAAAGGAGTTTGAGCCGTTCGCTTTCCGCATCAATAACGATGCCTTGCCTGAACTGGTGGGAGAATACTCGTTTACACAAGAGCGTAAGGGCTTCTGCGAATCCATTTCCGATGTACAACACGCCCAGGCTCTCAGGCTGGCATTCAGCGAGGGGGACATAACCGGATACAGACCGCTTATCAAAGCGCTCCAACAGGGATATACCGAAATCGGCTTCAAGCGTGGCCGGAACATCTGCATTGAACTGAACAAGTATCTGATGGGGCGTGGCATTATCGTGAAACAGGATAAGAGCTACCATTACAATCCGAAGGTGCTGGAGTATAGCGGCTGTACCTCCGATAAAGAGGTTTAGTTTAACGTCGGTGTATATATAAGATAAACTTTATTAAACCCGAATAGAAACACAAAAGTTATTATGAACATAGCCCAGACCAAACAAATAGATATTGTGGACTTCTTGAAAGCAATCGGTTGTTTCCCTACAAGGGAAACCGCTTGTGCGGCATGGTTCCGTGCCCCGTATAGGGAAGATATGACACCTTCATTCAAAGTCAATAAAAATCGGAATATCTGGTATGATTTCGGACTTGCCCGGAGTGGCGACATCATAGACTTGGGTATTCTTATCTATCATACCAATGATATATCCCGTGTACTGAAACTGATAGAAAACGCCACCCCGGGAGTACCTGTCAAGGCAAGAACATTCCTGCCCTCTTCTGAGGAAAGGAATGAGATCTTGCGGAACATCCAAATCGGTGCGCTGACTTCGGTAGCCTTGAAGTCCTATCTGGCTTCACGGGGCATTGATATGGAAATCGGAATCAGGGAATGCTGGGAGATACACTATACCTGCCGTGGAAGAGCCTACTTCGCTATCGGTTTTCCTAATATAGCCGGTGGATATGAAATGCGCAGTCCGTACTACAAAGGGTGCATTGCACCTAAAGACATATCAGTGACCAACACCACAAAGACCACTTTGGCATGTTGCCTGTTTGAAGGCTTTATGGACTTTCTTTCTTATTTGACACTAGTAAAACAAGGAAAGTTGCCGCCTCCGTGCAGACAGCCGGATTTAATTGTACTGAACTCGGTGAACAACCTGTCCAAAGCTCTGTCCCGGTTGAAAGCATACAAGAAAATCTATTGCTTCCTCGACAATGACGATGCCGGACGAAAGGCGGTGGATCTGCTTCGGGAAATGAATACGGCTACGGTATATAATGTGATGGAGGCGTTTCCTTATTATAAGGATGTCAATGACCTGTTGCGCGATAAGAAAAGGATGCCGTGAATTGACTTTAAACAAAAGAATCATGTCCTACACAAGTTTATGTGCTGGATATTTTGTATTTTTGCCTAACAATTAGAACAATGGAACAAGAACGATTTAAAGAAATACTGGAAATAGGAGAAACCATTCGGGTGGAGTTTAAACGCTGTGGAAATGGCATTGAAAGCGATACCTATGAAACGGTATGCTCTTTTCTCAACCGTTTTGGCGGTGATCTATTTTTAGGCGTGACGGATTCCGGTCGTGTTGTCGGCGTACCTGAAAATTCCGTATCTTCAATGATTAAGAATTTTATCAGTTGTGTCAGCAATTCGGATTTGATAACTCCTACTGTTTATTTGGAGCCCAGACCGCTTCTCTATGAGGGTAAAACCGTGATACACATTCATGTCAATCCGAGTGCAGAAGTCCATTCCTATAAAAAGGAGATATTTGACCGGGTGGATGATGCGGACGTACACGTGACCAGCACCTCACAAATAGCGATGATGTATATCCGTAAGCAAAGTATCTTTACAGAACGGAAGGTATTTCCATATATAAAAGTGGAAGATTTGCGACTCGACCTTTTGCCGACTATCAGACAAATGGCTGCTAATTCCGCTAACGGTCGGCATATTTGGCAAAAGACGGATGATATGGAGTTGTTACGCTCTGCCGGTCTGTTCGGTACGAATCATGAGACAGGAAAGCATGGACTGAATCTTGCAGCCGTATTACTGTTAGGTCGTGACGACGTTATAAAAGATGTGGCACCGGCTTATGAAACGGATGCTTTGCTTCGCCGAATCAATATAGACCGGTATGACGACAGGGAGATTGTATGTACCAACCTTGTGGAAAGCTATGATCTGTTGATGGAATTTGCCCAAAAACATTTGCCGGATCCGTTTTATCTTGAAAATGAACAACGGATAAGCCTGCGTGGAGTAATATGCAGGGAAATGGTATCAAACATACTCATCCATAGAGAATTTTCAAGTTCTTATCCTGCCAAATTCGTTATTGAGAATAACCGTATATACACGGAAAATGCTAACCGTGCCTCGTGGTCGGGTGAGATAACCCCGGAAAATTTTGAGCCGAATCCCAAAAATCCAATCATCGCCTCCTTTTTCCGCAATATCGGATTGGCCGACAAACTCGGTTCCGGTGTGCGTAATATTTTCA
>URDR01000117.1 GCA_900546645.1 uncultured Bacteroides sp. | reverse complement strand
CCTGCCAAGCCGGCTGGTCGATGCCCAACTGGTCAAGCATAGCCGAGAACTTGTTACGGTTTTCTGCACGGTCGATTGAAAGCGGTGAGGTTCCCAGTACCGGAACCGACTGGCGATACAGCTTCATAGCCAAGTTATTCGGAATCTGTCCACCCACTGAAACAATCACGCCGTTAGGCTGTTCCAAATCAATCACATCGAGTACGCGTTCAAACGAAAGTTCATCAAAATACAGACGGTCACACATGTCATAATCCGTAGAAACGGTTTCCGGATTATAGTTAATCATGATGGCCTTATATCCCAACTTACGGGCTGTCTGAATAGCATTCACCGAACACCAGTCAAACTCAACCGATGAACCGATGCGATAAGCACCTGAGCCGAGTACAACAACCGAACGGTCGTTTTTATAATAGTTCACATCATAACCTTCTACGGCGTAAGTCATATAAAGGTAGTTGGTCAGTTCCGGATGTTCAGAAGCTACTGTATTGATGCGTTTCACAGCCGGAAGGATACCCAGTTTCTTACGGTATGCACGTACTTCCAGATTTTCCTTCTCCATGTTACCGTCGGCTGGCTTCAATACAAAGCGGGCAATCTGGAAATCAGAGAAACCTAAAACCTTCGCTTCGCGGAGCACCTCGACAGGAAGTTCTTCCAGAGAATTATACCCCTGTAATTTCGCCTTATAATCAACAATGTTTTTCAACTTGCCGATAAACCAAGGATCAATCTTAGTCAAGTCAACGATACGTTCAATGCTGTAATCTTCTTCCAATGCCTGGGCAATGGCAAAGATACGAAGGTCGGTCGGGTTTGCCAGTTCATCATCCAAGTTCTCGAACTTCGTATGGTCATTTCCTACAAAGCCATGCATACCTTGTCCAATCATACGCAAGCCCTTCTGGATGATTTCTTCAAACGAGCGTCCGATAGACATGATTTCACCTACCGATTTCATGCTTGAACCGATGCGGCGAGATACACCTGCAAACTTGGTCAAGTCCCAACGGGGAATCTTGCAAATCAAATAATCAAGCGATGGAGCTACATAAGCTGAATTAGGTGTACCCATTTCACCGATTTCATCCAAGGTATATCCCAATCCGATTTTAGCTGCAACAAAAGCCAACGGATATCCAGTCGCTTTAGAAGCCAAAGCGGATGAACGACTCAAACGGGCATTCACCTCAATTACACGATAATCGTTTGTATCGGCATTGAACGCATACTGGATATTACATTCACCCACAATGCCTAAGTGACGGATGCACTTGGTTGAAAGTTCCTGCAACATAGTAACCTGTGCCTCTGTCAACGAGCAAGTAGGAGCTACAACGATTGACTCACCGGTATGGATGCCCAGCGGGTCAAAGTTTTCCATGCTTGCCACTGTGAAGCAATGGTCGTTTGCATCGCGGATAACCTCAAACTCGATTTCCTTCCAACCTTTCAGTGACTCTTCCACCAAGATTTGCGGAGAGAAAGTGAAAGCACTTTCAGCCAGTTCAACAAACTTTTCTTCATTCGGACAAATACCGCTGCCCAAACCTCCCAAAGCATAAGCGGAACGAATCATCACCGGATAACCGATGCGGCGAGCTGCAGCCAGTGCAGCCTCCATCGTTTCTACTGCCTCGCTGACGGGAGTCTTCATTTCGATTTCATCCAGTTTTTTAACAAAGAGGTCACGGTCTTCGGTGTACATAATCGCCTCAACCGAAGTTCCCAGAACTGCTACATTATATTCTTTCAACACACCGCTCTGGTAAAGTTCAGTACCGCAGTTCAGCGCAGTCTGTCCGCCGAAAGCCAACAAGATTCCGTCCGGACGTTCTTTCTTGATGATTTCAGTAACAAAATAAGAAGTTACAGGCAGAAAATAAACCTGATCGGCAATGCCATCCGAGGTCTGGATAGTCGCAATGTTCGGATTAATCAGAACAGAACGAATGCCTTCTTCACGCAAAGCCTTCAATGCCTGCGAACCTGAATAGTCGAACTCGCCTGCCTGACCGATTTTCAGTGCGCCTGATCCCAGAACCAGGACTTTTTTTAATTCTTTTTTCATCGTGGTAGATATTTGATTTGTAGTTTTTTCTGACAAAAGCCTTCTCTGAACATGGTTTCACAACACAACATATGCTTCACTTCAGAGGCACTTTACTGCAAAGAAACAACTTATTTTGAAGAAAACAAAGTATTTACCAAACGAATGTTTTCAAAGTTTTTACCAAGGTTGTCTTACTTCATCTATATGCTTTTATGACAAAACTGGCTTCCATTTTCTTCAGTTCCCTGCAAGCCTTACCAAATGAAACTTTCTGATTTTATCAATCAGCTGTTTTTCAGCCATCTATATCAAAATGAACTTCCCTTTCTTTCCTTATAAAACAGAGCATATTAAAGATAAATAACAATAGGATGTACAATCAACGACATAAAGTAGTATATTTGTAACCATACGCTCAAACAGAGCAGTGGAAATCCGCTTATCTGTTGTTTATACCCAACCACTATCATAACCACCAACGTATTGCATTCATATTAGCTGTTGCGTATTTACCCAAGCATATTTCCGTTTCTAAAGTTACATTTTTCTTTTGCTGGAAGACGAGACTTTAATAATACAAAAACTAAACATCATATCGTATTTATAAAAACAAGAAAGGAATCAATTATGAAAACATCTTTTGTATGGACCATCGCCTTATTCATGATGGCAAGCTGCAACTCGGCTCAGAAAAACAATACTCAAGCTGAAAATGAAGAAATAAAGACTGAAGAAACTGTTGCACCTGCTATTGCTTATGGCAGCTATACTGGCACTCTGCCAGCTGCCGACTGCGAAGGTATCAAAACAACATTAACCATCAATGAGGATAAAACTTATAAACTCATCAGTGAGTATATCGGAGTAAAAGATGGGACTTTTGAGACTTCAGGAGTTTATAATCTAATCAATAATACACTCATCGAATTGGTCACTCCTTCTTCCGGAGAAAAAACCTATTACAAAGTATTAGACGAAAACCAAGTGATGCTATCGGATAAAGAAGGAACCGTCAACGACGGTACACTGGCCGAACATTATATCTTGAAAAGAAACTAAAGAAAAACTTTTTAAAGCCAGAAAATCAGGCAAAAGCTTGCTTTGGGCTTGGTACAGTTCTCACCTTTCCCTATCTTTGCCCCAGTTTTCACAAACAAATTATTCCAACATCATGAAAAAAGAAAAAATTATACTGACCGGTGACCGCCCTACCGGCAAACTGCATATCGGACATTATGTGGGTTCACTGCGCCGCCGCGTGGAACTTCAGAACTCAGGGCTTTACGACAAAATCTTTGTTTTTGAAGCAGACGGACAAGCTTTAACAGACAACATTGATAATCCTGAAAAGGTACGTCAGAATGTTATTGAAGTTGCACTCGATTACTTAGCCGTAGGGTTGGATCCTGCTAAGTCAACTATCTTTATCCAGTCGCAGATTCCTGAACTGTGCGAATTAAGCTTTTACTTCATGGACTTGGTAAGTGTTTCACGCTTGCAGCGTAATCCTACAGTAAAATCGGAAATCCAGATGCGTAACTTTGAAACCAGTATTCCTGTAGGTTTCTTTACTTACCCTATCAGCCAGGCTGCAGATATTACTGCTTTCAAGGCAACCACCGTTCCTGTGGGCGAAGACCAGGAGCCTATGATTGAGCAGACCCGTGAAATTGTCCGCCGCTTCAATCACATCTATGGTGAGACTTTGGTAGAGCCCGAAATCCTGCTGCCAGACAATGCCGCCTGCTTGCGTTTGCCGGGAACCGACGGAAAAGCAAAAATGAGTAAATCACTGGGAAACTGTATCTACTTGTCCGATTCAGCCGATGAAGTTGAAAAGAAAGTAAAGAGCATGTACACTGACCCTACTCACATCAAAGTAAGCGATCCGGGCAAGCTGGAGGGAAATACCGTATTTACTTACCTTGATGCATTCTGCCGCCCCGAACATTTTGAGCGCTATTTACCTGACTATCCAAACCTGGATGAACTGAAAGCGCATTATACACGCGGAGGATTAGGTGACATGAAGGTGAAAAAATTCCTCGGAGCTATCATGCAGGAAGAGTTGTCGCCCATCAGAGAACGTCGTAAAGAATTTGAAAAAGACATCCCGGCTGTCTATGATATGCTGAAAAAAGGATGCGAGGTAGCTCGTGAAGCTGCAGCACAAACCATGGATGAGGTACGCCGTGCCATGAAGATTAATTATTTTGATGACAATCTCCTTATCACCGAGCAAGCTAAACGTTTCGCTGAATAATATAATTGACAGAAAATTTACCCTTGATGAATAAAAGCACGGAGGTGTTATCCGAAGCAGTATCTGTATTATATAGGAGAACTCGCTCATAAAACACCTCCGTGCTTATTTCTTGCATTTGCCACTACATCCCGCTTGTGAATGAAATACTTACTCCCAGCAGCCCCATGCTTAAACGGAATTTTATTACTCGACGGTAATTGCCGAAGACAAGAAACAACCACTTCTTTCCCATTCTATCTGGAAAACAACACCTCTATGGTTACAGACCACTCCGTTATGCCCTCACTTGGGTAAAACAGACAAGAAAGACAGGAATTTTCCTTCATCCGAAAAAGAAAATGCACTTTTTTCAAAGAAAAACTTCACAAATATTTGCAGGTTTAAAATAAATACGTACCTTTGCAACCGCAAATGAGAACAAGACCTCGGGCGTTTAGCTCAGCTGGTTCAGAGCATCTGCCTTACAAGCAGAGGGTCGGC
>URDR01000116.1 GCA_900546645.1 uncultured Bacteroides sp. | reverse complement strand
AATTAATTAATTAATCTTAAAAATTAGACACACAATGAAAAAGTTATTTGCAATTCTTGCAGTGATGGGAGTCTTCTCGTTTGGAATGACTCAGGCGGCTATGGCTCAGGATGAAACAGCTACAGCAGCTCCGGCTCAAACAGAACAGGTTGCAGCAGCTGACGAAGCAGCAGCTCCGGCAGTAGTTGAAGAAGGTGGTATGCACAAAGAATTAAAGACTAAGTTTATCGAAGGTGACGCAGGCTTTATGTCATTGGTAGCTATTGCATTGGTTCTTGGTCTTGCTTTCTGTATTGAACGTATTATTTACTTGAGCTTGGCTGAAGTTGACGTTAAGAAACTGATGGCTAAAGTTGAAGAAGCTTTGGAAAAGGGTGATGTAGAAGGTGCTAAGACTGTTTGTCGTAACACTCGTGGTCCTGTTGCATCTATCTGTTATCAGGGTTTGATGAGAATTGACGAAGGTTTGGATGTTGTTGAACGTTCTGTAGTTTCTTATGGTGGTGTTCAGGCAGGTTACCTTGAAAAAGGATGTTCTTGGATTACCTTGTTTATCGCAATGGCTCCGTCTTTGGGATTCTTGGGTACTGTAATCGGTATGGTTATGGCGTTCGACCAAATCCAGCAGGCTGGTGATATTTCTCCGACAGTTGTTGCCGGTGGTATGAAAGTTGCGTTGATTACTACTATCTTCGGTTTGATCGTTGCTTTGATTCTTCAGGTGTTCTATAACTACATCTTGTCTAAGATTGAAGCTATTACAAGCCAGATGGAAGATTCTTCTATCACATTGCTTGATATGATCATGAAATACAACTTGAAATACAAAAAATAATATTTAAAATGGCTAAATTATCATACAAAGTATCTTACTACGTATTTTATGCCTGTGTTGCTGCTATCTTGGTAGTTTTGGGTGTTTTCTTCGGAGTAGGATATCATAATCCGGTTGGCAGTTACAATGAACCTCAGAATACAGAAGCTTTGATGTATTTGATGTACGGAATGTTTGCCGTTGCTGTTGTTGTAACTTTGATTGGTGCTATCGCTCAGTTTGGCGGTGCGCTGAAAGATAACCCGAAAGGCGCTATCAAATCATTATTGGGACTTATCCTGTTGGCAGTTCTGTTGGTTGTTACTTATAATATGGGTTCTGCTGAACCAGTATTGAAAGGTGACGGTGCCGTTTATACAGATGCTGTGATGTTGAAGGTTTCAGATATGTTGATTTACTCAACTTATGCTTTGCTGATTGTTGCAGCAGTTGGTACATTGTTGAACCTTTTCGGTATTTTTAAACAGAGATAATATCTTCATTGAGAGTTTGATAAATTTTAAAAGAAGTAAGTAAAATGGCAAAAAGAAACAGAAAAGTACCGGGAATTAATGCAAGTTCTACGGCGGATATTGCCTTCATGTTGCTTATTTTCTTCCTTATCACAACATCAATGGATACTGACCGCGGTTTGGCAAGACGTCTGCCGCCTCCTCCTGAAAATGAGGATCAGAAAAAAGATGATATTATTGTTAAGGAAAGAAACGTTCTTCAAGTTAAACTGAACAAGGATGATAACTTGATGGTTGGTGGAGAATGGTTTGATGTTAAGCAACTGAGAGAAAAGGCAAAAGAATTCATTGCCAATCCAAATAACGATGCAAACTTGCCTGAAAAGCATGCAAAAACTTTGCCGTTCTTTGGTGACGTAATGGTGACTGATAAGCATGTAATCTCTGTACAGAATGACGTTGGTACCAGTTATAATGCATATATTCAGGTTCAGAACGAATTGGTTGCAGCTTACAATGAGTTGCGTAATGACTTAGCTCAGTCGCAGTTCGGTAAGTCTTTTGACGAATGTTCTGAAGATGAGAAAAAAGCAATTACTGACTACTATCCACAGAAGATTTCTGAAGCAGAACCTAAAAAATATGGAGGAAAATAATCATGGGAAAATTTAATAAATCGGGTAAAAAAGAAATGCCGGAGTTGAATACTTCGTCTTTGCCTGACCTTATCTTCACCATGTTGTTCTTCTTCATGATTGTGACAACTATGCGTGAGGTTACATTAAAGGTTCAGTTCAGAGTTCCGGCTGCAACAGAGTTGGAAAAATTGGAGCAGAAATCTTTGGTTTCTTTCATTTATATCGGTAAACCGATGCCTGAGTTCCAAAAAACAATGGGTACTACCGATCGTATTCAGTTGAATGATAAATTTGCTGAACCATCAGAAGTTCAGGATTATATTTATCAGGAGCGTGAAAACATGAAAGAAGAAGATAAGCCGTTTATGACTGTTTCCCTGAAAGTTGATGCTGATACTAAGATGGGTATTGTGACAGAGGTAAAACAGGCGCTTCGTCAAGCTTATGCTTTGAAAATTAACTATTCTGCTACTCAGCGTCAGTAATAGTTTGATATAAGCAATTAAGAGCGGGTATGTCTTTAAGTAGGCATATCCGCTTTTTTTATATCATAGAAGTGATTTACCAGGCTGGTTAGTAAATTACGTTAGTTTCGTGGTCTAAGATTTGATGTTTAATCGGAGAGAAGGATGGAAGAAGGTAAAAAAACTTGTAGGTTCTGTCTAAAAACATAGTTTAGTAACACGAAAGTTTTTATTGCTTTTCCCGATTATAATCCCTAATTTGCGCTCCGTTAAAAATGAGATATGAAAAGCATATCCTTTGGTCTATTAACTAAATCTTGAAATACCATGAAAGTATATCAAACGAACGAAATTAAGAATATTGCCCTTCTCGGTAATGATGGAGCAGGTAAAACCACCCTCACAGAAGCTTTGCTCTATGAGAGTGGTATTATAAAACGCCGTGGCAGAATTACTGCCAAGAATACAGTCAGCGATTATTTTCCGGTAGAGCAAGAATATGGCTATTCTGTTTTCTCTACCGTTTATCATGTAGAATGGAATGGTAAAAAACTGAATATCATTGATTGCCCGGGTAGCGATGACTTTGTGGGAGCTGCTATTACAGCTTTGAATGTAACCGATACAGCTATTTTGTTATTGAATGGTCAATATGGTCCGGAAGTTGGTACTCAGAATCATTTTCGTTACACTGAAAAGTTAGGTAAACCGGTAATTTTCCTTGTTAACCAGCTGGATAGTGAAAAATGTGATTTTGATCAAGTGCTTGAGCAATTAAAAGATAATTACGGTTCTAAAGTCGTTCCGGTTCAGTATCCCTTGGCTACGGGTCCGGATTTCAATTCGTTGATTGATGTACTTTTGATGAAAAAATATTCATGGGGACCTGACGGAGGTGCTCCAACTATAGAGCCGGTTCCTGAGGAGGAAATGGAAAAAGCATTGGCTTGGCATAAAACTTTGGTAGAAGCAGCTGCTGAACATGATGAAACCTTAATGGAAAAATTCTTTGAATCGGAATCTTTGACCGAAGACGAAATGCGTGAAGGTATCCGTAAAGGATTGGCAGCACGCGGAATGTTCCCCGTATTCTGTGTTTGTGCAGGAAAAGATATGGGTGTGCGTCGCTTGATGGAGTTTTTAGGAAACGTAGTACCGTTTGTTGATGAAATGCCGGTGGTACATAACACACGTGGGGTACCTGTTCCTCCTGTGGCTGATGCTCCTGCTTCTTTATATTTCTTTAAGACGGCAGTTGAACCCCATATCGGCGATGTGCAGTACTTTAAAGTTATGAGTGGGGTCGTACGTGAAGGTGACGATTTAGCCAATGCTGATAGAGGTTCTAAGGAACGCATGGCTCAGCTTTATGTCTGTGCTGGTGCAACACGTGAAAAAGTCGACGAACTTCGTGCCGGTGATATTGGATGTACGGTGAAATTGAAAGATGTGAAGACCGGTAATACGCTGAATGGCAAAGACTGTGAAAACCGCTTTAATTTCATCAAGTATCCTAATCCTAAATATACGCGTGCCATTAAGCCCGTAAATGAAGCTGATACTGAAAAAATGATGGCTATTCTCAATCGCATGCGTGAAGAAGATCCTACTTGGGTGGTTGAGCAGTCAAAAGAATTACGACAAATCTTGGTTCATGGACAAGGAGAATTCCATTTGCGTACACTTAAGTGGCGTCTTGAAAATAATGAAAAACTCCAGATTCAATTTTATGAACCGAAGATTCCGTATCGTGAGACTATTACAAAAGCAGCGAGAGCTGATTATCGCCATAAAAAACAGTCGGGAGGGGCCGGACAGTTTGGTGAAGTTCATTTGATTGTAGAACCTTATTATGAAGGTATGCCTGCTCCGGAAGTGTATAAGTTCAATGGTCAGGAATTTAAGATGAACGTGAAAGGAACCGAAGTGGTTGACTTAGAGTGGGGAGGTAAACTGGTTTTTGTAAATAGTGTGGTAGGTGGAGCTATTGATGCTCGATTTATGCCAGCTATCTTGAAAGGTATTATGAGCCGTATGGAACAGGGACCTCTAACTGGTTCGTATGCACGTGATGTGCGTGTGATTGTATACGATGGAAAGATGCATCCAGTTGACTCTAACGAAATTTCTTTCATGCTGGCAGGTAGAAATGCCTTCAGTGAAGCCTTCAAAAATGCTGGTCCTAAAATTCTGGAACCTATTTACGATGTGGAAGTCTTCTGCCCGAGTGATAAATTAGGTGATGTAATGAGTGACATGCAGGGACGTAGAGGCATGATTATGGGTATGAGCAGTGAAAAGGGATATGAAAAGTTGGCTGCTAAAGTTCCTTTAAAAGAAATGTCGAATTATTCTACAGTTTTAAGTTCTTTGACAGGAGGACGTGCATCGTTTATAATGAAGTTTGCTAGCTATGAGCTGGTTCCGACAGATGTTCAGACAAAACTGGTTAAAGAGTTTGAAGAACAAGAAAAAGAAGAGGCATAATTGGGATAAGGTGTTCTATTTTTAAAGGATAGGATATAGAGGAAGGGTTATTTTTCGGAAGAAAGGTAACCCTTTTTGTATGCTCGGCACGAGCATTGTCTAACGGGTGCAAGTCCCGAGTAAGCCCT
>URDR01000115.1 GCA_900546645.1 uncultured Bacteroides sp. | reverse complement strand
AGACCGGACGTGCCATGCAGGAAAAGGAAAGGGAACGCAAGGGAAAGAATGGAAAGATTATCAAGGTGGCGGGATGCTCACCCATCCGTGAAGGAGTATTGCTTATCAGACCGGACACCACACTGGCTGATGTACGCAAATTCGGTGAAGAGTGCCAAAGACGCTGGGGCATCACTCCGCTACAGATTTTCCTGCATAAAGACGAAGGGCATTGGCTGAACGGTCAGCCGGAAGCGGAAGACAAAGAGAGCTTCCAAATAGGAAGCAGATGGTTCAAGCCGAACTATCATGCTCATATCGTATTCGACTGGATGAACCACGAAACCGGGAAGAGCCGAAAGCTCAATGACGAGGATATGGCAACCATGCAGACCCTTGCTTCCGATATTCTGCTAATGGAACGTGGGCAGACAAAAGCTGTCACAGGTAAAGAGCATCTGGAACGAAACGATTTCATCATTGAGAAGCAGAAAGCCGAACTGCAACGTATAGAAGAAACCAAGCGACACAAGGAGCAACAGGTAAGCCTTGCCGAACAGGAACTCAAACAGGTAAAAGCTGAGATACGTACAGACAAACTCAAAAGTGCAGCTACCGATGTAGCCACTGCCATAACCAGCAGCGTAGGTTCTCTTTTCGGAAGCGGTAAGTTGAAAGAACTGGAACATAACATCGAGCAGCTACATCAGGAGATTGCCAACCGGGACAAAGCTACTGATGAATTAAAAATTCAGATGCAACAAATGCAGGAACAGCACGGCAGACAAATACGCAATCTTCAAGGAATACATAATAAAGAGATTGAAGCTAAAGACAAAGAAATATCACGGCTAAACACCCTGCTTGAAAAGGCATTATGCTGGTTCCCATTACTCAAAGAAATGCTGAGAATGGAAAAATTATGCTATGTCACTGGTTTTACCAAGGGGATGGTTGATTCTCTTTTATACAAAAAGGAAGCTCTCAGATGTAGTGGAAAAATCTATTCCGAAGAATATAGACAGAGATTTGAAACAAAAAATGTAATTTTCAAAATTGAACGAAGCCCGATCGATAAGAATAAATTGATGCTGACTATAAACCAACAGCCAATCAGCGAATGGTTCAAAGAACAATGGGAGAAGTTACAGCAGCATCTGCGTAACTCAGTGCAGAAAGAACAAAAATCCAGAGGATTCAGGATGTAATATAGAGAAGTACAATTCATCATGGATTGTACTTCTATCGTAATATATAGTACAAAATCTAAGTTGTCTAACTATTCTAAAGTAAAATAAGCAATAAAAGAATATCTTATTCACTATTAATATACCATATTGTCAATATCTTTCCCTCATTTAGTCAATCGTATCTTTTCGTGGTAGAAATAATTTACGATAACCGGCTTGCCTTTTTCCGAGCGCCCGTAAGGCAAATCATTTATTCTATATGGAAACCCCTGTGCCTTGGCGTATTGGGAAATGTCCTGTTCCAATGCCTGCCAGTAATCAAGCCTCTTTTTGTTGTATATTTCTTCGTATAACGGAAAGAGGTCGGGATGCTTCTCACGGATATACGTCATTATCCCTCCCTTGAACTGCCCGCGCAGATTCAGGTTTTCGAGCCATATCAAATCGGCATATCCTTTCACTTTCTCGATAATCGCCTTCATATCGGTTATTCCGGGGAATATGGGCGATACAAAACACACGGTACGGATGCCCGCCTCATAGACCTGACGCATTGCGTTCAGACGACGTTCTATGCTCACGGCATTGTCCATATCCGTACGAAAACGCTCGTCAAGCGTATTGACCGACCATGACACCGTTACTTTGGGAAAACGCTTCAACAGGTCGAGGTCGCGCAGGACAAGGTCGGACTTAGTGCATATCATAATCTCGGCGTTGCTCCCACGCAGCTCTTCGAGCAGCCTGTGGGTACGGCAAAATTGCTCCTCATACGGGTTGTAACCATCCGTCACGGAACCTATCACAATGCGCTCTCCGTCATATTTGTGCGGATTGGCTATCGGTTTCCAGTTCTTCACGTCCAGAAATGCACCCCACGGTTCTGTATGCCCGGTGAATCGTTTCATAAACGATGCGTAGCAATACTTACAGGCGTGGGGACAGCCCACGTAAGGGTTGACCGAATATCCTCCGACCGGCAGTGAGGATTTGGTCATAACGCTCTGTACGTCTATTTCTTTGATTATTTCGGTATTCATTGTAAGCGTTTTGTAAATTGTTCCGGCAGTTCCTGAATCATCCTTTCTTCGCCCATTATAGGCAGCAAATCCTCTTTCATAAACACGGGGACGCCCTGTGTTTGGGCTTGGTCGGCAATGTGAAGCACCCATTCGGGACGGGAATCCACTTTGCCTTTCCGATGTCCGGTCTCCGTACCTATGACAATCCAGTCGATACCCTCGAAATCTATATCGCCGATTTCATCGAAAATAGGTTCGAAAGTGACATGGTAGTGCTTGGCCTTGATATTTCTTTTCAAATCGTCTAGCCGCTTTTTTTCGGAATTGCGCGTGACGGTCACGCCCATCCATACATTCTCGTCATCTGTAGAGAAACTGATCTTGTCCGGACATTTCGTAAGGAATATATAAGCGTGTTGCGGATTGCTTTTCATTCGTCTGAATATTTCCGCATTCCATTCAGGCTTCCAATCGGAGAAATCGCTCATTCCGGTCATCAGCCATACGTGAGGCTTGGGCGTGTCGATGATACGCAGCTTTCGCACCATATATTCCGGTACGGAGAAGTCGTCCGTAATATGGAAACGGCGGCAGTTGTTACGGGCATAGCAGTAGCTGCACCCGATGGAGCAGCCTACCACTATGTTCATATTCTTTATCAGGGATTTTATACAGATAGTCATCTGCTTAGAGTTCCTTTTTAGAATCATTTCGGAGAGACTTTCCATTTTACCGGTTCTTTCAGTATGATTCCGTCAGTGGCATCCTCCTGTGAGAATGTATTGCTGCAATATTGTATGCAGAGCATGAGGAGCGGAGTCGTTCCGTTGTTACGGACACTTCGTTTTCCTGCAGGAGATACCCTGACAACGCTACCTTCTTCCACTGGGAACACTGTTCCGTCTACTTGAAATTCACCTTTACCGGAGAGGAAAAAATAAAGTTCCTCATGACTCTTGTGACTATGCAGAAATCCGGTTTCTGTACCCGGGGCGAATGACTGGAAAGAAAACTCGCTTCCCGTAGTTCCGAGAGCGGTGCTGCAGAATACTTTTCCGGGAATTTTCACATCCGGGCCAAGCTGAAGTTCGTATTCATTCAGTTCATTCAACTTACCGACACTGATCGCGGCGAAATTCTGTTCTACCGCGATTTTCCTAATCTTTTTCATCTTTCTAATATTTTGAAATGATTGTTTATACAGTTATTTAAGTGTTATGCTTTCTCCGTCTTCCGGTATAATCAGTCGGCTCATATCCGTCCCGTGATGGCGAGCTTCGTTGCGAAGGATGGCACGGGTGGTCTGGCAATGATCGATGGCATCCATGTGTACGGTAATCAGCTTGATGTGTGGGGGGAGTGTGTCAAGCATCGCCATTACTTCCTGTTCATTGGGGATGATACAACCGTCCGTCTTAGAGAATTCGGGGAATACCGCACCGCCACTGTTCACCACAATATAATTAGGACGATACTTTTCCACGGTAGCAAGAGTACATTCTTCCCATTTGCAATCGCCCATGATATAAATAGTCGGAAGCCCTTCGGACATCAGCACATAGCCCGAAACAGGTCCCATCATCTGGCCTATCTGACCGAAACCGTGATGGCCAATAGCACGGTGGATGGTCAGATGACCTAAGGTTATGCTCTCTTCAATCGCTTCTACATTTGAGAAACCATCTTTCAGGATGGCGGCCTTATCTTGTGGCTGGGTGTAGAAAGGAATGTCTTTCGGCAAATGCTGCTTTACACTTGGTTCGTAATGGTCGATGTGGTTGTGGGTGAGCAGTACCATATCAACACCTTCAGTAATGTCGCTAATAGGCATTACGAGATGTACCCTCGGATTCTTATATACACCGAGAGCTGATTGCAGGGTTCCTTTGTCGGCAAATACGGGGTCAATAAGAATGGTATGTCCTGCATAGTTGATTTTCAAGGTGGCACTGCGTACCAACCGAATAATTGCTTTTTCGTTCATGATGTTATGTTTTGTATTATTTTTCGGGTACAAAGTTCGAAAGGATATCCCAATGTCTCTATGCCTTAAAAACAGGAATATATGCCATTTTGATAAAAGAATGATGTATATTTGCAGAAAGCAAAAAACAAGAGTGATGAAAGCTATAATCAATCCCGAAAGACTTGTAAGCGTTCCGTTCAATAAAACGCAATGTGGCGTAGACTTCTACATTAACACAGGCGAAAGCAAGGACATCTGTGGTGTCTTGACCGAGCATAAGGCGTTTAAGACAGATTTTTTCAGCTTCTATTTCTTTCGTCGTGCCAATGGATATTTGTTGCTGAACTTCCGAAAAGTGGAGTTACGGGATGGTATGGTGCTGCTTTTGTCGCCGCACCAGCAACAGGAATGGCACGTGAACGAGGTAGAACTAGATTACACTTTTCTTATTTTCCGCGAAGACTTTATGCGCACGTTCATTGCTGACAAGTTCTTCGTATATCGGCTGTTGTATTATTATCAGACTGATACACCGCCCTACTTGTTTGCCGAGCCGGAGGAGCTGACGGAATATATGCGCCTCTTAAAAAAGATAAAACAAGAACTACAACATCCTGTGGTAGACACTTACAACCTCATTGTGTCAGTGCTTTATTATCTACTGGTAATTATCAACCGGGCATACGCTCAAACTTATCGTCTACCTGTCGAAGTGCCAAAAAACAATTACGCATTCAAATTCAAGGACTTACTCGAAAAACATATCCGAACGACACAGCGCGTTCAAGAATATGCTGATATGCTTCGGGTAAGTCGTATCACCTTGAATAATTCTGTCATGGCGCAATTTGGTGTATCAGCCATTCACTTACTCAAGCAACGTCTTTTGGAAGAGCTGAAAAATGAGCTACTGTTCTCCAATCTGAATGTGAGCCAACTGGCAGACGAGTTCCACTTTTCCGACCCCAGTCACCTCATGCGTTTTTTCAAAAAAGAAACAGGCAAGACTTTTACCCAATATCTAATGCTGTCTCTTATACACATCTGACGCTGCCGACGATAAGGCTCGTGTA
>URDR01000114.1 GCA_900546645.1 uncultured Bacteroides sp. | reverse complement strand
CCGCAATGGCTTCGGTGAAGAAACGTAGCGGTTCAATGGTTACGGTAAGTGTAGGCTTATTGTTTTCTTGTTTTTTCTGGCCACAAGAAACAAACATCAGTAAGCTGAAAATAAGTATCAGGCAATGTTTCATCTTTGAATGATTATTTAGAATGAGCAAAGATAACGAAAAGTTTTTTACTCTCATATAAATAACTGTATCAACTCAAGAAGGAATCTTTGTTCACTTTGTAGCTCGTAAGATTTCCCGTTTGCCTCCGGGAGGTCCGGGAAGGCGTTCAACCATGAATCCGGAGCTCTGCAACATGCGGCGCACCACTCCCTTGGCGCAGTACGTAGTAAGGATGCCACCGGGATTCATCTTCTCATATAAGGTATCGAACAGTTCCTGACTCCACATTTCCGGTTGCTTTTCCGGTGCAAAAGCATCGAAATAAACCACATCGTAGTTTCCTTCAAAAGGGTAGGTTGTGAAATCTCCTTCTATTTTATGCAGGGTGAAGAACGGTGTGATGTCTACAGAGACATTCCATGGAGCTTGGTGCAGTGCATAATAGGCTGCTTCATGGGCCGGGTTAATCAGTCCGGGATAATCCATTTGCCGGACAAGTTCTTCAGAAAGCGGAAACCGCTCGATGGTGGTGAAGTGTACCGGGCGTTCGCTTTGTTCTGCCTCCAGCAGCGTAAGAAAGGCATTTAGTCCGGTTCCGAAACCAATTTCAAGTACACGGGGAACATCTACCGATGAGTGTTTCAGTCCCATATTGATAAAGATATGCTCCGATTCGGTACGTGCACCTTTTACCGAATGATAATGTTCATTCAGTTCAGGTAAAAAGAGCGTATTGCTTCCGTCAGCTGTTTGTTCTATTTGTATCATGATTAAAATAGATTAGAAAGACCTAATGCAGTAGCCACCAAAATGGCATAGCGTGTTAGTTTACCGATGGTCATGGAAATTGCAACAATCCAGCAGTTGGCTCGCATTAATCCGAGTACGATAAGAATAGCATCGCCTATTACTGGTAGAAAAGAGAAAAGTGCCACCCAGGAACCTCTTCCTTGAATAAAGCGTGTGGCACGGTCAAGTTGTTTTTTGTCAACTTTGAGATATTTTTCAATCCATTCCATTTTTCCCAAGTGTCCGATGCCGTAGCAGGTGAGTCCGCCTAAAGCATTTCCGGCTGTAGTAGAAAGGGTAGAGGCTATGGGGTCAAGTCCCAGACCGATACAAGCCAATAAGACGGCCTCAGAACTGAAAGGGAGAATGGTACCCGCAAGGAAAGCAGATATAAACATTCCCCAATATCCCCAGTCAATCAAAAACTGAATCAATGCATCCATAAGTTAAATATACAGACAAAAATCCATAGTCCGATGGTTATGGGTAAGAAAAAACGAGTGAAGCGGTTAAATGTCAAGGCAAATAGATGACCACTCATGATACTTCCGATGATAAGCAACAAAGGGAATAAGGTGTTGGCGTGTTGAGGCTGAAGGATGGTGAAAAAAATGATTCCCATTGCTGTTCCGGCAAGCACACGCAACAGGATGCGGGTCTGTACCTTATCTTGAAAGGAATAAAGCAAGCTTTGAATGGCGCTGATAACAGAAACACTAAGGATGACTCCCCATGATAACAGTTGTGATGGAGACAGGATGGAGTAATCAATAGAGGCAAAGCGGAAAGCTTCGGTTAAGGGAGTATATACAGCTTCCACATTTCCAGTGAGGTAGAGGTGATAGCAGAGGGAAATCCAGTAAGGAAGCAAGAGTCCCACTATACCGGCAAAGAACGTACGTATATGAAATGAGCGCAGTTCAAGCATCTGAAGGAATATAAGCGGTGAGAAAAGTAGCAGGTGGGGCATAATCATACTGCCTATTCCGATGCATAAGAATGCATGGAAGATAGGAATGGAGGCATATTTTGACTCGTAGCTCCGGAAAAGGGCAAATAAAGCAATCAGGCAGAGTACGGGTATCCAAGACTTTGCCGTATATGGGGCTAAAAATGGGCAGGCTGCTGCAAAAAGCAGAAACATGGCTGGGGCGAAGTTGGAGCGGACACGTATGAGTGAAAAGGCTGTATTCAGCTCAATCAGCAAGTAAGTGATAAGGGAACAGATGATAATGAACACCCCTTCAGTCCATTCCTTCAGGTTGACGGCCCATAGAACAAGGGAAATAAACACAGCAACGGGAAGTGTGAGTCTTCCCGTTGCAATAGTATATTGAAATCTGTTTCTTATTGGCATGGATAGTTTGATTAAAGGTCGAAACCAATGTCAGAGCGGAAATATTTCTTTTCGAACTGAATTTTTCCGGCATTTTTAAAAGATTGCGCCAATGCTTCTTCTTTGTTTTTTCCGTACGAACTGACGGCAATGACACGTCCTCCGGCAGTTACTACTTGTCCGTCTTTCAGTGCTGTTCCGGCATGGAATACGATGCTTCCGCCAGCTTTTGCTTCTTCAATGCCATTCATCGGGAAACCTTTTTCATAGGCTTCGGGGTATCCGCCTGAAACGAGCATGACGCAAACAGCTGCACGCGAGTCTATTTCCAGGGTCTTTTCATTCAAGTTGCCGGCAGCTACTCCTTCAAACAGCTCAACCAAGTCGCTTTTTATACGTAGCATGACGCTCTCTGTTTCGGGGTCTCCCATGCGGACATTGTACTCAATGACCATAGGTTCGCCTTTCACATTGATTAATCCGAGGAATATAAATCCTTTATAGTCGATACCTTCAGCAGCCAAACCTTCTACTGTAGGACGGATGATACGGTCTTCTACCTTCTTCATCCATTCTGCATTGGCAAACGGGACTGGTGAAACAGAACCCATACCTCCGGTATTCAGACCTTTATCTCCTTCGCCGATACGTTTATAGTCTTTCGCTTCAGGTAAGATTTTATAGTTCTTTCCATCAGTTAAAACAAATACCGAGCATTCAATTCCACTTAAAAATTCTTCAATGACAACGGTAGCTGAAGCATCTCCGAACATACCGCCTAACATTTCTTTTAATTCTTTCTGGGCTTCTTCCAGAGTAGGCAGAATCAGAACACCTTTTCCGGCGCATAAACCGTCAGCTTTTAAAACATACGGTGCTTCCAGTGTTTCCAAGAAGGCAAGTCCTTCTTCCAGATTGGCACTTGTGATGCTTTTGTATCCGGCAGTAGGAATGTGATGACGCTGCATAAATCCTTTGGCAAATTCTTTACTTCCTTCCAAAACGGCTCCTGCCTTAGATGGTCCGATAACTGGAACATGCTTCAATTCTTCATCGGTTTTAAAGAAGTCGTATACGCCTTTTACCAGGGGGTCTTCCGGACCTACTACCACCATGTTTATCTGGTTTTCAATTACGAATTGCTTGATTGCAGCAAAGTCATCGGCTTTAATAGCAACGTTTTCACCAACTTCGCGTGTTCCGGCATTTCCCGGAGCGATATAAAGTTTCTCGATTTTCGGACTTTGTGCAATTTTCCATGCCAGAGCATGTTCGCGTCCGCCTGAACCTAGGAGTAAGAGTTTCATATGTTTTAAGTTTTTGAGTTCTTGAGTTTTTTAAGTTTCTGAGCTGACGGGGTTTTGAAATGGCTTTAAGACCTCGTCAACTCGTCGATTGAAACCTAGTTTTAAAATAAGTAATCATCAAAATAGCGGGTAATATGCTCGTGTAAGTGTACACGGTCACGCCCTATCATGTTATGCCCATCTTCCGGATAGATAAAATAATCAGGATGTGTACCTGCTTCAATGCAAGCGCGCAAGAAGGTGTAGCTATGTTGTGGCACACATACCGGGTCGGTTCCTCCGATAATAATTTGCAGACGCCCTTTCAGATTGCCTGCTTTTTGCTTCAAGTCAGAACCTTTATAGCCTTCCGGATTGGTTTGGGGGGTATCCATATAGCGTTCACCATACATCACTTCGTAGTATTTCCAGTCGATAACCGGACCTCCAGCTACCCCTACCTTAAATAAATCAGGGTAAGTCAGCATGAGGTTGGTTGTCATGAATCCTCCAAAGCTCCATCCGTGTACACCTATTTTCTCCGGATTTACATACGGAAGAGACTGTAAGAATTCTGCTCCTTTGACCTGATCTTTCATTTCTTCTACTCCTAAATGACGGAAGGTAACGTTTTCAAACTTCAGTCCCCGGTTATCACTACCTCTGCTGTCAACGGTCAGCATGACATAGCCTTTTTGTGCCATGTATAAATCCCAGCCGCGTGCATCGTAGAAGCGGTTGTTGTGGATAAGTTGGGCATGCGGTCCTCCATATACATAAATGATGGCAGGATATTTCTTGTTCGGGTCAAAGTCAACCGGTTTGATAAGTCGGTAATATAAGTCGGTCACCCCATCGGCAGCCTTTATCGTTCCGATGGTTATTTCTGGCATATTATACTGCTCGTACATCGGGTCGGTTGCGGTCAGCAGGTTTACGCCCTTCTTTCCGTTGGTAGGCAGGATGCTGATTTCACGTGGAACACTGAAGGAAGTAAACTTGTCAATGAGATAGGTGCCGTTAGCCGAAAGACTGGCCTGGTGGGTTCCGTCTTGTTTGCCGATTAACGTGCGTTTCCCTGTTTTTACATTCAGTGTGTAGATATTAGTCTGTAGCGGTGAAACCTCCGTGCTTCCGATGATGATTTCTTTCTTTGCAGCATTGAATCCGAGAATTTCCTGCACCAGCCAGTCTCCTTGGGTAAGCGGAGTTACTTGCAGGTATTCACGAATAGTAGTTTCTCCGTCTTCTCCCTTTTCCTTTTCCGGATAAGTCTTTTTCTGAGTATCCATCAGATAGAGGTGCTGGAATCCGCTGCGCTGGCTCCAGTAAATGAATTTGCTGTCATCCCAAGGCAGGAATGTCAACGGATGTTGCGGTTCTACGTATTTCGGATGTTTTTCCTCATAGACCACAGCCTCTTTTGCCCCTGACACCGCATTATACCGCACTAACTGAGAGTGGTTCTGGTCGCGGTTCAGTTCAATGACATAGATATGCTGCTCGTTGGGAGCCCAGCTGATATTGGTGAAATAGCGGTCGGTCGGGTCGCCGGCTTGCAGATAAACCGTTTTTCCGGTCTTCACATTATACACTCCTACTGTTACCTTATGGCTGGTCATACCTGCCATCGGATATTTGTCGGGTTCGGGTGTAGCGATGCGGGTAGACGTATTTACTTGCGGATAATCGGTTACCATACTCTGGTCCATGCGGTAGAAAGCCAGATACGTACCTTTCGGACTCCAGA
>URDR01000113.1 GCA_900546645.1 uncultured Bacteroides sp. | reverse complement strand
TAAATTATAGGATTCTATATGTTTTTCTATGATTTTATAAGCTTGTCAAATCGGAAAGTCTCCCTATCCCATGCAAGCTGCATCTGTAAAAAGGAAAACCATGCAAGAAACCAATTAACACGAAACATTAACTGAATAAAAAAATAATACTAACTTTAAAACTTCAAATTCATGCTACACATGCTATTAGATGCGAGTACAGCGGTAAGCCAAGCCACCGCAAACATTAACTGGGAACATGTACTTGAAAAACTGATTACTTGGGGAGTGGAAACAGGAAAAGCTCTTGTTGCAGCCATTCTGATTTACGTTATCGGTCGCTTTATCATCAAACAAATCAATACGCTCTTAGCCAAGATTCTTCAGAAGCGGAAGTTTGAAATCAGCGTACAGACTTTCTTGAAAAGTCTTGTCAACCTCCTGCTGAATCTGGTTCTGGCATTTGCCATCATCAGCAAACTGGGAGTGGAAACCACCAGCCTTGCAGCCATTCTTGCTTCTGCCGGTGTGGCTATCGGTATGGCGCTTTCAGGAAATCTTTCCAACTTTGCCGGCGGACTGATTGTGCTTGTTTTCAAACCGTTTAAAGTGGGCGACTACATTGAAAGTTCGCAAGCAAACGGTACGGTAAAGGAAATCCAGATCTTCCACACCATCCTTACCACACTCGACAACCGCATTATCTACGTACCTAACGGTGCCCTCAGCGGAAATGCCATCACCAACTACAGCCGCCAGGAAACACGCCGCGCTGAATGGACTTTCGGAGTGGAATACGGTGAAGATTATGAACGGGTGAAAGCGGTACTTGAACGCATCATCGAAGCCGATTCACGCATCCTCAAGACTCCGGCACCGTTCATCGGCCTCAGCTCGCTTTCAGCAAGCAGCGTAGATATTAAAGTACGTGTATGGACGAAGACCGAAGCGTATTGGGATGTTTACTTCGATATGAACAAAATCGTATATGATACCTTCAATAAGGAAGGCATCGGATTCCCCTTCCCGCAACTTACGGTACATCAGGGAAACTGATCACAATAACCCATCCAAAAAACAGGAGCGTTCCTTTCCACCTGCCCAAGCCTCAGGCTTTGCAGACGGAAAGGAACGCTCCTTGTTTTATAAAATATAGCTATATACTCCCCGAATTACAAAAAGGCATCAGAAATATCCTCATAAAAAGCGATTCATTAACATTTAATAACGCATTAGGGGGGGGGGTAATAAAAAAAGAAAATTCCTATCTTTCACACCGCAGCCACAGAGGCTGCACAGTTAACCAAAAACATAAAACCCAACAACTAAACAATCTAATGAGACTAAAAACATTCATCATTACGGGACTAACCGGTCTGTTGTGCAGCTGTACCCATGCCCAGCAAGCCCAATATTGGAAAGAAACTCCCTATGACCTTGAAAACGTGGACTTCGATACAGACGTTGCCAAGTTTTTCTCCAAGGCACAGGCAATAACCGACACAACGACTTTTCTCACTGACAATCCCCTAAAGTATATTTTAGAAAAGCACACGCTCGGAGATACCGTTATTTATGACTATGAAGTGAACGGAGTAAAATACAGCGAAAAAGTAGCGAAGTACGGCAAAATCATATTCCCTTACATCGCCATGATTGCCGACGAGCAAAGAAAAATGGCAGGCTTGATATCCAAGACCTATATCAACAATCCGCAGACACTGGACTTGCTGATTTCTTCATTGGCAAAGCAATACGGATGGGAAGCCACCGTAATCAGACAATACAAAAAAAACATTCTGGTATGGGAGAAAGACGGAAAGAAAGTAGTGCTGCGTGCCATGGAACCCGGCAACGAAGACCCTACCACAGCCATTTTCATCACCAAAGACCAGAACGGCAAAATCATAAACATAGAAACCAAGCCACAGCCCACCCACAAGTGGTATCCGGTAACGCTGTACATCGTCCGTACCGACTATGCCCGTGTCATCGCGGAATGTACGGGCTATGGTGAATGGGAAAACTTCTACGACTATGAACTGGAGCCGAGATCCATCCGCAACTACAAAGGGATATGCTCGGAAGAAGTAATCGTAGATATAGACCCGTCGGCAGAAGGCTTCAATTTTCCCGGCGGCACGCTGCCCGTATTCACTACCGTAACAGGAGAAAAAAGCAACAACCAAACTTTCTTCTCCGAATTCGGACGGTTTCTCATAGCGCACCTCGAACCGGGCATCCCCGAATACGGAGAGGTAACCATGCGGTTCATCATTGACCGGGAAGGCAAGGCGAAAAATGTAGAAATAAAGGGAGAAGGAGGATATGGCGCCATTATGGCAATGGATAATCTCCCCCTCTTCAAGCCTGCTGCTCTGAACGGCAGAGAAGTAGGTGTACGGCTTACGCTTACAGTCCGGTTCAATTCTTATTTTTAAAGGACAAGGGAAATTTTTGAAATACTTAGATGTATATACAAGATAATTTTAAAACTAGTAGAATATGAGAAAACTTGTTATTATTTTCATGTTGGTTGGCATTGCCAATATCGTTAGAGCACAAAGCCCGATTAATAGTATATATAAGGAAATTCGGGAGAAGTGGGAACAGTACAACAAAGATTCCATAACCATAGAGGTGGGGAGAATGCTTGATTTGTTTGAGAAAGGTGGCGTTTTTACCCAAGATATTGTAGAGAAGAAATATATGGGATTGGTTTATGTTCTTTCAGATGATGAAGACTGTACATCAGTATCCTGCTCTGATCCTGCCGTTTTCCCAGCGGTGTGGTATGGTACCGATCAGGGTGTTTGTATGATGGGCTTACGCACACGAGGCATACATGAATCTAAAAGACCCTTATCGAATTATGTAGAGGCTTACCTAAAACGTATGCCCATAGTCAATGAATCGGCAACAAGATACGCTGTGATGACAGACTTCAGCAATGGTTTAGCCCCCTATGAAGAAGAAGACCAGTGTTTTGTGATTGACAACAACGGTTCAGCCAGTTATGTACGAAAGAACGGCGATTATATCATCGGTCTGAGTATTTCATACGATAAGAGTAATATCATGATTAGTGTTTTTGACGTTACCGGACAAGAGAAGCTGTTGAATCTTGAGAGCTTTTTGGAAAACTCAACACCGCAGTCAGCGCAGTATAGCGAACAAACAAAACAGAAGTTGGAGAATTTAAGGGCTGAGGAGAAGGAACGTAACGAATTCAGTGAAATGATTGAAGCTATCGTAAACAGCAAAAAGCTTAGTACGTATTATCATAACCGCGATATGTTCATCCTCAGTTCGGGACTTTTTAGGGATGATCTGGAAGTGAAATACGGAAACAAAGATATGCTTATTCTTGCCATGCCACTTGATGGAATTACTGATTACATTGAATTTACCCGACAAACGTTCGATGGCGAGAAAAATCATCCTGTCATATTTGAGTTTAATATTCGAAAGGAAGGATGTTATGGTAGTGCTACATTCAACTATGAAAAAGGGAAATGGGTGCTTGATTCAATACAAGTTGTTGAAAATTAAACTCTTTACTGATTACAGATTACAGCCATTTAGGAGATTATACAGAAGCCTTGTTTTTTGATAGTGAAAGCTGGCTTATATTTGCTATACTTACTGACATTAACTTCACAGCAAAAATCATGAAACAGAATACAGATATTCCCTCCGCCCGTTCACGTCTGTGGAAACGGTGTTGGCGTTTCGTAAAAAACGCCCATCTGCCGGAGTTTTTTCTCTATGCAATCGTACTGCCCTGCTTTGCCCTGCAAGTGTCGGTAGTGGCAGGCATCTTTCTCCTTCTCGGCGATATGTCGGTTACGGGCATAGGTTGTACCTACGATCCGGCAGGGTTCGTGCTGCTCGCCTTGTTCGCCCTCATCGCCATAGCGGTCTTTTCGGCATTACTGCTCCTGCTGCTGAAGGTAAACAGCAGCAAGACGAGTCGTTATCGGGAAGATAACCCCCGACGCTCTTACCGCCGGATAGCGGGCGTACTTCTGTTTCTGTTGATGGCAGGTGTATCCCATTCTTCTACAACGGCACCGGAACATCGGGAAGGAATTATCCTTCCACAGAAATCGTGGCTGGAAGAGACTGCGATACCCGTTTACCTTTCCATCTTCGATTCACGGACAGGACGGATTACACTTTTATTGATAAACCTTGCTACCTTTGGAGTAATGCGTCGCAAACTATGTCTCAAATCCGATACTCCGGAAGCCGCTCTCGAACTGCTCGCCACCCGTCGTCCGTTTACGGTACGCACATTAGTGGCCATGCTATGGCTCTTCCCCGTATGGCCCGCCATATTGGCGGCAATACACTACCATCGTTTGCAGAAAATCAGACTGCTGCGCCGCCACTATCCCTGCCCCAACTGTATGGGAAGGAAAGTACACTCCCTGCCCCTGCCTGTTGGAGAAGAGAATCTGCCCCTGCTCACCGATGGCGAGCGACTCGAACTCAAACTGAAAACAGCCTATATCCTCGTCTGCGAGTGTCCGGACTGTGGCGAACGGTTCAAGCTGCGTATGCCTCTCACCAAAGAAGGCTACGAGCTTTGTCCCGAATGTCACCACCTCACTCTGCACCGCACAGAAGATTATCATATGGTAAAGCCGGCCACCGGCTCGGGCGAAGGCTTGCACGAGGCACGCCACCAATGCCGCTTCTGTGGAGCAGAATACATGGTAGGCTACCAAATGCCGAGATGACAAACAATAGGCTTTACGGGAATATATACAAAACTCTCAATCACAATAATATGAACAAGCATCCATTCCTCCCCGCACCGGCAGCCGTTGCCCTATGTTTCGGACTGCTTTGCCTGTCCGCACTCAGCTCGTGTACAGGATGCAGCTACAACCACGAAAAGGCGATGGGAAGCATAGATAACATTTTGGGCAAAGTAGATACACTGATGAAAAAAACAGACCGGTTTTTGGAAGAACATCTGCCGGAAGAACCGCCTATAGACTACGAAAAAGAGGGGGTGAATATGAAGCACTTGTTTGTATTTACAGATACGACCATGACCTACAACGGCAAGCCGTTCATGCCGGGAATGACAATAGGAGAACTGTGTGAGATATTCGGACATTACGAGCGTCTTGCGGAACCCGGAATATTTATATGGGATTCTATGGGAATCATTATGGTATCAGACGATAAAGGTGGAAAAGACAGTGCCCCTGTAAGCGGAATAATGATTAACTGGAATATAGAATTAGATGATTTTCTATCCGAAGAAAACCTAAAATGGCTAAAGAACCGTTGCCCACGTCAGTATTTTACGGGTAAAATGAT
>URDR01000112.1 GCA_900546645.1 uncultured Bacteroides sp. | reverse complement strand
TGTTTTCATGATAATATTGTTTTTTTAGTTTATATTCGTAGCGCAAAAATAAGTATTTTACTTGAACCAAGTCCAAGTTCAATGAACTTTTTAATGTACTATTATGTTAAATAATGATTTATCGCAGCAAATTAAACGAAATTTTTCCTATAAACCAACAGAAGAACAAGAAAATGCCTTAAATTCTTTTTCAAACTTTCTTCTTTCGCCTTCCTCAGAGAAAATCTTTGTATTAAGGGGATATGCCGGTACCGGAAAAACATCTTTGGTGAGTGCTTTGGTCAAGACGTTAGGTGAGGTAGGCAGAAAGTGTGTGCTGCTGGCTCCTACCGGTCGGGCTGCCAAGGTCTTTTCGCTTTATTCCCATCATCCGGCCTATACCATCCACCGGCGGATTTACCGGCAGCGTGTCTTTTCGGGCGATATGGAAAATTTCACGTTGAATACGAATCTGCACCGGCAGACCCTGTTTATTGTAGATGAGGCTTCCATGATTGCGAATGAAGGACTTTCTGGGGCTTCGTTTGGAACGGGGCGTTTGCTTGATGATTTGATAGAATATGTATATAGTGTTCCGGGATGCAGTCTGATGCTGGTGGGGGATACGGCACAGCTTCCTCCGGTAGGTGAGGAACAGAGTCCGGCGCTTTCGGTTCCGGTATTGCAGGGGTATGGTTTAGAAGTTACCGAGTGTTTGCTTACGCAGGTTGTGCGTCAGGCTGCCGATTCGGGCATTTTATATAATGCCACGCTGCTGCGTCATTCCATCATGAAAGATGCGTGCTTCGGACTTCCCTCTGTGAGAATTGGCAAGTTTCCCGATGTGAAGGTGATACAGGGAGGCGATTTGATAGAAGCTATCAGCGACAGTTATGATAAGGTGGGTATGGATGAAACCATTATTATCTGCCGTTCAAACAAGCGGGCTAATTTGTATAATAGAGGAATCCGCAATACGATATTATACCGTGAAGATGAGTTGAATGCAGGAGATGTGCTGATGGTGGCGAAGAATAATTACTTTTGGGGAGCTGATTGCAAGGAACTTGATTTCATAGCCAACGGGGATGTGGCAGTGGTACGCCGGGTACGCCGGGTGCGCGAAATGTATGGCTTTCGTTTTGCTGATGTTGTGTTGCGTTTTCCGGACTATGATGATTTAGAATTGGAGGTAACTTTGCTGCTTGATACCCTTCATACAGACTTTCCTTCGTTGCCTCGCGAACAAGGAGAGAAACTGTTTGAGGCTGTCTTCGAAGATTATGCTCATCTGTCTTCCAAGCGTGAACGGATAAAGAGAATTAAAGAAGATCCTTACTATAATGCTTTGCAGGTGAAGTATGCTTATGCAGTGACTTGTCATAAAGCACAAGGCGGTCAGTGGCAGCGTGTCTTTCTTGATCAGGGATACTTGACCGATGAGATGGTTTCGCCCGATTATTACCGCTGGCTATATACAGCTTTTACCCGTGCCACGGAAACTCTGTATCTGGTAAACTGGCCGAAAGAGCAGCTGTCAGAAGAATAAAGGGGTAGGAAAAGTATCTTCAAAAAAACGCCAAGGAAATAAATTGATATCTCCTTGGCGTTTGATTTATGATTCCTCGGTGTCTGATGTGAATCGACTAAGCGTTTTAGACCTTTTTCAGAGCGTTTAAAGCAGGTGGCTTATCCGATAAGAGAGATGATATAAAGATAAACCACAGCGGCAGGAACGGCAAGTAAAGTGCTGTCAAAGCGGTCAAGCATACCTCCGTGACCCGGAAGGATGTTTCCGGAATCTTTAATGCCTAAAGTGCGCTTTAGCAGCGATTCAGTCAAATCTCCCCAAGTACCGAATACAATGATAACTAAACCTAACCCGACCCATACAGCGGTTGACATGAACGGGAAGAAGTGTGCCATGACAAAAGCTGCACCTATGCTGAACATACCGCCTCCGATGGAGCCTTCCCATGATTTCTTGGGTGAAATGCGTTCAAACAGTTTGTGCTTGCCGAACAACATGCCGCTGCAGTAGGCACCGGTATCATTCACCCAGTTGAAGATGAAGATTGACAAGGGCAAAATCGGGTTATATTCAGAGGAACTTCCATTTACATTGGTATGAAAAGCCAATACGTTGAGCAGGGCGAACGGTAAGGCAATATATAGCTGCGACATCATGGTGTACGCCCAATTATGAAGAGGGTTCGGACGCTTCAGATAGAGTTCACTTACCAACAGGTAAATGATTAAGAATAAATAGGGAATCAGTACCTCATTATGTCCGGGAACAGCTCCCAAGTAAGCAAATCCGAAGAATAAAAAGCCCCCGGCGAGCATACTGATAGGCTTATTGATTTGAGTTTCTCCGTTTTTACTGATAATCGTTCCAAACTCATGAATGGTTAAAGCACTGATAAGAGCAAAGAGGATGGTAAAAGGAACAGGTCCTCCTAAAATACAGGTGATAAGTATAGCTACGAAAATAATTCCTGTAATAGTTCGCTGTATGAGATTATTTTTCACGTAGGTATTGTTTAAAGTTTTATGTATAAATGTTTGATAAACCTCTGTTCTTTACTTTTGTTTTCCGGCTATATGTTTTAGCACAGCAAACAAAAGTAAGAAAAAGAGGGATGCCTGAATGTCTTTTTATGAATTTTGTTTTTCAGAATGATCGTTCTCTTCGCTTTGTGGCTGTTGAGGCAAAGCTAATGTTTCTGTGTTTTCTTGTTCTGTCTTGGCTTCTAATGCTTTGTCTTGAGCTGCCATGATTTCTTCAGAACGTGAGGCCCAAGGGCGTTTTCCGAAGATGCGCTCTACGTCTTCAGCGAAAATTACTTCTTTCTCTATCAGTAGCTCGGCTAACTGGTGGTGACCTTTTTCATGCTCTTTCAGCAGCGATTTGGCACGTTCATACTGTTCGTTAATCATGATTTGAACTTCTTTGTCAATCAGTTCGGCAGTATGTTCGCTATACGGCTTGTTGAAGCTGTATTCATCATTGTTGTAATAGCATAAATTAGGTAATTTGTTACTCATTCCGGCATAGGCAATCATGCCATATGCTTGTTTGGTTACGCGTTCCAAATCGTTCATGGCACCGGTTGAGATATGTCCGATAAACACATCTTCAGCAGCACGTCCACCTAAGGTGGCACACATTTCATCCAGCATTTGCTCTTTGGTTGTCAACTGACGCTCTTCCGGCAGATACCAGGCAGCTCCTAATGCACGGCCTCTGGGAACAATGGTAACTTTAATCAGCGGATTGGCATGCTCCAGAAGCCATGAAACCGTAGCATGTCCAGCTTCGTGCAGGGCAATAGCCCGTTTCTCTGCAGCGGTCATGACGCGTGTTTTCTTTTCCAGTCCACCCACGATGCGGTCAACAGCAGCTAAGAAATCATCTTTTCCTACTGCGGCTTTTTTATGGCGGGCAGCAATCAGAGCAGCTTCGTTACATACATTGGCGATGTCGGCTCCGCTGAATCCCGGAGTTTGGCGTGCCAATAAATCTACATCTACCGTGTCGTCCAGTTTCAATGGTTTCAAATGAACGCCAAAAACTTCCTTTCGCTCGTTCAAGTCGGGCAAATCCACATAAATCTGACGGTCGAAGCGTCCGGCACGAAGTAAGGCTTTGTCCAAAATGTCAACCCGGTTGGTTGCAGCCAAGATGATTACTCCGCTGTTTGAACCGAATCCGTCCATTTCAGTCAGTAGCTGATTCAGTGTATTCTCACGTTCGTCATTTCCACCCATGTTTGGGTTCTTTCCGCGGGCACGTCCCACCGCATCAATTTCATCGATGAAAATGATACAAGGTGATTTTTCTTTTGCCTGGCGGAACAGGTCGCGTACGCGTGATGCTCCTACACCGACAAACATTTCCACGAAGTCGGAACCTGAGATAGAAAAGAATGGAACTTCAGCTTCTCCGGCTACTGCTTTTGCAAGTAAGGTTTTACCAGTTCCCGGAGGACCTACCAGAAGTGCTCCCTTAGGAATTTTTCCTCCCAGCTCAGTGTATTTTTGAGGTTGCTTCAAGAAGTCAACAATTTCTTGGACCTCCTGTTTGGCAGCGGCCTGTCCGGCTACATCTTTAAAAGTAATGCGGTTAGCTCCTTTTTCAAACAACTGCGCTTTGCTTTTGCCTACGTTGAAAACATTTCCGGGAGCTCCTCCACCACCTCCTCCGCTCATGCGGCGTATCAGGAAGAACCATAATGCGACAAAAAACAATAGGGGAGCGATATTCCAGAAAATAGTTCCGAAGTAGTCTCCTTTCTTATCATATTTTATTTCTCCTTTAAAGTTTCCTTTTTCAGTCTGTTCATCGAGAAACTTATCTAACGCTTCTATTGAGCCAATTTGTACATTGACAATAGGACTGCGTCCTACATCTTTAGCATCTTTCTTGAATACATCAACAATGTGTTCAGGCTTGAGATACATGTCTACCGTATTGTTGTCATAGGCAACAATCTTGCTTGCATAACCTTTACTTATCATTTCTTTAAATTCCGTATAGGCAACTTCTTTGCTGGCACTTCCTCCTTCGGAAGAGAAGAAAAGATAAATCAATCCTATTAAAATGACCAAGTAAAGCCAGGTAAGGCTGGGACGTGGAATGTTAACTCTTGGTTGTTTATTGGGTTTTTCTTTCATGATTGTCCTAATTTGAATATCAATAAATTAATCTAAATCGGGGATGCTTGTCAGTTTGGCATCTGCCCATAGGTATTCTAATTGATAAAAGTCTCGTACTTCCGGTAGAAATACATGTACAAGTACGTCGCTGTAATCCATGGCTACCCATTCCGCATTACGTAACCCATCTATTCCGTATACTTTATTTCCGGTTTCTTTTCTTACATGTTCTTTTATGGAATCTACGAGAGCAGTTACCTGACTGGGTGAATTACCCTGACAGATGACGAAGTAGTTGCAAATGGTATCTTCTATCTTTGTTAAGTCGGCTATGACGATGTTTTTTCCTTTTTTCTCTTGAATGCCTTCTATTATTTTTTCTACTAAGGTGTTTGTTTCGTTCATCTCTTATTTATTTGTTTTAAAATCTTTGTTATTATAAGGGCAAATATACGGGCTTTTCTGTATATCACGAAAGAAAGTGATGATTTCTCTTTTTAATTTTGTATTTTTTAGTTGCTTTTAGAACAATAGTTTGCTTAAATCAGCTGTATTTTAGTTTTTGGATTACGGGTAAACTCTTTGGTTTTCATCATGGCGATTGGATAAATAGTTGGGGAAATCTACCTTTGTCTTAGAAAAAATACGGTGAAAATAGATTTTTTTTCAAGAAAAGAGGAAAAAGTCTTTGTATGTTTCAAAAAAGTTGTACCTTTGCAGCGTCAAACGAAAAAGATGACAAACGATCTGTGATTTTGGGCTATGGTGTAATGGTAACACAACAGATTCTGGTCCTGTTTTTCTTGGT
>URDR01000111.1 GCA_900546645.1 uncultured Bacteroides sp. | reverse complement strand
GTAAACAACTGCCATTTGGAAAAGACATGAAAATTACCTTAGACATGTATTTTACTGGGAAAACACATTTTGGACGGATGGATATTTTGCGTCATCAGTCGGAAATGTCAGTCAGGAAACCATCAAAAAATACATCGAAAACCAAGAGTAGCTGCGCTACCCCGCATTTTTCATCCCCTAAACTGAAGATTTAGGGGTTTTCAAATGCGAGTTCCTATAAATTAGTAACCAATGCCTACGAAGCAGTAAAGCAATTGCCGGGTGTCATTGAGCAAAACGATGTACTGACACTGGCTGGCAGCAGCTCGGTAAGCCTCATTCTGAACGGTGTTCCTTCATCGATGACCTATGAGCAACTGATTTCTCTCTTAAAGAGCATGCCGGCATCGCGTGTGGAACGCGCAGAGGTAATGTACAGCGCACCTCCGCAGCTCCACGTACGCGGTGCGGCTATCAACATCGTACTGAAAGGCTACAAACCGGAAGAAAGTAGCCTTCAGGGAGAGATAAACGGAACTTATACTCAGCTGAAAGAAGCCGGAGGAGAAGGAGGTATTACCTTAGTATACACTACGCCTAAGTGGGAAACCGACTTTATGTATAACGTCCACTCACGTTACAGCCGACAGTCAATGGATTTTTTTGCCCGCCACACGGTGGAAAATCAAGTTTACGATGTCTCCCTCTACGATGACGGACAAGGACGAGACTTGGCGCATCTGATCCGCGTCGGTGGTACCTATAAGTTCGATGAAAAGAACCGACTCAGCCTAAGCTATACCACAAACTTCACGCCCAAAGGGACAAACCATCTGACAGCTTGGGGTAACCTGACCAACTCGTACAACAATCACCGTAGCAACGGGCAGATGCATAATGCCGCTTTAGGCTATGTCTCTGGATTCGGGTTGAAAGCAGGAGCAGACTATACTTATTATTCAAGCAAAGACACACAAGATTTTACCGACAAGACTCCAACCGGAACAGAAAACACCTTTGTCAGTACCTCTAACCAACGCATCGACCGCTGGAAAGTGTATGCCGACCAAAGCCACAGCCTTGCCAACGCATGGACACTGAACTACGGAGCTTCATTTACTTATGTGAACGACCGCAACACACAGCTTTATGACCGCATCGATATGGCGGATAGCAATACAGAAAGCCGTATCAACGAATATACTTATAACATCTATACCGGATTCAGCAAACAGCTGAATGAACAATGGAACTTAAGCACATCGGTAGCCGGAGAATATTACCAAATGATGGATTACAAAAGATGGGCGGTCTATCCTACTTTTAGCTTGAACTATATGCCTTCCGTATCGCACATCTTCCAACTGGAATTCAGTTCAGACAAGACTTACCCCGACTACTGGACATTGAGCGGCACTATCGGTTACCTGAATGGTTACCAGCAATCTATCGGCAATGCCTTCTTAAAACCTTATGCCGACTATTCTGCTACATTGGTCTACATTCTAAAACAAAAATACATCTTCCAACTCAGTTACAGCTATCAACCTGATTATTTCACACAGATGGTTTACTTGGACACCAATGAACTGAAATCGATTTACAATTTCCAAAACTGGGACTACTCGCGAAACTTCACACTTACTGCCGTTGTCCCGTTCAAAGTAGGCGAATGGTGGGACAGTAACCTGATGCTAACCCTTCTGCTAAAACACGATAAGGCAAGCAACTATTTTGACGCTCCCTTCGATAATCAACAATGGTCGGGAATCGGGAACTGGAGAAACACCTTCACGATAAGTAAACAGCCGAATATCAAACTGGAAGTCTCGACCTTCGGACAGACGAAGGCTATCCAAGGAAGCTATTACATCCAACCCATCGGAGTTATTGACGCCGCCCTGCGCTACACCTTCGCGGGCAATAAAGCCATGATTCAAGTGAAAGGAAATGATCTCTTCAACGGCTACAACCATTTCGACATAAAAGTGCGTAACGGTTTGCAGCACCTCGATATGAATGTAGCAAACTACCGCCGCAATCTGACAGTGTCATTCAGCTATAAGTTCGGAGGGTTTAAGAAAAAAGAGTCAAAAGGTATTGATACTTCTCGATTCGGTCTGTAAAAAACAAAGTGCATCATCACAATACCTCCAAGTAAGAAATAGCCTTTTCATATACAAATGGAGCTGCTTAAAGCAACTCCATTTATTAGCTAAGACAGATATTGAAAATCAAATTGAACGAATATATTCCACCAAATCATCTTCAGATGAAAGTCCCAAAGACTTTCGCAGGCGATAGCGATTCATATTGATTGTTTTAGGAGTCGTGCCCGACAACATCGCTATTTCCTTAGTTGACAATTCTACCCGGAGCAGAGTAGCCAAATGACGCTCTCCTTGAGTCAGACCCGGATGACGCTCCACCAACCGTTCTATAAACTCCTGATTCTTTTCATCGATATGCCGCAAAGTCAAACTGCCTGTCTTGTCCCCACTCTGATGCTGGCTGATAAAAGCATTAATTTTTTTCAGATGAGTCAACAGCTCAGAACCCTCCATTTTATAGCCTTGCCTGATTAATTCACGTATCTTATCCAACAGTTCATTCCTGCTCTGAAGAAAAACGGCAAAGTTTGTCATCTCCTGCTTGTTATTTTCCAAAGCCGACTGTACATGCAGAAGTTCCATTTCCTGTTGATGCACTTTTAACTTCGCTACTTCATGTTCAGACTGTTCCAAACGATATTGCGTATTTATCAATTGCAGTTTTTTCTTACGCTTCACACGCTGATGAAGAAGCCATCCAATAATGGCCAGCGAACACGCAACAACCAGTACCAAAACAATGTTCCTCCTTAACTGAGCAATTTCATACTCCTGCTCTTTACGCAGATTCTCCTGATGCTGGTATTCCAAGCGCTCCCTTGCTACGTTCTGCTCCACATTACGCAGCTTTGTTACATTTTGTATCTCTTTATTCAAAGCATAAAGGGCAACCTGTTTCTCGTAAGCCTTTTTAAATTCTCCCGTTGCAGCATAAACCCAAGAAAGATATTCATAATTATCGCATATTAACCCTTTAGCACTAATTCCTGATGCCAACTGATAAGCTTTATTCAAAACAATAACGGCTTGTACATATTTCTTTTGATAATAATACAAGCGTCCTAAATTATTATAGTTCTCACTTAATGACCATGTGGCATTTAAGTTTCGATTAATCACAATTGCCTCGCTAATCCAACGTATCTGAGTAGGCAAATCACCCGGATACAGACAAAGGTTATTTAAATTTGCAGCTATCTTCTTCAAATTTTTATACTTCCGGTTAATCTCTAATGCCTGCATAAAAAAACGGTCGGCTTGCACATACTCATCTAAATGTGAATGAATAATACCACGACTGTTATAAGCCTGCGCCAGATTAACAGAATCATTTTCAGTTTTAAACAGGTTGATAGCCAAATCACTCAACTCTATCGCCTTTGTATAATCACCCAATAAGCAATAACTTCCGCTCATTTGATTGTATAATGCTCCTCTTAACTGCGTGTCGGTCTTTGAAATCAGTCTGTCGGCTTTAAACAAAGCCTGAAGACAGCCATCAAAATCACCTAACATTTCCTCTGCCTGTGCATAAAGCAAAAATGCGCGCACACGCTGATCATCAGAGAAAGCTATCTCCTGAACCTTTGATGAACAATATGCCGATTGACGGGGATTGGAATACAACTCCTGCTTGGCTTTAGCCAATAATTTCTCCACTTCATTATTCGTTGCTGCTCCCGACCGAAGGCTTACAAAAAGGAATGCTACAGACAATATAAAATAATAAAAATGTTGCTTCATACAGTATTTAGATTGCTTTCTTGCAAAGTTATAAAAAGTTCGTGAAAAAGCGAAGCGCACTTTTGCGTCTCCATGTTTAAATATTAACTTTGCGCACAAACCAACCTATTATATATATCATGAATATATTCAAGAAGATTCCGGCTGTAACCGTGTTTTTCCTCGGTGCAGGGTTAATATCCTGCGGGAACAGTTCCAAGGCCAGTAGCAAAACTACAATAGAGGATAATGAAGAGGCATTTATAAATCCACCGACTTTTTCAGCGGACAGTGCCTACTCATATATACAAAGCCAAGTCAACTTCGGACCACGCGTTCCCAACACCCAAGCTCACCGAGACTGTGGCACATACTTGGCTGCAGAGCTGGAACGCTTCGGGGCTAAAGTATATAACCAATATGCTGATTTGGTAGCATACGACGGCACCATACTTAAAGCCCGTAATATCATCGGAGCCTATAATCCTGAAAGCAAAAAACGGGTTCTTTTATGCGCCCACTGGGACAGTCGCCCGTATGCCGACCACGATGAGGACAAAAACCATCACCGCCCTATCGACGGTGCCAATGACGGAGCAAGCGGTGTGGGTGTATTACTTGAAATAGCCCGCCAAGTTCAGAAACAAGCACCTGCCATTGGCATTGACATTGCCTTTTTCGATGCAGAAGATTATGGCACTCCCGAGTTTTACCAAGGAATGCACAAGCCGGATACCTGGTGTTTAGGTTCGCAATACTGGGGACGTATTCCACATGTTCCCGATTACAAGGCACGCTATGGTATCTTATTGGACATGGTAGGAGGAGAAAATGCTACCTTTTACTACGAAGGCTATTCAAAACGAACAGCAAATCATGCCATGAAAAAGATATGGAAGATGGCAGACAAACTGGGATATGGCAATTACTTTATCAAACAAAACGGAGGGGAAGTAACTGACGACCACATTTATGTAAACCAATACCGCCAGATTCCATGCGTAGACATCATACACTATGACTTACAAGGGAACACGGGATTTAATCCGACGTGGCACACTCTGAATGATAATATAGAACATATTGAAAAGGCGACTCTTCAAGCTGTAGGACAAACGGTATTGGGAGTAATTTATAATGAAAAATAAACAAAAGAAAACGATAATGAAAACAATTAACGAATTACAAGATGAGGTTATCGAAGAATTCAGCAACTTTGACGACTGGATGGATAAATATCAGTTACTGATTGATTTAGGCAATGAGCAAGAGCCGCTTGCTCCCCAATATAAAACAGAACAGAACTTAATTGACGGATGCCAAAGTCGGGTATGGCTGCAATCTGACTTAACTGATGACGGCAAAATAATCTTTCAAGCAGAAAGTGACGCCCTCATCGTTAAGGGAATCATTACGCTGCTTATCAAAGTGGTATCAGGTCATACTCCCGATGAAATCTTAGACTCGGAACTTTATTTCATTGAAAAAATCGGACTGAAGGAGCACTTGTCACCTACCCGAAGCAACGGACTGCTTGCTATGGTAAAGCAAATGCGCATGTATGCACTTGCCTTTAAAGCAAAAATGGCTTGATGGAGAACTGGTTTTTCCCTCAACTGTTTACCTTTTTATAACCGGGAATTCTACAACTCATAATAGTGAGTCGTATAA
>URDR01000110.1 GCA_900546645.1 uncultured Bacteroides sp. | reverse complement strand
GGTACTTCATTGAAGTTCCAGCGTCGTATTGCGCAGGCTGTTAAGAGAGCTCGTCACTTGGCTTTGCTGCCTTTCGTAACTGATATGATGAAATAATAAAGGAGGAATAAGAGTATGGAAATTATTTTGAAAGAAGACGTAGTAAACTTAGGCTACAAAAATGATATTGTAACCGTTAAGTCTGGTTATGGTCGTAACTATCTTATTCCGACTGGTAAAGCTGTTATCGCTTCTCCGGCTGCTAAAAAAATGTTGGCTGAAGAATTGAAACAACGTGCTCACAAATTGGAAAAGATTAAGAAAGACGCTGAAGCTGTTGCTGAATCTTTGAAAGATGTTACTTTGACAATTGCTACTAAAGTTAGTGCTACCGGAGTTATCTACGGTTCAGTTGGTAACATTCAGATTGCTGAAGAATTGGCTAAATTGGGTCACAACATCGATCGTAAGATTATCGTTGTTAAAGATTCAGTTAAAGAAGTTGGTCAGTATAAAGCAGTTGTTAAACTTCACAAGGAAGTTTCTGTAGAAATTCCTTTCGAAGTTGTTGCAGAAGAAGCTTAATTTGTATCTGTAAATACTTGATAAAAGCCCTGGATAGAATGCTCTGTCCGGGGCTATTTTTTTATATTGTTTTATGTTTTTTTTGTGGAGATGATTTTGTATCCCTGATTGCGAATAGAGATATGGTTATAATAACCAGACTTCTGTATTTCTGGTAATCGAGAGGAAGGGCGAAGGCATAAAAAAAGTCTGTAGTGCTTTTACGCACTCAGACTTTCAATTCTCTCTAATTTATCCGATTAGATTATTCAGCAACAACTGCTGAATCACAAGCTGCTGAATCGCAAGCTGCAGAATCAGTTGCTACTACAACTTCTTCTTCTACTACTACTGCAGTTGAATCTGCGTTTGCTTCAGTGTTAGCTGCTTTGTTTCCACATGATGCGAAAGATGCAGCAACGAATGCTACGAATAAAAATACTAATTTTTTCATTTTCTTTGCTTTTTTAAAATCTGTAATACTTCTTTGTTTTCTTAGAACGCTGCAAAGATACGTACTTTTACAATACGTTGTTCACTTTGGACCGACTTTTTATTAAAAAAATATGTTTTAAAATATATCTTTTTAGTTAACTTGTCTGATATGATGTTTGAGAAGAGATGAAAAAAGGAGAAAATCCCGGAGAAATCAGTATCTTTGTAGGCTATATTAAAAAGAAATAGATATGATTGATACGACTGTTTTTCAAGATAAGAAGGCCGTTTATTATACATTAGGCTGCAAGCTTAACTTTGCAGAAACCTCTTCAATAGGTAAAACTTTAAAGGAAGCCGGAGTGCGCACTGTACGTAAAGGAGAGAAGGCAGATATCTGTGTGATTAACACCTGTTCGGTAACAGAAATGGCCGACAAGAAATGTCGTCAGGCCATTCACCGTCTGACCAAAGAGCATCCCGGTGCATTTGTAGTGGTTACAGGTTGTTATGCACAGTTGAAGCCTGGACAGGTCTCAGAAATAGAAGGGGTAGACCTTGTACTGGGTGCTGAGCAAAAAGGAGACTTGGTGAATTATTTGGGAAACTTAGAGAAGAATGTACACGGGAAGACCATTACTACAGATGCAAAAGAGATTCGTAGCTTTTCGCCTTCATGTTCAAGAGGAGACCGTACGCGTTATTTTTTGAAAGTACAAGATGGATGTGATTATTTTTGTTCGTACTGTACTATTCCTTTTGCACGCGGACGGAGCCGTAACGGAAAGATTGAAGATCTTGTAGCTCAAGCCCGTCAGGCTGCTTCCGAAGGAGGCAAGGAAATTGTGTTGACCGGAGTAAATATCGGTGACTTTGGGAAGACAACCGGAGAAACCTTCTTTGACTTGGTAAAGGCACTTGATGAGGTAGAGGGAATTGAGCGCTACCGTATCTCATCGATAGAGCCTAATCTTCTGACAGATGAAATCATAGAATACGTATCTCGTTCTCGTCGCTTTATGCCTCATTTCCACATTCCCTTGCAGTCGGGGTGCGACGATGTATTGAAGTTAATGCGCCGTCGGTATGATACAGCTTTGTTTGCTTCAAAAATCCATACCATTAAGCAACTGATGCCCGATGCCTTTATCGGTGTGGATGTGATTGTAGGTACACGTGGGGAGACACCGGAGTTTTTTGAGCAGGCTTACGAGTTTATAAAGGGGCTTGATTTAACTCAACTTCACGTGTTTAGCTATTCAGAACGCCCCGGAACACAAGCGCTTAAGATTGACTACGTGGTTTCGGCCGATGAAAAGCATCAGCGTAGCCAGCGCCTTTTGGCTTTATCAGATGAAAAGACGCATGCTTTTTATGCGCGTCACATCGGGCAGGAGGCAGTTGTTTTGATGGAAAAATCGAAGCCGGGCACTCCCATGCATGGCTTTACATCAAACTATATCCGGGTGGAATTAGGGCATGATGAAAGCCTTGACAACCGTTTGTTACGTGTGAAGCTGGGCGATTTTAATGAAGACGGTACGGCTCTGCGAGGGATGATATTAGAATGAAAACATCAGTAGTTATTTTAAACTGGAATGGGGCTGAGATGCTCCGTCGCTTCCTTCCTTCTGTGATAGCTTATTCACAGGGAGAAGGAGTTGAAATCTGTGTAGCCGACAATGCCTCTTCTGATAATTCTTGTGAAGTAATTGAGCGTGAATTTCCCGAAGTCCGTTTAATCCGTTTGAGTGAAAACTATGGTTTTGCCGAGGGATATAATCGGGCTCTGCAACAGATAGATGCAGAGTATGTAGTTTTGTTGAACAGTGATGTGGAAGTTACTTCAGGGTGGCTTGAACCGATGACAGACTATTTGGATAAGCATCCCCAAGTGGCAGCCTGCCAGCCTAAGTTGCTCAGCTTTCAGGAAAAATCTTGTTTTGAATATGCCGGTGCCGCAGGAGGCTTTATTGATAAATATGGTTATCCATTTTGTCGTGGTCGTATTTTTGATGTAATAGAATCTGATCACGGTCAGTATGAAGACATAATCCCTGTGTTTTGGGCTACGGGAGCTGCTCTTTTGATCCGTCTCCAAGTATACCGTGAAGTAGGAGGATTAGACGGGCGTTTTTTTGCTCACATGGAGGAAATTGATCTTTGCTGGCGCTTGCGCAGTCGCGGTTATGGCATCGTTTGTTTGCCGTTCAGCAGGGTGTATCATGTGGGAGGAGCAACATTGAAGAAAGAAAACCCTCGCAAGACATTGCTTAATTTTCGCAATAATCTGATTATGCTTTATAAGAATTTGCCGGAGAACGAACTTTACAGGGTGATGCGTGTCCGCCTTTTCTTGGATTATTTGGCTGCATTTGTTTTTTTGCTGAAAGGCGATAAAAACAATTCTCTGGCTGTATTAAGGGCCCATAAGGAATATATGTCCATGCGCTTTTTATTTAAGGCAGAGCGGGATGAGAATTTGCGTTCTGCCTCGTTGGTTTCTATTCCGGAGCGCTTTGAGAAGAGTATTCTTTGGTGGACCAAGGTACGCAGATGCAAGTTTTTCTCTGATTTGCCGTGGAGCCGGTAGGGGGGGAGACAACAGACTGCCTCCCGCTTCGTTTCTCTTAGACATTCAGGTTGAAACGTCAAGGTGTTTAAGTTGAGATGCGGAAGCGTTTTATATGAGACATCAAGGCTTTTTATAGAATCAAGAGTGCTAATGGAAGCCATTGAATGTTCCTTTTGAGATGGCTTGTTTTTTATGAGTAAAAGAAAAAGAGTCATATCCCCTTTTGTTTTCAGAGGTGGTATGACTCTTTTATATTGGGTAAACCTGCCTTTTCATTCCATTTGATTATCTTGATTTAGGGTGAAAAGAAAGCAAGTAACACTTAGTTTTGGCCTATCTGCCGGCTGATATATTCCATGATTTCAGTTTCCTGATCGGGGTGAAACCAGGTAATATCAGCATCCCGTTTAAACCATGTCATCTGTTTGCGTGAGTAAATGCGTGAGTTTTGCTTTACTTTTTCAATGGCAAAAGGCAATTCCCATTCTCCGTCAAGAAACTTAAACAGCTCCTTATATCCTACCGTGTTCAGCGAGTTTAATGAGCGGTAAGGATAAACCCTTTTTGCTTCTTCCAGCAGTCCTTCTTCCATCATCAAGTCTACTCGCCGGTTGATTCGTTCATATAGTTCTTCACGTTCCCGTCGCAATCCTATTTTCAAAATATTGAATGGACGTTTTTTCTGGCTTCTGGTTCGGAAGGACGTATACGTTTTTCCGGTCATATAGCATATCTCAAGCGCATGGATTACCCGTTTGGGGTTTTTGACGTCTACTTGAGCATAATATTCCGGGTCGAGCAGCTTTAATTCAGCACAGAGTGCTTCCAATCCTTCTTTTTCATAGCGTTTCAGCATGAGTTCACGTGTATCTGAATCTATGGTTGGGATGTCATCGATTCCTTTACATACCGCATCGATATACATCATTGAACCTCCGGTCATGACTACCGATGAATGGGTCTGAAAGAGTTCTTTCAGCTTCTCCATGACTTCTTCTTCATAGCGTGCTGCGCTGTAATAATCGGTCAGTTGGAGCGTTCCTACGAAATGGTGGGGTACCCGTTTGAGCTGTTCGGGAGTTGGAGCAGCCGTGCCTATTTTCAAGTCGGCATAAAGTTGCCGTGAATCAGAAGAAATGATTTCAGTATGGCAGTGCTCGGCTATTTTCAGGCTGAGTTCTGTTTTTCCGACACCTGTCGGGCCTATAAGTACGATAAGTGTGGGCATCATGCAAGTAGTATTAAAAAAGATAAAAAATTAAAACCAACTAATTAGGCTACTGCACCTTGTTACTTGGTTTTAATTTTTTATCTTCTCTGGTTGGTTAGTATTTATCTTCATCGTATGGATTACCTCCACTTCCCATATCAAATCCTTCTGGGTCGAAGTCTTCCATATCGAAGTCTTGGTCTCCATAGAAGTTTTCATCCAAATCGAGTGAAGTATTGGTGCTCATTTGCTCATCGAAGTCAATTAGCTGTTTAGGCGCTTGACCTTCTTTACGTGAGCAGACAGCTTTGTCTAAATCTGTTCCTGTAATGATTTCAGACAGTTCAATGAAGAACACACGTTCAGCCAGAGGGTCGAAGACATACAGCAGCTTCTGTTTTTCATCTTCCAGGAGCTCGCTGAGTGGAGTTTCTTTCATTACATAGGTATCTTCTTCCGAACTGCCTCCTCCCATATCTTCCAGCGTGATTTCAGTTTCTTTTTCCCAGTCATCATCACAAATGAAGAAAGAGGTCATTTGGTCGTCCTTATATCCGGCCGATTTTAGGATAGCTTCATGTAAGTCATAAAAAGAAGCTTCTGAATCAATTTTGATTTCTCTCAAGAAGTCATCGACTTCATCAGATATGATTCTAAATTTATATACCATAGGTGTATACTTTAATTTAAAAGTTTTGTTGATGAGGTAAAGATACAAAATCTTTTTTACCGGATAATACCTCGTTGTGAATTTTCAACGAACGAAATGATATATTCGATTTCCTTGCTCATCGGTATATCGGTGCGTACCTGTTCAAGTGCTTCAGCTACAGTCTTTCCACTGTTGTAGAT
>URDR01000109.1 GCA_900546645.1 uncultured Bacteroides sp. | reverse complement strand
CCATTATGGGTGCCGTAACTCTTCCTCCCGGAACCTCGAAAGAGCGTGCTATGGAAGTGTTGGCTAAAGTAGATAGCCTGATTGCTGCCGACCCGGCTGTTGAGTCACGTACCGTTATCTCAGGTTTTGGGTTTATCGGAGGTCAGGGACCTTCTTATGGTTCGGTGATTATTAAGTTGAAAGACTGGGAAGAACGTTCTACCATGCAGAATTCAGATATGGTGGTTGCTACCTTATTTATGCGTGCCCAGAAAGTGATAAAGGATGCACAGGTATTATTCTTTGCTCCTCCTATGATTCCGGGATATTCAGCATCAAGTGATATTGAGTTGAATATGCAGGATAAGACCGGTGGAAGCTTGGATCATTTCTCTGAAGTGGTTCATAATTATATCGCTGCTTTGGAAAAACGTCCGGAAGTCAGCCGTGCCCAGACCACTTTTAATCCTACTTTCCCTCAGTATCAGCTGGATATTGATGCAGCTGCTTGTAAAAAGGCAGGTATCAGTCCGAGCGATATCTTGACAACTATGCAAGGATATTATGGTGGTATGTATGCCTCAAACTTTAACCGTTTCGGTAAGATGTACCGTGTAATGATTCAGGCAGAGCGTGAGGCAACCAAGAACATGGAAACGCTGAACAGCATAAAAGTTCGTGCCAAGAATGGAGAAATGGCTCCGATTACCCAGTTTGTCAGCTTGAAGAAAGTATATGGTCCGGATGTAATCAGCCGTTTCAACTTGTATACTTCTATTAAAGTCATGGTAGCTCCAGGCTCAGGTTATACTTCAGGTCAAGCACTTAAGGCTATCGCAGAAGTGGCTGAAGAAAATCTTCCGGCAGGTTTCGGTTATGAATTGGGAGGTATGGCTCGTGAAGAGGCGCAGACTAGTGGAAGTTCTACAGGTATTATCTTCGTATTGTGTTTCGTATTCGTTTACTTGCTGTTGAGCGCACAGTATGAAAGCTACATTCTTCCGTTGTCTGTATTGCTCTCTGTGCCGTTCGGTTTGATGGGTAGCTTCATCTTTGTAAACGGATTTGCAGCCTTGGGAAGTATTCCGGCATTGAAGATGATTTTGGGATCTATGTCAAACGACATTTATATGCAGATTGCCTTGATTATGTTGATGGGTCTGTTGGCAAAGAATGCAATCTTGATTGTAGAGTTTGCTCTTGACCGTCGTAAGCAGGGTATGAGTATTTCTTGGGCAGCAGTATTAGGAGCTGCAGCTCGTTTGCGTCCTATCTTGATGACCTCATTGGCTATGATTGTCGGTTTGATTCCGTTGATGTTGGCTATGGGTGTAGGAGCTCATGGTAACCGTACATTGGGAGCCTCTACTATTGGTGGTATGTTGATTGGTATGATTCTTCAGATTTTCATTGTTCCGGTACTGTTTGTGGTATTCCAGTGGTTACAGGAAAAATTCAAGCCAATTGAATGGGAAGGTCTTGATGAAAGCGAAGTCAAATCCGAAATTGAACAGTATTCTCCTACTAATACGCATAAATGATAAGTATTGAGTTCTTTGGTTTTTAAGTTGGTAAGTTTGTTACCTTCCTGGTACCGACTTGTAGCAAACTTAAAGACTCAAGGCTCACAAACTGAAAGATGATAATGAAGAAACAAATATTAGGAGCGATGTGTTTGGCTGCCATGATGAGCAGTTGTCACATCTATAAAGCTTACGACCGTCCGGAAACGATAGATGCCTCAGGCATCTATCGTGACCCGGCTTCGGCAGTCGATACGTTGGCAGCCGATACGGCTAACATGGGAAATTTGCCTTGGCAGAACATTTTCCGTGATGCAAAATTGCAGGCCTTGATTGAAGAAGGGCTGGCTAACAATGTAGATATGCAGGCAGCAGTGCTTCGTGTGGAAGAAGCTAAGGTTATGCTAACCTCAGCTCGCTTGTCTTACCTGCCGTCTATTAACTTAGCTCCGCAGGGAACGATTACAAAACCTGAAAACATGTCGGGTGTAAAATCGTATATGCTTCCGGTTGTGGCCAGTTGGGAGATTGACTTTTTCGGAAAAATCTTAAATGCGAAACGCGGACAGCAGGCTGCTTATGCGCAAAGCAAATATGCCCGTCAGGCAGTGCGTTCACAGATTATCTGTGGTATAGCTAACATTTATTATTCGTTGCTGATGCTTGACCGTCAGGTAGAGATTACTACGGAAACAGCTGCTATTTATAAGGAAAATGTACGTGTAATGGAAGCGATGAAGATTGCCGGTATGACTACCGAAGCAGCCGTTGCTCAGATGCGTGCAGCCAGTCATCAGGTGGAGGCTTCACTGATGGACTTGAAACGTCAGGTACGTGAAACCGAAAACTCGTTGGCTGTTTTGCTCGCCAAGACTCCTCAGACCATTGAGCGCAGTACACTTTCTGAACAGGTCATGCCTGAAGAACTGACAGCGGGAGTTCCTTTGCAGTTGCTTGAGAACCGTCCGGACGTAAAGATTGCAGAAATGACTCTGGCAAGTGCTTATTACACTACCAATAAGGCGCGTGCTGCGTTCTATCCGGGACTGAATATTACAGGTACTGCCGGATGGACAAACGGTTCGGGCATTCAGGTTTCAAATCCTGGAAGCTGGATTTTAAGTGCTGTAGCATCGTTAGCTCAACCTATTTTCAATAACGGAAAACTGGTAGCTAATCTGAAAGTATCGAAGGCTGAAGAAAAGATAGCTCAGATGAACTATCAGCAAACCATCTTGGAAGCAGGAAAAGAAGTCAGTGATGCTTTGTTCTTGTTTGAAACACAGAATAAGAAGCTGACTGAAGACCGCGGACAGGTGGAACAGTTGACCAAAGCAGTAACTTATACCAAAGCATTGTTCCGAAGTGGTGATGCTACCTATCTGGAAATTCTGACTTCACAGCAGAATCTGTTGAGCGCTCAGCTGGCTGAAGTTGCCGATAATTTCCAGCGCATGCAGGCCGTTATCAACTTGTACAGTGCATTGGGGGGAGGACGTGAATAATTAACCTTAAATAATAAAGTTTGTAAGTTTTGAGCTTGTCGGTTACCTTAACTGCCAATTTATAAACTTACAAACTTGAAACTAAAAAATGAAATACTTATGATTAGTCCTTTAGCTTATGTTGACCCTTCTGCAAAGCTGGGAAACAACGTTACGGTTCATCCATTTGCCTATATCGACAAGAATGTAGAGATAGGCGATGATAATGTAATCATGCCCTATGCCAGCTTGATGAGTGGCACTCGTATGGGAAATGGAAATACGGTTTATCAGGGAGCGGTTGTTGCTGCCGTTCCTCAGGACTTTGCCTATACCGGTGAAGACACGATAGCGCGCATCGGAGATAAAAACGTGATTCGTGAAAATGCCGTGATTATGCGTGGTACGCATGCCGGTCATGAAACAACAATTGGAAATGAAAACTTCATTATGACCGGTTCTCGAATTTCGCATGATGTAACAGTAGGTAATCACTGTATCATTGGTAACGGTTCGCAGATTTCAGGAAATTGTATCCTTCATGATTGTGCAATTCTTACATCCAATGTATTGATGCAGGGAAATACACGTATCGGAAGTTACTCAGTGGTACAGGGTGGCTGTCGCTTTATTAAGGATATTCCGCCTTACATTGTTGCTGCCCATGAGCCGATTTCGTTTTATAGTATCAACACGATTGTATTAGAGCGTGCCGGATTTTCTGAGACACTGATCAAGCACATTGCGCAGGCTTATCGTATTCTTTATAAAGCCAACACATCGCAGCATGATGCTTTGCTTCGTATCAGAGAACAAATTCCGCACAGTGAAGAGATTGACCGGATTATCGATTTTGTGTCAAGTTCGGAATTGGGAATTATACATTAAAATTAATATGGCTGTAAAGAGAAAAAAGCAAGATAAGGAAGCATTAAAATGTCGGATTGTTGAAGCGGCTTCACAGGCCTTCACCAAGCAAGGCGTAAGAAGTGTGCACATGGATGATTTGGCTATATCGCTTTCTATATCCAAACGTACTCTTTATGAGCTGTTTAATGACAAAGAACAACTTTTGCTGGAGGTGATTCGTCTCCATTGGCAAGAAACCAATAATTATATGTTAGAGATTATTTCCGGAACTGAAAATGTTCTGGAAATAATCTTTGCATTTTATAAACGGAAACTAAATGAGTTAGGAGAGCTTAACCCCCAGTTTTTCCGCGATCTCCGTAAATACCCGGAAATCTTAAATGCCCTTCATGAGGAATATCGTAAAAATGATGCCATTGCAATCACTTGGTTTCAGAAAGGAGTGGAGCAGGGAATTTTCCGTGGTGATATAAACTTTGATATCATCAGTCAGGCTATGTCTATGCAGCTTGATATGATTATTTATTCTGATATAACCGAAAATTATCCGTTGGCTCAGATTTATAGTGAAGTAACCATTTTGCATATGCGAGGCATTACTACGATAAAAGGGCAGCAAATGGTAGATGAGTTCTTGAAAGATATTTAAATTTAATCGTATCTTTGCAACTGTTTTTTATTGAGGAAATGGTATGAAGAATAAAATAGTTGCAACTTTTCTTTTTACTTTATTGGTTGTGGCTGGTGTAGGAAGTTTGCATTATCTTCCTCCGGTACAAATAGCCGACAAGCCTTTGCGCAAGGTCGATTTACTTGCCGATATCCGTCCGGAAAAAGTAGAGATACCGGTTGATACAGATACGGTTGTACTTCCTCCGGTTATCAAACCTGCCTTTGTTGATACCTGTAAGACCGGTCTGACTTGTATTGAAGACTATTCTGATTCTACTGGATGTGGAGGGATGTCGCTTTTTTATGAAGCATTAAACCGTCGGACCTCTTTAGGGCGTCCGGTGCGTATTGCGTATTTTGGAGATTCATTCATTGAAGCTGATATTCTGACCGGCGATTTGAGGGCAATGCTGCAAGAGCGCTTTGGCGGATGTGGGGTAGGCTATGTTCCGGTTACTTCTCAGGTTTTTGGTTTTCGTCCCACCGTTCGCCATTCCTTTAGTGGATGGAATAGTCATTCCGTAACCGATTCGACCGGTTTTGAACGCTCACTTCAGGATATTTCAAATCACTACTTTGTGCCTCGTAAAGGGGCAAACGTAACCTTATCAGGTCAACGTAAGTATGCTTCTCACTTAGATACATGTGAAGTATCTTCTATTTACTTTCTGACTGCCGACTCTTTACGGTTGACTGCTCGTGTGAATGGCAGTAAGGTGACCTCTTATTCGCTTCAAGGCGACAGCTTGATGCAGTCGGCTTCAGTAAAAGGACGCATCGGTCAAGTTACATGGACTGTAGAACAGTCCGATTCAGCTTCTCTTTTCTATGCGGTGACGATGGATTCGGAAGAAGGAATTGCACTCGACAATTTCAGTATGCGCGGTAGCAGTGGACAACAGTTAGGGCATATTCCCATGTCTCGCCTGAGGGATTATAACCGGTTACGCACTTACGATTTAATCATATTGCAATACGGACTGAATGTGGCTTTTGAAAAAGGCGTGAATTATACCTATTATAAAAAAGCGATGATACCTGTGGTAGAGCGGATAAAAAAAGCTTTCCCGAATGCTGCGGTTTTGATT
>URDR01000108.1 GCA_900546645.1 uncultured Bacteroides sp. | reverse complement strand
AGTTCCAGATTTATTCCTCTACCTTGTAAATAGGAAAGCAGGGCAGGAGACGATAGCGGTACTATCTCCAGCTGTTGGAAGCTCGGACCGAAAGAGTCCTGCTTGCCAAAAGAGAAAGATACCGGGTGTACATGCGGTGTCTGTTCCGCAATCCGCTCCAGCAGGTAAGGTACATGGTCGGTAGCATACAGGTGTGCAGCCAGTTCAATGATACCGCCCCCTTTCCCTAAACGTAGGCTCGGTACAGAACGCCTTACTGCCTTTCGGCAGTAGGTTTTCCCGTACCTGCCCCCAAACCGTACTTGCATGTCTCCACGCATACGGCTCTCCGTTGATAACATGACTTTATTTAGCATGGCTGTGTATTTTGGCATAACACTTTTCACAGACAACCAATGTCTTCCTATGCTTTTCAAGCATCAGCCTGTCGCATTCAGTTTTTCCTTTAAGCTGATTTAGCTTTCTGACATGACGCATGACTACAGGTCCGACTTTTCCACATAATTCACATGTTCTCGCATCCAATCGCTCAGTAAGTGTCGGCTGTGGAATTGCGATTGTGTAGGATAAGTCGTTTACCTCCGTATAGTACATTGGTGGTTTACGTTTGAATCCCTCATTATAGAATTTCCTGTACCGTAATTTACCTTTTGCATCCTGATATGGCACTATAATGTCATTCCCAACCTTATATTTGTCAATGACTTTGCTTACAGTGCTATTGGTTTTTCCTGCAATGGTATGGTACATACTGTACTCCATGATGTATCCAAACTTTGAGAGCGCGTATGCCACGTTGTTGGCAATGCAGTAGTAGTTGTAGAACCCTCTGATTTCAGAGTTATATGCCGCCACTATGTCCTCGATTTTCTTCTTCATAAGATTGCCTCTGAACTTTGCAAACCAAACTTGTCGGCCATTTTCTACCTTGTATCTGATGGCGCTGTATTCTTCCAGTTTGTTCCGCACCGTTTCTATGGCGACCTTTAGGACTATCTTACCGTTGTAATAACGGGCTGGCACATTGTTCTTGTCCCGCTTGATAGCATCAGACTTACGGACTGAAACATCGAAGCCAAGAAATTTCGCGGGCTTTTGTGCGTTTGTTATCAATGTCTTTTCCTGTGACAGTTCCAGCTTGAGGTTTTCTTCCATATACTTGGTAATGTCCGACTTGATTTTAACGCACTCTGCCTTGCTTCCGATAACACCAATGAGGAAATCATCTGCGTATCTTACGTATCGAAGCCTTCTGTATGTTTCATCCATACTGTCTCTGCTCTCAATCTTTTGCCTTTCACGTCTCAGTTTCTCATACTCATCCCTAAGCTGTAATCTGACATCTGCATCCTGTATGTTCTTGATGCTTTTAAGGATGCGTTGCATCTTATCGCTAAGTTGCTTGTATTCTTTGGTGATGTGTCTTTCTTTTCCCTTATTGAAGCGTAGGGCGTATTCTTCCATATACTTGTCAAAATTATCAAGATAAATGTTTGCCAGTATAGGACTGATATTACCGCCTTGTGGAGTTCCCTTGTTTGTATTATGAAACTTCCAGTCGTCAATATATCCCGCATTCAACAACTTGCGGATAAGCCTTAGAAATCTATCATCGGCAATCCGTTTCCGCAAAGTTGCAATCAATACATTGTGGTCTATGTTGTCGAAGAATCCTTTAATGTCTCCTTCCACAAACCATTTTGTACCTGTAAATGTCTTTTGGATATGGGTCAATGCGGTATGGCAGCTTCTGTTTGGTCTGAATCCATGTGAGGTGTTTGCAAACACCTCTTCATAGACGGCTTCAAGAATCATGCGCACCACCTCCTGTACAAGTTTGTCCTCAAAGGAAGGAATTCCAAGCGGTCTTTTCTTACCGTTTTTCTTGGGTATGTATATCCTTTTTGCCGGATTAGGCTTGTAAGACTCATCTCTCAAAGATGCAATGACTTTGTTTATTCTTTGAAGACTCATCCGATTGATGGTTTTCCCATCCGTACCGGGTGTCATATTGCCTGGTTTGGCGTAAATACGCTGGTAAGCAACATGAAACATCTCCTCATTGAATAAGATACGGTACAGCCTTTCGAACTTGTAATCCGAAACTTTACCATGCTTGTTTAAAGCTTTTAATACTTGCTCAGGACTTCTCATAATGTCTCACACATTTTCCATTATTTGTATTAAGTTATCTAACTGCTTCCCTTCGCCATGTACAAGGCTTTCCCTTGCTCGGACTACTACGGAAGCTCCGTTCCCATGTCAGATATTCAGGGTCCTATGCCCATAGCCTTACGGCATTCTGATTTAGGGAATCCCCATTTGCTTTCACAATAACTGTTTGGCTCGGCAGACTGTCGGATGCGACTTACGTTCCTATTCCACTTATTGTGGTTGCTCTGAAGCCAGCTCCTGCTCCATTGTAATTTCGGTTTACATGGGGTGCTTCAGCCCGACGTGAATCAAATACCTTTCGTCGGGGCTGGTACGTGTGCAGCAGAACTATCGTTCAACCAATCAGGCTTCATCCTTGTGTCTGTCTTTTCCTCTCGCCATGCAGTCGCAGCTTGGTATTTAGCTGACTAATGACTTTACCGACATGCTTTTGTCACCTTTGGATTTCTCCTCCAGCTAAGTCGTTGAGGATAGGTCTGTTGAACTCTAACCTAATCTCTTGCCATAGAGATATTTATTGTGTAGCCTATATGGGCGCATCGAAGTCGTACCACTGGTTGCGTTCGGTGTTCACTTTGAAGGAAGCCTCTGTTTCTTCCCTCAAGGGAGATTTGTACCAAAGGTTGATACCCTGCTGTTTGACGGGTGAATACCCCAGGCTGTGCAGGTAGTCAGCCAGATTGATTTGTTTTGCAGTCTCGATGTTCATAAGGAAATCGTTTTTAGTGAGTGCTTTGATTATTTCTCTTTTTGCCCGCAACTCTTAAAAGTATGCGGTCAGTACAATCACTTCACTAAACTCCTAATATATAGACCCTCGGAATAAAGTGAAGTGATTTGTCTGTTTCTGAAATCACTTCACTAAATTGTCGTATATATAGGATACGGGAATAAAGTGAAGCGATTTTCGGGATTGTCGGCTAATAGTGGTAATCGGGCTTGAAGGAATACTTCCTGCCGTTTTCCTGCACTATCATCCGTTTGTTGCGCAGCATGGTGATAAGCGCCACTGCATTCTGGTGATTCAGTCTAACCCCTTCTGCCAGATAAGTCCTGATTAAGGTGTCTTCCAGCTCCTTGTAGCCGTATTCCTCTTTCAGTGCAAAAGCGGCTTCCAGTGCGGCACGGTGCTGCGGTTCTGAAATATCCTTGTAAGGGTCAAACTTTTCCACCGAGGGTCTTCCCGGCTTCCTTGCTTCCGGCTTGTAGCCTTCCGCAAGTTCGGGCAGGGCTCTGTCGTTGATGCAGAATGCAAAAGGCTCGAAATCCATCGCCCGGATGTGCATGGCGGAAACATGGCTGATGTCGCTGTTCCCCTTGTCCTTTTCCACCAGCAGGACTGTTTCCGCCTTGTTGTTCAGTTCCGTACCAATGTGCCCTCTTGCGTTCTCATCCCCCTTGTTCTGATGCAGTATCGTATGGATATGAATCTGCCTGTCGTCCGTCCACTGCATCAGCTTGGATATGATGCGGGTGGATTCACCGGGGCTGTTGATGTCGTACACCATATCCCGGATGCCGTCTATGATGACCAGCCCAATATCCGGTGAGTGGTAGATAGCCTGTTCTACAATGCTGATGCGCTGTTCCGGGGTGTATTTTCTCAAAGCGAGAAACTCCAGATAACCGCTGTCCCTGTCATCGGGCAATCCTGCCATCCGCAGGATCCGCTTCATCACTTTCAGGCAGTGGTAGGGGCTTTGCTCCGTATCTATATAAAGCACTTTCCGCTTTTCCTCGGGCAGTTCAGCCGCATATCGTAACACGGTACCGTTCTTCAATGCAGCGGCTACGATAGCCGATACATTGAAGGTTTTCTTGCTCTTGGCTTTGCCGATGGATGCGCTGAAATTGCCCAGCGTCCCGATGACAGAGCCGTGTACTTTCAGAATTTCGGGGGCTTTTTCGTAGCATCTTGACAGACTTAGCCGGGATTCCTGCCAGAGGATAACGGCTTGTTCGGGTGATATTTCTTTTATATAGTCCATAATCACCTCCTTTATCTGCGTCCTCCGGTTTTCTTGCCAGCCAGTTCCAGCGCCAGTTCCGCATCCACGATAATCTTGCGTCCAATCTGGGTAATGGCTTTGTCTATCTTTCCGCTTTTCTTGATGCGGTTGGCTGTGGGCAGGCTGCACCCGAAAAGCTTGGCTATGCCGAGTATGCCGTACACGTACTTTCTTTCCGTGTCGGTGGTCGGCTGCGGTTGCGCCTCTGCCTGTACCGAAGCGTGTCTGCTTAGAAAAAGGAACTCTTCGCCTGTCATCTGCCAGACGGGTTTCACTAACAGTTCTTTGAGGTTGTTCATCGTCCGTATGATTACTTGTTTGACAATAGCCCTGCGCACAGGCTGTTTCTTCTGTTCTCGAACGATGCAAAATTAGGTAGGGTTTTGAGTGGTAAGTATGTGGATGATAGATATGGATTGTTCTGTTATATCGCTGAATATCAAGAAATAAAAATACCACTCAAAAATTATTTTGAGTGGTATAAGTGGTCATGTCGTAAAATATATTGGAATATCACGGGTTATCGGAATATTCCGTCCATTTCCTTGGCGAACTTTTGGTTGGGAATACTGGGTAAATCGGAAACGGGTTCCCTGTACTTGGACTTGTAATAGTCTTCATCAATATCCAGGTGTTTCAGGATGGCTTCCTTCCATTTGTCCTTATCCTGCCCCGGCAACTGCTCCCTCATCAGGGAAATCAGATAGCATACCCGTATCTTTTCCCTTGGCTTTATTTTCAGTACGCACTGGCAGGGATGCAGATTCATGCAGGCATAGAAATCCGGTGCGGTAATGTCTTCAAACTGTTCCCCTGCACAAACTTCATGAATTAGGGAAATCAGCTTCATGCTGAAATATTCAGGCAATCCGGCAGTCGTAGCTGTAGTCGATGCGGTTGTAGTTTCAGCTTCCGGCTGGCTGTCTGTACGGCTCTGCCTGTCTGCTTCGTTCGGTTGGCTTTCTTCGTCCGGTACATATTTGGTCAGGATGCCCATGAAGTGTACGCTAAGCAGGTAGATGTCGTCGCAACGGTTTTTCATGTATTGCCGGGCTTCTTTCCAGAGAAGGGTTTGCTGCTCATAAAGATGCTCCAGTTGGGCTTTCTCCCTTTCATATTCAGCCTTGCAACGCTCATATTCTCTTTCCGCCAGCTTTTCTTCTTCGGGTGTATGCTCTCGGTAGCCAATGGAATCATAGCGGTTGTTGGCTTCGTTCATCGGTTTGCGCAGCCTGTTTACCACTTCCATCTCTTCCTTGATGGTTTCCTTGTAGCGGTCTGCGTATTGGTAGCATACACGTATGATCACTTCGTCATGGAGAAGGCGGTAAGATTCATAAAGCCGTATGTATTCTTTGACTTCCTTTTTCAGACTTTTCAGCAGCAGGGTACATGGTTCTGGCGGTGTATGCAGCACCAGTTCAAGGATAGCTTGCTCAAAAGCCTTTATATCGCTCCATTTCGAGTAGAAATCAACGATGAATTTCTGCTTTTCAAAAGAGAAAGTATGGCTTACAATCCAATCTTTGCAGATTCTGTTCAGCTCCCCGTATTGAGGAATGAGGGTTGTTATCGTTTTCTGCATGGCATACTCTTATTATTGGGGATCCTTGTCAAGGAAAGAAGCCAGTTCTTCTTCCACTTCTTCTACGCTGGGCAACGCTGATTTCAATTTCTCGGGAATCGCCTTGCTCAATTGGTAATCGCTGATGCCGATGGGCTGGTCATAGCCGGAAAGGGCATACTGGGCAACCACTTCGTCCTTTCCTCTGCACAACAAAAGACCGATGGTCTTGTTGTCGTGTTCTCCTCTCAACTTATCATCCACCACGTTGATGTAAAAGTTGAGTTGTCCGGCATATT
>URDR01000107.1 GCA_900546645.1 uncultured Bacteroides sp. | reverse complement strand
AGCGTTACGGTAACTTGTTCGATATGTACGAAGAAATCACCGACGTAAATCCGGGTGAACTGGCTCGTGAAATCAACGGTGTGAAATATTATAACCCGATGATGATTTATCCGGCTATCCACTACACTATGGGTGGTATCTGGGTTGATTACGAATTGCAGACTTCTATCAAGGGATTGTTTGCTATCGGTGAATGTAACTTCTCTGACCACGGTGCAAACCGCTTGGGAGCTTCTGCATTGATGCAGGGATTGGCTGACGGTTACTTCGTATTGCCTTACACCATCCAGAACTACCTGGCTGATCAGATTACGGTTCCTCGTTTCTCAACCGACCTTCCTGAATTCGTAGAAGCAGAAAAGGCCGTTCAAGATAAGATTGACCACTTGATGAGCATCAAGGGTAAGAAGTCAGTAGATTCTATCCATAAGGAATTAGGTCGCGTAATGTGGGATTTCGTAGGTATGGGACGTACTGCTGAAGGCTTGAAGGCTGGTTTGGCTAAGCTGAAAGAAATCCGCAAAGAGTTTGAAACTGAATTGTTCATCCCGGGTTCTAAAGAAGGCTTGAACGTTGAGTTGGATAAAGCGATCCGTTTGGGTGACTTCATCACCATGGGTGAATTGATTGCTTACGATGCGTTGAACCGTAACGAATCTTGCGGTGGACACTTCCGTGAAGAATATCAGACTGAAGAAGGTGAAGCAAAACGTGATGACGAAAACTTCTTCTACGTAGCTTGCTGGGAATACCAGGGAAGCGACGAAAAAGCTCCGGTACTTTACAAAGAACCGCTGGTTTACGAAGCAATTAAGGTACAGACTCGTAACTACAAATCTTAATGTTGAATACAGTTGACGAGGTGACGAGTTGACTTGTTGACTTATATAAATATAGAAAAAAATGGATAAAAATATATCATTTACGCTGAAAGTTTGGCGTCAGAACGGACCGAAAGAAAAAGGTCATTTCGATACATTCCAGATGAAAGACATCCCGGGCGATACCTCATTTTTGGAAATGTTAGACATCTTGAACGAACAGTTGATTGAAGAAGGTAAAGAACCTGTAGTATTCGATCACGACTGCCGTGAAGGTATTTGCGGTATGTGTTCTTTGTATATCAACGGACATCCTCACGGACCTGCAACAGGAGCTACTACTTGTCAGATTTACATGCGTCGCTTCAAAGACGGCGATGTAATCACCGTTGAACCGTGGCGTTCTGCCGGTTTCCCGGTAATTAAAGACTTGATGGTCGACCGTACTGCATACGATAAGATTATGCAGGCAGGTGGCTTCGTAAGTGTACGTACAGGAGCTCCTCAGGATGCTAATGCCCTCCTGATTCCGAAACCGGTAGCTGATGAAGCGATGGACGCTGCTTCTTGTATCGGTTGCGGTGCGTGTGTTGCTGCATGTAAAAACGGTTCAGCTATGCTGTTCGTTTCTGCAAAGGTAAGCCAGTTGAATCTGTTGCCTCAGGGCAAGCCGGAAGCTTTGCGCCGTGCAAAAGCTATGTTGTCAAAGATGGACGAACTGGGCTTCGGTAACTGTACGAACACGCGTGCTTGTGAAGCTGAATGTCCGAAATGTGTTTCAATCAGCAACATTGCTCGTTTGAACCGCGACTTCATCAAAGCTAAGCTGAAAGACTAATCCTCATGTCTTCCATGAATAAAAAAGGGCTGCATCGTAATGATGCAGCCTTTTTTATTTTAAAATTGTATTCCTCATCCCTTGAAAAGGAATCCTCTTCTCCTTTCAATTGTGAAATTACAGTCAGCAAAACCGTGTCAAATGCAAAAGAGTTTTAAATAATGGAATATAATTTCGTTTTAATTTGGATGATACAAGTGTAGCCCTTACATTTGTTACGTGATTTTTTTCATAGTATTAGATTTAAGGTTAACAAGGTTGGGAGAAAGCGTTCTCCCATTTTTTTTGCCCGTAAAAAACTTCTTTTTTGTCCGTACCAACTGTCATTTTTCTCTTCTCCCTATCCCTTATTCCCCTCCCAAAGAAAAAACAGCTATAATAATGTTGAAAAACACTAAAAAAATGGATGCGGGTGCAGGCTTTTTTATTATCTTGGAGGCGATAAAACGCATAACATAGACACTTCATCATAGAGAATAACAACATGAACAGTTTAATTGTAAAACACATTTTATTCCTTATCCTGATTCGGATTCCATTATCGGTCTTCCCAGCGTTGCCTGCAAAAGATGCTGAAAGCCATAAAACAGCCTTAATGAGCTTATATATACAAGCCAAGCAGAATCCAAAGGTAACGTTGCCAAGGCTCGACAGCCTGGAAAAAACAAAAACCTATTCAAAGGAGCATATTGACTTTTTCCGTTCGTGTTCCTATCATGCACTTTCCAAATATTACATGGCTATGTATTACGCCCAGCGCGTGGTACAGTATCAGGATAGCCGGCGTGATACCTTGCTCATGAAATCAGCTTATACGCTGCTGGCAGAATCATCGGTGGATGCTTATCACCTGGAAGATGCCGTACGCTATATTGATGAGGGGAAGCAGTATGCCGGTCTGGTAGGCGATCCGGTACTCGAAGCCAACATGATGCTGATGGAAGGCGAGGTATACCGCCGCTTAGGTATGATAGAGAAAGGGTATCAGAGCCTTCGCCGGGCCATTTCCTTACTGAGTAGCAGCGTAAACGGGGATGAATTATATTGCCGTTCACGCATCATGGGTTATTTCATGATGTACTGCATTGAAGACCGGCGGATGGAGGAAGCATGGAGAGTAGGACTCAAGAGGGAAGAGGTGATCGGGAAACTGCAGCAGATAGCCTCTCATCTATCAGGAATCGGCGAACAGCAGGCTTATTTGTACAGCAAGATGGCTTTTCTGGCACAGCGGCTCGGGAAACAAGATCGGGCAGCGGATTACTTGGAGAAGTTTAAGCAGACTCCGATGGCTTCCACTGTACAGGGCAGGCTGGAAATCAACGACTATTTGCTTGAAAGAGGCGACTATCAGCTTGTTTTGCGCCACGTGGATGAATATATGAATTCGGTGGATGAAAAAGACTCACTGAACATCATTTATATACGTACGCTTTACCAGACCAGCAAGGCCTATCAGGGAGTAGGTAACTATAAGTCGGCTTATGAGGAACTGCTAAAGCTCCGGCAGCTTATGGAGGTTATGCGGATAAGTTCCGAGCGGAGTAATCTGTTTAATCTGACCGATTTTACGCGGGTGATGCGTCAGGAGTATGAATTGCGGCAGGCAGAAAACAAACTGCATGTCCGTAACTGGGTGATTGTAGGCTTGGTGGTAGTGGCACTGGCTTTGATAGCCCTGCTGGTGCGGATTTATTCCTATTGGAAGGTGATAAGAGAGAAGAACCGGAAGATGGCTTCGCTCATCGTTGAGCTGAACGATAAGAATAAGGAGGTTCTGCCTTGCGTGACAGAACCTGTTGCAGAAGTTCTGGTTCCGGTGGAAGTGCCGGCTCCCGTTTTGGTGGAAGAGCAGCCCGAGGTCCCGGAAGAAACTCCGGTTGCCGGTGAAGCCTTTCCTTCATTTAACCCGCACGAGATTTTCCGGAACTTCGATGCGCAGGTGCGTGAAGAGCGTATGTATCTTAACTACCAGTTCTCGCGCGATGACTATGCTGCTTTGATGGGAGTAGACCGCAACCGTTTTGCTGCCATTCTGAAAGAATATACCCATGGCAATCTGAGTGCCTATCTCAATAACCTGCGTCTGGATTATTCAGTGGGACTGTTTCGTGCGCATCCGGAGTGGTCGGTCAGTGAAATTGCCTCCCACTGTGCCTTGCCCAGCCTGTCTACCTTTTACCGTCTGTTTAAGGAAAAATACGGCATGAGTCCCAATGCGTTCCGCAGTAATCTGGCTGTAAAAGAGAGCGCGTCTCTTTCTTCAGAGGAACAGACTTAAAATGAAAGGTTTTTTTACAAAACGTCCGGTTTTGTCTATTCCGCAATTTTATTTTCTTTTTGTAATTGGATTGAAATAAAGTGTAAACAATCTCTTTATTTATATGGAAAGATGTTTTTTCTTATCTGAGTCCTTTATTTTTTTGAGAACCTCTGTTTATCAGCGTGTTAACCTCGATTTACCCCCCCCCTATATGACAAAATAGGAATGCCTTTTTGACAAAATGGGAAGCTGTTATTGCTTCAAGAACTTGGATGGTTCGTATTTTTGTGGAAGCAAAAAAACATAAAAAGACGTTCAGTATTATGAAAAAGGCATTCGTTTGGATATTGCTCCTGTTTGTTTCCATTACGGTCTCCGCACAAAAGATTGCCGTGAAGACAAACCTGCTATATGATGTAACTACTACATTAAATATAGGAGCTGAGTTCCGGTTGGCACCGAAGTGGACCCTCGATGTTTCGGGCAACTACAACCCCTTTAAGTTTGGCGACGACAAGAAAATGAAACACTGGCTCGTTCAGCCCGAAGCCCGTTATTGGCTTTGTGAGGCTTTCAACGGTCACTTCTTCGCTCTCCATGCCTTGGGCGGACAGTTTAATGTGGGCGATATAGATTTCGGTATTTTCCCGTCTACCAAGGGCAAGCGTTATGAAGGCAATATGTTCGGTGCAGGCTTGGGCTACGGTTATCAGTTCGTATTAGGCAACCGCTGGAACCTCGGACTGGAAATCGGTCTGGGATGGATTCATGCCGATTTCGATAAATATGAGTGTCCTCATTGCGGCGAATGGTTAGGAAAAAACAAAAAAGACTACTTCGGAGTCACCAAAGCTGCCGTGTCACTTATTTATATAATTAAATGATGGAGGAACGCACGATGAAAAAACACATACTCTCAATAGCCATGCTTCTTGCAGCCGGAATCCCGGTGCTGGCACAGACTTCATATCTGGAGGAAATCAAGATAAATAACCGTGAAGTGGTCAAGACAGACGACCGCCGGGCTCGGGTGTCAATGGAAATCAACCTCGATGACCTCGACATCAAGCGTCAGCATTCGCTTCGTGTGGTGCCGGTACTGGTGTCGGCAGATGGGGCAAATGAGGTGGAACTGCCGCCGTTTGTGATAAGCGGAAAGGTGCGCCACCGGGTAAACAGCCGCGTGGAGAAACTGGAAAAAGAAGACCTTTATCCGGGAACTGTGGCAGAGGTGCGCCGCAAGAACCATTCGCAGCAGGCGTTTATGTATGAGGCTTCCGTACCCTTCAAACGTTGGATGGTGGGCGGTGACCTTCGTCTGAAAGGCGATGTAACCGGATGTGCAGCGTGTGGCGAAGGCAACGAAACGGCTTATACGGGTGAGGTGTTCCCGCCGATGAATCCTGCATATTATAACCCGTTCATCCAGCCGAAGGAAGAAACGGTAAAACGCCGTTCTGAAACCCGTGCAGCGCGCCTTCAGTTCCGTCAAGACAGTCATCAGATTAAAGAAACATATCGTGAAAACCGTGCCGAACTGGCGAAGGTGCGCGAATCGCTTACGCTGGTGAAAGATAATAACGACCTGACCATTACCGGTATCTATGTAACCGGTTATGCTTCTCCTGAAGGAACGTTCGATTATAACATGAAGCTTTCTGAACGCCGTGCCAAGGCTTTCACGGAATATATGAAAGATGATATGAAGACCATCGACCCTTCGCTTTATCACGTAAGCTGGAAAGGAGAGGACTGGGAAGGTGTACGCAAGGAAGTGGAAAAACATCCGCAGTTGTTGAAACAGGCGGAAGTGCTTGATATAATAGACCATTGCGGCGACGACAAGGATGCGTGCGAAGAACAGCTGAAAGCACTGGTTCCGCCCGAAATCTACGAACGCTTGTTGAACGAAATGTACGGTCCGGTGCGTCGAAACGAGTACCGCATCGAGTATAACGTGCGTCATTTCGATTTGGAAGAAGGCAAACAGATGATCAAGACGCGTCCCGAACTGATGAGCGTGAGCGAGATTCAGCAGGTGGCAGACAGCTACGGCAAGGGAAGCGAGGAATATATCCGCTGTCTGATGGCAGGAGCCAAGGCTTATCCTGATAACGTTACGGCAGTCAACAATGCTGCTCTTGCCTTACTGGAGGCTGGACGTACGGATGAAGCGGTAGCTTTGCTGGAGAAAGCGCCTGCCGACGGTGCCTTGCTCAACATGCTGGGTGTGGCTTATGTCAAACAGGGGGCTTACGCCAAGGCTGAATCAGCGTTTGAACAGGCGGTTGCCAAGGGCTTCGCCAAGTCGGGCGAGAACTTGAAAATGCTAAAAGCATACGTGGATTATATGGCAGAATAGAACAACAAACATAAAGTCAACATAATTACCAATTAGGGTGTCCAGTTTAACGTTCCCAATTTAGCCTACCTTTTTAAGCTGTTTGGTA
>URDR01000106.1 GCA_900546645.1 uncultured Bacteroides sp. | reverse complement strand
ATGGGATGGTTCTTCGGATTCAAGTTGCATCTGATAATCAATGATAAGGGTGAAATTCTCAATTTCATGTTTACACCTGCAAACGTAGATGATCGTGAGCCATTGAAACAGAAACAGGGTAAGTTCGTGGAAAACATTAAGGGAAAACTATGTGCAGATAAAGGATATATTGGGCAGGCTTTGTTTGAAATTCTCTTCCTAAACGGTATTCAGCTTGTTACAAAGGTTAAAAGCAACATGAAGAATTCACTCATGAGTATAGCTGATAAGATTCTGCTTAGGAAAAGAGCCTTGATTGAAACGGTCAATGACGAACTGAAGAATATTGCTCAGATAGAACACTCCAGACATCGTTCTTTTAACAACTTTATAGCCAACTCCTTGTCGGCTATTGCGGCATACTGCTTTTTTGAGAAGAAGCCCGCCATTGATGTAAATTTTGTCAATGACGGACAACTGTCTATTTTCTAATCTTATATCGAGTTCACGTTAATTTACATTTCATGTTTTGCAAATCCCCACTTCCACATTGACAAGGGAAGCAGATTTGCGAAACTTGAACCAATAAAAAAAACGCCAGCACGTTTGAAATAAAACGTCTTGGCGTTATAAAAAAATGTCTTGGCGTTTTCCTTTAAACGCCAAGACATTTTTTCTTTCCGTATATCACACTTCCTAGAACTCTGAAGTGAAGTGGAACTTAATGTGCTTAAAGTCCATCTGAGCCATCTGAAGCACATATCCACTATCAGCAAGAAACACATCACGCCCGTCACGGTCTTTTGCCATATACTGGTATTTACGCTTCTTGAACGCTTCCAATTCAGCAGGATCATCGCTTTCAACCCAACAAGCCTTATACAGACTGATCGGTTCCCAACGGCACTTGGCATTATATTCATTCTCCAAGCGATACTGAATCACCTCAAACTGAAGCTGTCCCACGGTTCCGATAATCTTCCGCCCGTTAAACTGATTGACAAACAGCTGAGCTACACCTTCGTCCATCAACTGGTCAATTCCTTTGTTTAACTGTTTCGTCTTCATCGGGTCCGCATTTTCAATATACTTAAACATCTCTGGAGAGAAGCTTGGTAGTCCCTTGAAATGCAGATTCTCACCCTCAGTCAGTGTATCACCGATTTTAAAAATCCCGTTATCGGGCAAACCGATAATATCACCAGCCCATGCTTCATCTACAGTCGTTTTTCGCTGTGCCATAAACTGAGTAGGTGAAGAAAAACGCATGGTCTTGTTATGACGGACATGCAAATACGGCGTATTACGGGTAAACTTACCGGAGCAAACTTTACAGAAAGCCACACACGAACGGTGATTCGGGTCGATATTCGCAGTAATCTTAAAGATGAAACCTGTGAATTTTGATTCATCGGGAGCCACCGTACGTTCTTCAGCTGTTACCGGACGCGGACTGGGAGCAATCTCCACAAAGCAGTCAAGCAGCTCCTGTACCCCGAAGTTATTCAAAGCAGAACCGAAAAATACCGGAGCAAGTTCGCCCTTCAGATAACTGTTTACATCAAATTCCGGATAAACCCCGTCAATCAATTCCAGCTCACCACGAAGCTTATCAGCCAAAGGTGTACCGATATGATTATCCAGTTCTTCCGAATGAATATCTACCTCCACTTTTTCAGTCACCACTTGCTTGGAAGGCTGGAAGAGATTCAGCTTTTGTTCGTAGATATTATAAACTCCCTTGAAACGCGGACCGCTCTCAATAGGCCACGTCAAAGGACGCACATTAATAACCAGTTCCTCTTCCAGTTCATCGAGCAAATCGAAAGGATCCTTGGCTTCACGGTCCATCTTATTCACGAAGATAATCACGGGAGTATTGCGCATACGGCAGACTTCCATCAATTTTCGGGTCTGGGTTTCCACACCCTTGGCACCGTCAACCACAATAATTACACTGTCTACAGCTGTCAGGGTACGATAGGTATCTTCAGCAAAGTCCTGGTGACCCGGCGTATCGAGGATATTGATTTTATAATCCCGGTAATCAAATTCCATTACCGAAGTGGTAACAGAGATACCACGCTGTTTTTCAATATCCATCCAATCGGATGTAGCCGTTTTCTTAATCTTGTTCGATTTCACCGCTCCTGCCACCTGAATCTGTCCACCAAAAAGCAGCAACTTTTCAGTCAATGAGGTTTTACCGGCATCCGGATGCGCGATAATCGCAAATGTTCGTCTTCTTTCTATCTCTTGGTTTGCCATACAAATTTATTTTTCAAGCTCCAATTTATCAATACATTCCCGTAAACTATCTATCCAATAAGGGATTTCCACACCATAAGTTTCTTTTATCTTTGTCTTGTCAAGCACAGAATAGTGCGGACGGCTGGCTCTGGTAGGATATTCTTCCGTATGAAGAGGCTTTAATTTACAATCTGTAATGCCAGCCAGATGATGGATAACCTGCGTAAAATCATACCACGAACAAACCCCTTCATTGCTGAAATGATACACTCCCGGAACAATTCCCTTTCCGATAGCAGCAAAAATAACCGCCGCCAAATCGCGGGCATAAGTAGGAGTTCCAATCTGGTCAAAAATCACGCCTAACGTATCACGCTCTTTGCCCAGACGAATCATGGTCTTGACAAAGTTATTGCCAAAGGTTGAATACAGCCAGGCAGTACGGATAATCATGGTATTTGAGCATGCATCCATAGCCTCTTTCTCTCCGTTCAATTTCGTAGAACCATACACTGAATTCGGGCAAGTAGGCTGATTTTCACAGTAGGGCACATGAGCCGTTCCGTCAAAAACATAATCAGTAGATACCTGAACAAGATATCCGTTACGAGCCTGGATTGCCTCTGCCAAATAGCCCGGAGCAAGATGATTTAACTTATCACACAGTTCTTCATTGTCTTCTGCTTTATCTACAGCTGTATAGGCTGCACAGTTTACAATAACGTCAATCTGATGTGCGTCAACAAAACTCTTCACAGCTACCTTGTCGCAAATATCCAGTTCTGCCACATCAGTAAAAAAGTAAGTATATTCCTGATGCTCTTCTGCCAGCAAACGTATCTCATTTCCTAACTGACCGTTTGCTCCTGTCACCAATATATTCTTCATATTTATTCCAGTTCTAATTCTCCTTGTTTATCTTTGATATAATATCCAGCCAGCATGGCTAACAAATCACCGATTACTTTTAAAGCCTTTTGAGTAGCTTCGGTTACTTCTTTCTTCTGCAGCCGCAGTAACATCACGCCATACATTGCTTCAAAGCATGTTTCAAGTTCAGGAGTTTCCTTGTCTTTTTTCTTCGTCCGAAGCTCTACTATAAAAGGCAACGCTTTATAATAAGCTGCGCTATAATACGGAAACTTAGGCGACTTGAGCAAACGCAAATGCAAGTCGGTAAGCCAAACAATTATATTTTTATTAATCTGAAGATGACCTTCTTCCATTACTCCCTCATCATGCATCATATTGATGAGGTCTTCATACCATTGCGCCAATGCTTTCTTCTGCTCTTGAGTAATAGGATAAGGGTCTATGATTGACTCTCGGATTTTAACCATATCAAAGCCATTAGCACGAATCAAATCTTCTATCTGCCACATATAAAGCAGATACTCTGCAATATTCTGCTGTTTTAACTGCTGAGAAATATACATTGTATGTTTTTGAGTTCTTGAGTTCCTAAGTTTATGTTTTTAAGTTCTTAATTCTTGATTTTGTGATTCTTAAGCTATTCCGTTCTTTCATGAGAATGACTTGCCGAAGAATGCAAAAACGATACCCACTAATGCAGCAATAGTTACCACCACACCGATAATACGGTTCAACACCCAAATGCCGCGCACATTAAAACGCGTACGTACCTTACTTACAAAATAGGTAATACCAAACCACCATGTCAATGCGCCTAAGATGATTGCCAAATAACCCACCAGCTGAAACCCTATCGGACTGCCAGGCATAACAAATGAGAACCGAGCAAACAGACCTATAAACAAAAAGATGATTAGCGGATTAGACAGGGTTACAAAAAAGGCTGTTACAAAATTATGCAAATAAGTTCCGCGACGGGCTGAAACCGGACGTAATGACTTGACAGGATTGCTGCGAAAGGTATAAACACCGAATGCAAGCAGCATCACGCTGCCCACAACCTGAAGAAAAAGCTGATGTTTCACAATAAGGTCATCCATAAAACTCATGCCATATCCGGTAATCAAGGCATAGCAAATATCGCTTAAGGCTGCGCCCAAACCTGTCACAAAGCCAAACCAACGACCTTTATTCAGCGTCCGCTGAATACAAAGCACGCCGACAGGCCCTAACGGAGCAGACACAACTACCCCAACAATAAAGCCCTTCACCAGCAAATCCAGTATCGTAACCTGTTCTATCCAATTCATACTGCAAAGATGATACTTTTTTACGAAAGTACCTATATTTAGTCGCCTTTTTCTTTCGTGCAAACGGGCTTTTATGTAACTTTGCGCATGATTTATACACGAGCGAAATATATTCAAATAAACATATACAAATGCTATGATTCTATTTTTCAGAACTCCTACCAACAGTGTGATTGCAACAGAATGCAGTCAGGAACTAAACTCTGAAGACATCAAGAAGTTATGCTGGCTTTACAGCGAAGCTACCGTGGAAAACGAGGAAAACCTGAAAGGATGGTTCATCGGACCACGCCGTGAGATGATTACCCCATGGAGTACCAACGCCGTAGAAATCACTCAAAACATGGGACTGAACGGTATCCGCCGTATTGAAGAATACTTCCCTGTAAAAGATGAAAATGCAGACCATGACCCTATGCTGCAACGCATGTATCATGGATTGAACCAAGACATTTTCACAATCGACATGAAACCACAGCCGATTGTTTACATCGAAAATCTGGAAGAGTATAACGAAAAAGAAGGTCTGGCACTTTCACGCGAGGAAATGGATTACCTCCTGAAAGTTGAAAAAGACTTGGGCCGTAAACTGACCGACTCTGAAGTTTTCGGTTTTGCACAAATCAACTCTGAGCACTGCCGTCATAAAATCTTCGGCGGTACATTCGTTATCGACGGACAGGAAATGGAATCTTCTTTGTTCCAAATGATTAAAAAGACCACACAGGAAAACCCGAACAAGATTATTTCGGCTTACAAGGATAATGTGGCTTTTGCTGAAGGTCCCGTTGTAGAGCAGTTTGCCCCGGCTAACCATGCTACTTCTGATTACTTCATCATCAAAGATATTAAAACCGTTATTTCTCTGAAAGCGGAAACTCATAACTTCCCCACTACCGTAGAACCTTTCAACGGCGCATCAACTGGTACCGGAGGTGAAATCCGCGACCGTATGGGCGGAGGTAAAGGCTCTTGGCCTATTGCTGGTACAGCGGTTTACATGACTTCGTATCCGCGTTCGGAAGAAGGTCGCGAATGGGAAAACATCCTTCCGGTCCGCGAATGGTTATATCAGACTCCTGAACAGATTCTGATTAAGGCTTCAAATGGTGCTTCTGACTTCGGTAACAAGTTCGGCCAACCGCTTATCTGTGGTTCGGTATTGACTTTCGAACATCAGGAAAACAATGAAAAATATGCATTCGATAAGGTTATCATGCTTGCCGGAGGTGTAGGTTACGGAACACAACGCGACTGTTTGAAAGGTTCACCCGAAGCTGGAAACAAAGTTGTAGTAATGGGTGGTGATAACTACCGCATCGGCTTGGGCGGTGGTTCTGTTTCATCGGTTGAAACCGGACGCTACTCTTCAGGTATTGAGCTGAATGCTATCCAACGCGCGAATGCAGAAATGCAGAAACGTGCATATAATGTGGTGCGTGCGCTTTGCGAAGAAGATGAAAACCCAATTGTTTCTATTCACGACCATGGCTCAGCCGGACACGTAAACTGCCTTTCTGAATTAGTTGAAGAATGCGGTGGATTAATTCATATGGACAAATTGCCAATTGGAGATGAAACCCTGTCGGCTAAGGAAATCATCGCCAACGAATCACAGGAACGTATGGGCTTGCTGATCGATGAAAAAGCCATCGAACACGTACAAAAAATCGCTGAACGTGAACGCGCTCCGATGTATGTGGTTGGCGAAACTACCGGAGACCACCGCTTCGCCTTTGAACAAGCCGACGGAGTACGTCCGTTCGACTTGGCTGTGGACCAGATGTTTGGTTCATCGCCTAAAACTTACATGATCGACAAAACAGTGGAACGTCATTACGAAAATGTATCGTATGACGTAACTAAACTGAACGAATATGTAAACCGCGTACTGCAACTTGAAGCTGTTGCCTGCAAAGACTGGTTAACCAATAAAGTAGACCGCTCGGTAACAGGTAAAATTGCTCGCCAGCAGTGTCAGGGTGAATTGCAGTTGCCGTTAAGCGACTGTGGTGTGGTTGC
>URDR01000105.1 GCA_900546645.1 uncultured Bacteroides sp. | reverse complement strand
ACCGAAGGTCTGTCTAAACTGATGGATATAATGGCATCATGTATCGAGCCTATAAATACAGAAAGCAGTAAATAGAGTATAAACATATAGAACGGGATGGATAAAGTCCCGTTCAAATTTGATAACAATTATTATGAAAACATAATAAATGCATCAAACATCTAAAAATAGCCATATGAAAATTTGTACATGGAATTCCCAAGGAAATCCTCTTAATGATGCTATTAAATTAAATATATTGAATCATCTATTAACAATAGAACAATGTAATGTTGTTATGATACAAGAATGTGGTAAATTCATACTGCCTGCACAACATAGTGGTAGATACCACTATATTGTGGTAGAACATGCAGGTGCTTATAATCAGAGATGTAATACTTGTATCATTGCGGATTTGAATTTTGTAGCATCAATACATTATCTGATATCAGGAACAGGCCGATCCGCAATTTGTTTAAATTATAATGGATGTAACATTTATACCCTTCATTGCGAATCTGGGTCTGGTGCTGTAGGAGATATAAGAGATTTAGTACGCCATGCAGTATCTCCTTTCATCATTGGCGGAGATATGAATTCAACGCCAAGCGAATTATCAGATAATTTAAGAATAATGACCACAGGTACCAGAAGTAGGCCGGGAAATAGTGCTTATTTTGCCTGTTGTGGTATGCCAACACATATTTCAGGTCGAGAATTAGATTATTTCCTTATCGATAGCAGATTACAGCTAAAAACATATGTACGAGGATATCATATGAAGGGTGGGGATCACTATCCTGTGATATTGGAGATTTAGTTAACCAATTATATTTTTCATAAACAAACAGTGTCACTGCGATATAAAATATTTTCCACCTGTACGGTTGAAGTTGATAAGGATTCTGTCAACAACCCCGATTGTCACTCCCCACATGTGCATTGCCTCATAGCAATACCAATACACATTCATAATTGCGAGTATGATACTCACGGCACGGAGAAAATCCATAATTTTTCCCAATGCTCTCAAATCATCTTCTTGTGCCATTGTTTTTCTATTTTGAAGTTATACTTTGATTTTACATAAAGCTGGCTTTCTCCATTGTTCAAGAAAGCCAATCTTGATGATACAACTAAAGGCTTCGCCCTTTGCGCTTCTTTTTCTTTCTGCGTAGTTCTCTGTCGAATGCTGCTTCCTGTGCCTCATTTGATGAACCTCCTCCAGACATAAGTCCAAGACCGCTGCCGTACTCGTCGAACAATCCTGAGCTTTGAAGTTCCTTCTCCAAGACAACGCCATCTTCCGTTGGAATGGTAAGCGGTATCGGTTGCTCATTCTCGTAATGCAAGGAGAAGTGCTCCTGAATGGCATTGGCAGAAAGATTCTTTCCAAGCCTTGAACCATTGAACACGCTTTGGGTGCGGTGGTCAATGAATGTTGCTCCGTAGATACGGCCGTCAGCTGTATGGCGGAAAACAACATCAATGCCCTTAGCTTTCAGCAGTTCTATGAACTTATCCTTATGGTACGTCTGCTTCAAGACTGCTTCCACGCTATGACGGGTCATCTCGGAGAGTTTTTTGTCCTCCCTAAACTTCTTGGCAGAATAAGCGAACCGCTTTTCTATCGCCTCCGCACCGACAGACCTGTCAATTTTTGAAGCCTTGAAAGGATTTCCTACCTTATTGCCATGTCCGTTAGTGGCAGAATAGACGAAACCATGATACTCACGACCGCCAACTTCGCCTCTGACCTCCTCCAAGGATATATTATATAAGGAAAGAAGTGCACGGTATTCGCCTAAGGACTGGAACCTGTAGGTAGCGCAGAGAGATTTTACGGTATTGGCAACCTGCTTTTTCACATTGCCTTGGCTTATATCCACCTTGCGGAGTGGATTGTCTGCCTGGCGTTGCTTGCGGTCTGCCTTGTGGAGATTGTACTTCTCCTCCAAGTCACGGGTGATAGCCTTGCTCCTATGGTAGTTGTATCGGCTATCCAAACACTTGCCGTTTTCATCCACTCGGATGGTCACGATGTGCATGTGGTGACGGTCAATGTCCTCATGCTTGTAAACCATGTATGGCTGGTTGCCATATCCCATGCGCTCCAAGTATTCCCGTGCGATGTTCTCCATCTCCATATCCGTCAGCACATCATCAGGATGCGGATTCAGGGAGATATGCACGACAGGCTTCTCTGTTCTGATATGCGGAGAAAGGTATCGCTGGAAATCACGCAAGGCATTGGTGATGCTCGTCTTTCCCGAACAATCATCGAAGATCTTGTTCGTTGCCAAGAGCTTTCCCTCTTCCTTGTTAATTTTCTCACCATTGTATGCCAGTGCGCCATACAATGAACTTCCGAAACTTATCTTTGCGACCATCTATCCTCAAACTTACGGGTTAGTTCAACAATCTCACGGGTAAGAGAGACCAGTTCCCTGGTGCAGTTCTCCAGCTTATAGAGCAAAGCCATCGCCTTTTTCTCTGAGAAATGACAACGGAGTTCCTTGACAACCTGGTTGTAGTTGTTGCCAATCATTCGATACTGCGAGTGAAAAGAAGAAAGCTTGGTGTAGTATTCCACCAATGTCTTGTCCTCGCGCAGCACCTTGAACGGCTCGCCGAAGATGCGTGCCTTGGCAAAGACAGCCTTTGCCTTCACATCAGTCTGCTCATACATGACGAGGAATTTCATCCACTCGTCATCGTCGAACCGAAGCATCACATGGTGCGACTTCGAGTTCAGTTTGGGGATTCGTCCCCCTCGTTTTCTTTCTGTGTTCATATTAAAATGGATTAAGTGGTACATGCGGCAATAATGGAATTGCACAAACTATCGTCAGATTGGAACATGGGGAGCCCGACTTCGGAGAGGCTACCAACCCGGCAGGGCAAGGTCTTTGGAGAGTAACTCCAAAGGTTTTGAGTAACTCAAAACATACCTTGCTATGTCTTTGAGGACATAAAAATCCGCTTAGGGTGGATTGGAGTTAGCCTTCGTAAGAAACTGTCCCCATCCCGAATGGAAGCTGTTCGGGAAATCCTGTCCTTTGCGGAGCATCAAGCCTTGTTCTTGTCGGAACGATATGGATGCGCTTATCCATTGCTTTGCCTTTCGGGTGCAAAATTACGGCTAAAAATGCGCCCTTGGAACAGATGCACCCCAGACAACCACTGCAACTATCGGCAACATGCTGCCACAGGATTTGAAAACCATTGTTTTTCGGAAAAAGCGTTGTTACTTTGCAGCCGTAAACATCGAACTAATGATTTGAAAATATGATGAAACAAGCATTTGTAGCAATGAATAAATCTGTCATTATTGCAGTATCGCCTTGCATCAATGATGTGCTACTGACGTACAGACTTACTGATTCACTGTCGTACTGTCGTATGGAAATGATGAAGCATTGCAACAGTTCAAGGTCTCCATAATGGAGCAATGACCGATAGACATGGACATCAAAGTGTTCATATCTTTGAATTGGCAGGAAATCATAGAAACGAGTAATCAACAATTTAAAAAGTTAACGATATGAGTAAGACAAGATTTGTTGCGTTCGCAACACAGAAAGGCGGAATAGGAAAGTCCACCATCACGGCTCTTGTAGCCAACTACTTTCACAATGTCAAGGGTTACAATGTGGCGGTCATAGACTGTGACGAGCCACAATACAACCTTGCAGACCTGCGAGACGAGGAACTGGAACTCATCAAAAGCAGCGACTATTTCAAGGCGCAAGCCTGTGAGCATTTCAAAAAGCTGGGCAAGAAGTCCTTCAGCGTAACGAGAAGCAATGCTGTCAATGCGCTTGACGACGCAGAGACAGTGTTGAATGAAACAGAGGTTAAACTTGACTTCATCTTCTTTGACATGCCTGGGACTATCAAAAGTGAGGGTGTCATGAAGACCTTGTCTCAGATGGATTACATCTTTGTACCCGTCAGCGCAGACCGCTTTGTTGTAGAAAGCGCAATGAGCTTCATGCAGTTGTTCCACGACAACTTTTTGACACAGGGTTGGTCGGTCACCAAGAAACTTGCTTTCTTTTGGACAATGGTTGACAAACGAGAACGCACGAGTTTGTATGATGTATATGAAGGTATGTTCAAGTCTCTCGACTATTCGGTTCTCAACACACGACTGCCAGACAGCAAACGTTTCAGAAGAGAGCTGTCGGAGAACAGAAAGGCAGTGTTCCGTTCCACCATCTTTCCATCAGACCCAAACCTGTTGCGAGGGAGTGGCATCAAGGAGTTGTCCGACGAGATTTGTGAAATCATAAAGACATGAGCCTATGGTAAGCAGAAAAATCAACACTGACGCAATAGATGAAAATCTGCTCATTGCCTCTATTGGCAAGAGCAAGATTGGCACGACAACGGCATCCATTCTTGACGGAGCTTCCCAATCCCAAGTGAAAGATACCGAAGAGAAAGAAGAGGTTGGCTGGAAGTCCCAATGCTCGCAGACCGATAAGTCGCCAATTTCACGCAAGCCTCCCAAGGCTTCTTCGGAAAGTTACGATTCGGCATTCTTCAAGCGAAACGAGATAAAGACTCGTCAATGCGTTTATATCAGCCGTGAGATACATAGGAGAATTTCAAGAATAGTCAGTGTGCTCGCAAAGCATGAGTTGACAGTCGGTGGTTACATCGACCTTATTCTTGAGAGACATCTTGAAGAGAACCAGGAAGAAATCAACGGCTTGCTGAGAAAAGAGATTGACGATTGGAATGTGTAACAAAAAGGAACAAGCATGACAATGGAAACTATATTCTTGATAGTCTTGGCTGCATTCAATGTTTGGACTATCTATTTTTACAACAAGTTGCTCCTTGAAGTTGCGAACGGCAAGGAAAAGGAGAAAAAACCGCCTATCGACCCGATGGCACTTGTAGGCAAAAGTCTTTTCAAAGTGTCCCAACTGCGGAAGAAAGAAGAAACGGAACAAAAACAAACAGAATCCATGTCCGTATCGGATAATGACGTGACATTTGACGATTCTCCAAAGAGTACGGCACGGATTTCTGACGAACAGCTTGATGATGTGTTTACGAATGTTCGCATAGAAGATATTGGTGTGAAATATTCTGATAATGAGGGAGATGCCGATGTGCCACAAGCCAAAGGGTCAAGTTTTGAGGACATTGACGCAGCTGTGAATACCGTCAAGGCACCGAAAGCAACGGACAAGGAGAAAAGACATGCAGGCAAGGTTTTCCATGAGATGGATGGCAACCAATTCTATGAGAAATTCATGGAGAACAGCGAGGAGTGCAAGAAGAACATCCATGATTACGTCACCTTCTACTTGCAAACTCATAAGATTGTAGAGATTTCCAAGCCAAAGAAAGAGTTTAAGGTGCCAGACAGTATAGAGGACTTCAATATCCTCGACTTTGTATAACAATTTAATAAGGAGAATTATGGAAAGAACAGAAGAAAACAATGCAACAAAGGATAGATTTGCACATGTGGGCAAAATATTCTCGGAAATGGACAGCGAAAAGTTACAAGCTGAAATCGCAGAACGCTCAAAGATTATTAAACGCAAAATAGATGCGTTGATGGAATTGCATATGTCAGGTATCTGACAAAAACTGTTGAGGTTGGATTTTCAATAGTCAACAAGTATTTCAATAGCAGAGAATTTGTATAACAATTAAAAGAATGATTATGGCAGACAAAACAAAAAACTGTGGTAAAGGACAACTCACTTCGACAGATGCCAAGGAGTTGTATGAGGCTTTCATGAGAAATTATGAAGAGACAATGGAGGAAGCTGGGAAACAGATTGACGCTTGTCTTGAAGAGACATTTCAAGACCGTACATCGTTAACTATTTCCGACAAGGAGGAGTGTTTTGATGAAGATGCAGCATATGAGAATAATGATGTGGGTGAATTTGAGCCAATCGACAGAATGGAGAAAGAGCGTGCTGAGCAGTATGTCGGTAAGTTCATGGCAAATGCAGGTTTTACCGCAAGATACGGCAGACATGTTGGCATCAGCGAGGACATTCATGAGCGTGTGACTAAATTTGTCAGTATCGTAGGCAAGGGAAAGATTTCCATTGCAAGTTATGTGGATAACATCATCAACGAACACTTCAATGCCTATGCAGCCGAAATCAAGGCTGCATTCGATGAAGGTCTCAAGTCGTATCGCCTCTGACAATAAATTAAGAGTACGCCAATGAAAAAGAAAGACTACGGCTAAAATCTCAGCTTGCCACTGAATCCACAGGACGGCATCATGCCGCATTAGTAAGCAAAAGTGTCAATCGCCAGATGGGACTATCTCCCAAGGAACAGAAAAAAACGATTTATGAATAAAGGACAGTCCTTTTGATTTGGGCTGTCCTTTGTTATTCTGCAAGCATCGCAGATAAGGAAAAACGGTTCTTTGCCACTTTCTTTCCGCTCCTCGGCTCATGAAAGAAAGTGGCGGAACGAATTTTCATCGCTCCGCCCTTATGGATTTCATGTCGTTGCAACCATACGCTGCTCTATAAGTCTTGCATTGCTGTTCACCAAGTTGATGATGTCGGCATGGTGCT
>URDR01000104.1 GCA_900546645.1 uncultured Bacteroides sp. | reverse complement strand
TGCTGGAATACGAGGCATGGCTGAAGGACAAGGGGATATGTCCGAACAGCACCTCCTATTATATGCGGAACCTGCGTGCCGTCTACAACCGTGCGGTGGACAAGGAACTGACGATACAGCGCAGCCCTTTCAAACATGTCTACACCGGGATAGACAAGACCGTAAAACGTGCTGTTCCGTTGAAAGTGATCCGCATGATACGCGATCTGGACCTTCGCATTTCCCCGGGCATGGAATACGCCAGGGACATGTTCATGCTGAGCTTTTATACCCGTGGCATGTCGTTCGTTGACATTGCCTACCTGAAAAAAGCTGATCTGAAGAGCGGTGTGCTAACCTACCGCAGGCAGAAAACCGGACGGCGTCTGTCCATTAAATGGGAGAAACCCATGCAGGAGATACTGGACAGGTATGGCCACAATGACAGCCCCTACCTTTTTCCGGTCATCAAAGATACGGCTAAGGATGCCGTGCGGCAGTACAGGAGCACAGCGCATTTCATCAACGGGAAACTCAAAGAACTTGGGAAACGGCTCGGGCTCGGCATGCCGCTCACGATGTATGTAGCGCGCCATGCCTGGGCGAGTATTGCCAGAAGCAAAAATGTCCCGCTGGCAACCATCAGCGAGGCGATGGGACATGATTCGGAGAACACGACCAAAATCTACCTCGCCTCACTGGACACCTCACAGGTAGACAAAGCAAATGACATCATACTTAAATCTTTATAACGGGAACAAATGCGACACGCAGAATACTGAATAAAAGGCTATACCGATCCTGCTTCTCTTTTTAAGAGAAATATTAGACATTGCAAAGATAGGTAAAATATAGGAAAATATCCACCTGTATGATAAAAAACAGTTTTCTTCGAAAGAAAATGTTTCAAATTCCGGTTTAATTGTCAAACAAATCCTTGTCAGGTTCCATATATAGCATCTGATTATCAGAACTATCCCTTTCCGGTATTTCTCTTAAAAAGAAAAGTACCGGAAAAGATCTATGAATACAGTGGCAGAATACTGTTGGAAATGTTCTTATTGACAATTTAAAACCAGATGCGTTTGAAAGGTTTTTGAAAGCATTTTGTAATATAATAAAAATTGTTGAGCATACGGCTCATTTTCTTGGCAAGAGAAATATTACAATGTGCAAAGTTATGTAAAATATTGAAGAAACGATAGAAAACAGGTGATAAAATATAACCAAAACATTCATACAGAGTGTATTTGCTTAACATATATTGGATAAACGCCACAATGCCACTTCGCTTTTCTACTTGTCTATCAATTAATTACATAAAATATGGTCCTCTAATATTTCTCTTGCCAAGAGAAGTAGTGACGGAAGCCCCGGAAATGAGGTCTGTACACTTTGTCAAAAGTATGGAACTAACAATGGATATTATGGGAAAAGGGAACGTAATCCATTGTAATACATGCCAATATGTAGGTTGGCATGAACTAGGTTTATATCCACACCTATAAAATGTTTCGGAATATGAGTACGAGTCTTTTTACAGCGGAGGAAAAAAGGCAGGTCCGATGGTTCGTCATGCGCGCCTACAAGAATGAGAAAATGGCAGAGGACAGGCTGAAAGACAAGGAATATGGTTTGGAATATTTTATCCCGAAACATTATGCCGTAAGAACTTATCATGGAGTGAAGTCAAAAAAGTTGGTGCCGGTTATACCGAGTCTGCTTTTCGTCCACGCCAGCCATTCGCAGATCACTGAATTCAAGAAACGATACAATTTCTTGCAATTCACCATGTGGGAAAAGAGCACGGGGGCGGAATATATTACCGTACCGGATGACCAGATGGACAGCTTCATCAAGATAGCTTCTCATTATGAGGAGGACACTGTTTATTATAGGCCCGAAGAAATAGACTTGAAAAGAGGAATGCGTGTATGTATCCACGGTGGCAAGTTCGATAACGTGAAGGGCATGTTTGTGCGGGTGCAGGGCAAGAGAAACCGTAGGGTGGTTGTCCTATTGGAGGGTGTCATGGCCGTTTCCGCTGAGGTGCACCCCGATCTGATTGAAGTTCTTTCCTAAAACCGCTGGCTTTTACGGGACTTCGCAAAAATCACGATAAAAATTAATTGAAATTACAAATTAGAAATAATATAAACTGTACAGATATAAATATGAAGAATCGATTTTTGATTTATCTCTTTGCGATAGTGTTGTTTACATCCTGTCACACTTCGAAGGAGATTCTTTACTTTCAAGACATTGCTGTGAATCAGCCTGAAGCGATTGTGGGTGCAAGAGACATCACCGTGCAGCCCAAGGACCAAATTTCCATCATGGTATCCAGTAAAGACCCGCAGTTGGCAGCGTTGTTCAACCTGACACGTGTCCAGTATCGGGCAGGAACTGCCGATTTACGTAGTAGCAACAATAATGGTGAAATATCCGGTTACACGCTCGATGACAAGGGAAACATAGACTTTCCGGTCATTGGTACGCTTCATATTGCCGGTATGACCAAAAGCCAGATTGCCGCCCTTATCAAGAAACGGCTGATGGAAGAGGACTTGGTGAAAGATCCGGTAGTGACCGTAGAGTTCATGAATCTCTATTTCTCCGTGTTAGGTGAGGTAAAAACCCCCGGCAAGTACAACATAACCAAAGACCAGATCACTTTGCTTGAAGCCATCAGCATGGCGGGCGACTTGACCATTACCGGTAAACGTGATGCTATCTTTGTCATCCGCGAGGAAAACGGTGAGCGTGTCACCCACTGGGTAGATCTTCGTAGTAAGGACATTTTTAAATCTCCGGTCTACTATTTGAAGCAAAACGATGTGATTTATGTGCAGCCCAATAAGATGCGTGCCGGTCAGAGCACCATCAACGAGAATAACGTGAAGTCCGTATCGCTATGGATCAGCGTCGCTTCATTCCTCACTTCGTTGGGTGTGCTAATATTCAAGTAACCTTCAGAAAAGGAATCACTTTATATTTTTATAATATGACAGAAAAGAAAACAACCGCCAGCAAGCCTGCTGATGACTTCATACGCATACAAGACCTGTGGGGGATTTTCATGCCCCGGTGGCACTGGTTTGCCCTCTCCCTGTTCGTAACCCTGGCGACAGCCGCCTTGTACCTGCTGGGCACCCCGAACATTTACACCCGTACCGCTGCCATTTTGGTGAAAGATGATTCCAAGGGAGGAACATCCACCAATGTGGTCAGTGAATTTTCTGACTTGGGTATCTTCAAGTCGAATACCAATATCAACAATGAGTTGCTCACCCTGAAATCGCCCACGCTGATGACCGAGGTGGTACAGCGGTTGGGATTAAACGAGACCTATACTGTCCGCAAAGGACTGAAAGATGTGGAATTATACAAAAGTTCGCCTTTAGCAGTCACCTATCGCCACTTGGATGAAACTCCTGTCGGTTTTACAATAGATATTTCATCCAAAGAAACGTTTGTCATATCCGACATGGAAGTAAACGGGAAAGCGTTTGGGGAAGATTTCTCCGGAAAGATGGGCGATTCCATCCGTACTGAAATAGGCACACTTGTCATCAATTTCACAAAATATTGGAACGATTCATTCGTGGGCACTTCCATACGTTATAGAAAAGGTAATGTGTGTGCCGTCACCGATTATTATACAGCCGCTTTGCATGCGGAATTGGGAAACGAGGATGCCACCATTATCAATCTGAGTATCAACGATGCCTCCATTCAGAAGGCTGAAGACATTCTGAACACCCTGATTGAAATGTACAACGAGAAATGGATTCAGGACAAGAACCAGATCGCCGTCAGTACTTCGCAGTTCATCGGTGACCGTCTGAGCGTGATCGAAAACGAGCTGGGCAATGTAGATGAGAACATCGCCGGTTACAAGAGTGAGCACCTGCTGCCGGATGTGCAGGCGGCATCCAGCCTCTACCTGTCCCAGTCCGCCGAGAACAAGAAGGAGTTGCTGGCACTCAACAGCCAGCTTTCCACCGCACAGTATATCCGGAAAGAGTTGAACAACAAGAAACTCAGCCAGCTGTTACCCACCAACTCCGGTATCGCTAATGTCAATATCGAGAGCCAGATCGGTGAATATAACACGATCGTGCTCGAACGTAACCGCCTGATCGCCAACAGTAGCGAGAAGAACCCTCTGGCAAAAGACATGGCTAACTCACTGCAAAGCATGCAGCGTACCATCATTCAGTCGGTGGACAACCTGATTGTTTCGCTCAATACCCAAATACGCAACATCCGCCAACAGGAAGCCACGACCACCAGCCAACTGGCTTCCAACCCGAACCAGGCGAAATATCTGCTTTCTGTGGAACGCCAGCAGAAGGTGAAGGAGGAACTGTATCTTTATCTGCTCCAGAAACGTGAGGAGAACGAGCTTTCACAGGCTTTCACCGCCTACAATACACGTGTGATTACCGCTCCGAGAGGCAGCATGCTTCCCACAGCCCCCCGAAAGATGAATATCCTTTTGGTGGCATTCGCCATCGGTCTGCTTGTTCCGGCGGTGATTATTTTCATGAAGGAAAACATGAATACCAAGGTGCGCGGGCGAAAGGATCTGGAAAACCTAAGCATTCCGTTCATCGGTGAGATCCCCCAATATCTCAGTGCTAAGAAGAAATTGGGATTCGATAAACACACACAGTCTGTCATGAAAGCCATCGTGGTGAAGGAAGGCAACCGTAACATTATCAATGAAGCGTTCCGCGTGTTACGTTCCAATATTGACTTTATGGCAGGCAAGGACAGCGGTCAGAACGTGTTCATGCTTACCTCGTTTAATCCTGGCAGCGGCAAGTCGTTCCTTGCCATGAACATTGCCATGAGCTTTGCCATCAAGAAAAAGAGAATATTGGTGATAGACGGTGACCTGCGTCACGGCTCCACCTCCTCCTACGTGGATTCCCCGAAGACTGGTTTAAGTGATTATCTGGGCAACCGTGTCAGTGACTGGAAGGAGATTATCGTGAAGGATGAAAAATACGACAACCTGCATATCATTCCTATCGGTACTGTTCCCCCAAACCCGACGGAACTGTTGGAGGACGGCAAGCTGGCCACTTTGATAGAGGTGCTTCGCAGCGAGTATGACTATATCTTTATTGACTGTCCGCCTATCGATATCGTGGCCGATGCGCAGATCATCGAGAAACTGGCTGACCGCACCGTCTTTGTAGTCCGCAGCGGTTTATTGGACCGTAGCATGCTGCCCGAACTAGAAAATATTTACCAGGAGAAACGTTTCAAGAACCTCAGCGTGATACTGAACGGTACAGAAAGTGCCGGAGGCCGCTATGGCTATAGATATGGCTATAGATATGGCTATCGCAACGGCTACTCTTCCTATTATGGAAATAAAGGAAAAATGGGGGGGGGGTAAATGGATGGTCATCAAGTGATTGATTTTGCATGTTATCGTTCTCGTAAGAACTTTTAATTTTAACTCAACTATCATGTGGCCCTTTCGTAAGACAATAACCTTCGCCCGGAGCGGTATCCTGAAAGGAATGACCGACTGTCACAGCCATCTCCTTCCGGGAGTGGATGACGGAGTGGGAACATTGGATGAATCACTCCGAATTCTAGATATGATGGAAAAGCATGGAGTCAGAAAGGTATGGCTCACGCCGCACATCATGGAGGACATCCCTAATGAAACTGTGACCTTGCAGGAAAAGTTCCAAGAATTGAAACGGAGTTATAACGGCACACTGGAACTTGCCTTGGCTGCGGAATACATGATGGACAATCTCTTTGAGGAACGGCTGGAAAAAGATGACCTGCTGCCCCTAGAGGAGGGGAAACGTTACCTGTTGGTGGAAACCTCCTATTTCAATCCACCAATGGAACTGCTCTCTGTCCTGCAACGCATCCAAAAGAAAGGTTATTACCCGTTGCTTGCACATTCGGAACGGTATGAATATATGCAGAAGAGGGATTATCAGGCCTTGAAGGAAGAGCATGTCTCCTTCCAACTCAATTTGCCCTCGTTGGCCGGAATGTACGGAAAACATGTACAGGAAAAGGCCGAAGCCCTGCTGAAAGCCGGAATGTACGACCGTACCGGTTGTGACATCCATGCCATAGGCTGTTACAAGACATTGGTCGCTTCGGCAGTAAAATCGGAAGTCATTGGAACCTTACAGAAACAAAGTGATCAATGATTGCAAATTTTGCATTGACGAGCCTTGTAATCCGAAAGGATGACCGCTGGAACAGGAACGTACTGCGCATCTTGAAACAAGGTGAACAATATCAGTTCAATGGCTATGGTGATGAGTGCAGGTCGCTTGAAAGGAATTTCTTTGCTGCGGGGGTGACAATAAGTGCCATTGTCGGCAAGAATGGAAGTGGCGGAAGAAATTATCTGGAAACGTAAGGCATGGGATAAGAGCTATATGAAGATGATGGAAAATCAATACGATGGGATGACCATAACTCCTTCCCTTCAGAAACGTATCATTTTTGGTTTTCTGGAGAATGAAACGGACATTCATCTACGTCCGTTGACTAAATTGCAACAAGACTTGTACAATCGTAAGCTTCCAAAATTGGCGTATTGACTAGCATGTCTCTTTCGCATACCTTCGT
>URDR01000103.1 GCA_900546645.1 uncultured Bacteroides sp. | reverse complement strand
CAGCAGTTTACTGAATTGACAATCAAACAAGTTATTGCTTAATCATTAAAAACGTAGAAGAAAATGGCACATAAGAAAGGTGTAGGTAGTTCTAAGAACGGCCGTGAATCAGCAAGTAAAAGATTAGGCGTAAAGATATTCGGTGGCTCAGCTTGCAAAGCTGGTAACATCCTTGTTCGTCAAAGAGGAACAGTTCACAACCCGGGTGAAAACGTAGGTATGGGTAGTGACCACACTCTTTACGCATTGGTAGACGGAACTGTATGTTTCAAAAAAGGACGCGAAGACAAGAGCTTCGTTTCTGTAGTTCCTGCTGAAGCATAATCTGTTTCAATCCAAATTTAAGAAAGTACATACTTCTTAAAACAAGAAACTTATAAAAATAGCCGGGCTTTTTCATAAAGTCCGGCTATTTTCATCTCCATACCCTTCTCCTTTTCCATCAGAAATAAGTATTTTTACTACTAAACTACGGAGGCACACTTATAAGCACTCACCATAAAACTCTTTAGACGCTGCTCATTTACCCATAAACTTAATACAAAGACTGCAATACCAATGCAAATCCTCCATTATCAAGATATGCAGCTACAGAATCAGGAATTTCTTCCCTAATATCACCATCTGGCTCAAAATAAGTAATCCATTTAGAACCACTATACCCTGCTGTTCCTGAATTATCGTAATTCTCTCTGGCATCCCCACTATAACACACATTCTCCATACGGTTAAATATGAAAGGAACTGTTTTTCTGTTTTTTAAAAACGAACCAGCAATGACACGTTTAGTTACAACCGTATAATTCTTTAACATACAATAATCACCGAAGCTATCCCAATATTTTTCTACATTCTTTTTAACTTCATTTGGTACATTTTCGGATGCGAAATCAAAATCAATACATTCTTGGATATTTCCCTTATAATCAAACAAATAAATACAATTATCAATGGGCTGATTATAAGAAATAAAATCTGGAGTACAAACAAAAGAGTATGATGATATCCAAAATGAAGGGTCTGTATTCTCATCATATTCCAAACAAGTATTCAATACATTTAACTCCATATCTGTACGCATTATCTTATTATTTTCACCAAAACCTTTATTCCATGACGACAAACCAAAAAGAAAACCTTCATCTAATACAGAAATGATGTCAGCTTCAAATGGCAATGAATATGCTTTGCAAAATTCCAATTGGTCATTAAAGCAAAACAACTTATCCAACCTACCATCTATAAAATAAACACTACCATCAGATGTAACATCAAAATCAGCTATATCCAAATATTCATCTGGTCCTTGCCCTCTTCTTCCCACCTGCCCAATACCTTTTCCTTTAGCATTATATACCACAATCTTCTTTAAATGAGAATCTAAAATATAAATACGATTGTTTTTTATCAAGACTTTTGACATTTGACCAAAATCACAGTCAGAATTTAACGTATCAAGCAATATATACTCTTTTTGTCCCAATAATGAATCGGGCAATTCCCTCCAATGCCGTTTCACACATCCAGAATAATCTACTTTTGTCATATGAAAATCAACACGAGTAGATGTCTTGTCACCACAGCTATTAAATAATAGACATATACAAAACAAAAGCAAACCTATACTGACCCTTCTCATCATAATACAATTTATTTCTATACATAAAATTATTAACCAGGCTTAAAAATCAAATTCTTACAAGAAGATGTGCAAGAAGCCATTCCTTATATGCACTAGAAAACAACTATTTGCATCAGCCATAACATTCTCCTTTCTTATGGAGTATTGATTTCTGTCAAAAAGACTTTTGCAGTACACCCGACATCAACAGTTCAATATTCCAGCTTACTCGTCTTAGCCTTGCACATCTCCACATCCGCATTTATATCCAAAAAATTAGGCTATATTACATCTATCATTGGCAACCATAATTATCTTTACAATTCACCGTATTTCTAGACTGGCATTCCCCCATTACTAAAACAATGTTATATAAACATCACAACGAGAGCTATTTCCTTTAATCATATAACAAACAATAAATGGACAATAGCCGTCTCCACTAATAAACGAGGGTAAGTTATAAAAAAATAATCTACAAGAAAGAAAAACGAGATTTTTTTATTTGTTATGAATGCCATGAGAGAGAGAAATACTTTATCACTTCCTCAAGACAATATATCTAGCTCTCGCTTCAAGGTTCTGTTCCTTGCAAAACTAATGCTGCTACTTCTCCATCAAAACACTACCAAAGAGATACAAAAATCCCCTTCCTCCTTCCCACCCAAGAGAGTGAGAAAAAGAGAAAGGGGAAAAAGGGATGTTTTCTTTCTTAGCAAAACGAACGGAACTATCCCATTTTACCGGTCAGGTACGCACGAGTACGCTCATCAACCGGATTGTCAAACATCTTTGCTGTATCATCATACTCAATCAATTCACCCAAGAACATAAACATGGAGCGGTCGGAAATACGTTTGGCCTGCGACATGTTATGGGTTACAATCAAGATGGTTACTTCCTTTTTCAGGTTTTCCATCAAATCTTCGATATGCTTGGTGGCAATAGGGTCGAGTGCAGAAGTCGGCTCATCCATCAACAAGATGTCCGGCTGGAGTGCCAACGAACGGGCAATACATAAACGCTGTTGCTGTCCCCCTGAAAGAAACGTACCCCGCTTAGTCAGCGAATCCTTCACCTCGTCCCACAAAGCCACATTACGCAGATTGCGCTCTACAATTTCATCTTTCTGGCTTTTCGACAAACGGATGCCGTTCAAGATATAACCCGCCAGCACATTATCGTAGATATTCATGGTAGGGAACGGATTCGGACGCTGAAACACCATACCGATACGCCGGCGTTCTTCCATGGGCTGCATCTCCAGTACATTTTCCCCATTCAACAAGATCTCTCCCGTCACACGGATGTTTTTATATAATTCATGCATACGATTCACCGCACGGAGCAACGTACTTTTTCCGCATCCGGAAGGTCCCATGATTGCTGTAATCGTATTCTTTTCAATGGCAGCAGAAACATGCTTCACAGCCAGCATATCACCGGAATAAGCTACACAAACATCTTTTATCTGAAGTATCGGATTTACTATATTTTCCATTTCTTTGCAATTCTTTTAGCTAATAAATTCAAGCACAACACAAAAGTCAACAGGAACAAAGACGCTCCCCAAATAAGACTTTGCAGGTTCGGGTCGTTAAAGAACTCCCAAATCAGCAGCGGAACGGCTGACATCGGACGTGACACATTCCAACTGATAGCTGCACCTCCTAAGGCTGTAAACATCAACGGAGCCGTTTCACCGACCACACGTGAGATAGCCAACAATATTCCCGTGAAAATACTTCCCAATGCCGAAGGAAGCATCACCTGAAGCATCACTCTCCAATAACTTCCCCCCAAAGCCAGTCCGGCTTCTTTCAGCGTCTCAGGCAATACTTTCATGGTTTCTTCCGTAGAACGGATAATCAAAGGAAGCATCATTATAAATAGAGCCACACTACCGGCAAAAGCAGAATAACCTTTCATCGGAACAACTACCCATATATAGGTGATGATACCGATAATGATTGAAGGAGTTCCCTGAAGAAGGTCGGTCAGATAACTCACTATTACTGCAAACCAGTTTTTGCGATATTCCGACAAGCAGATTCCACAAAAAATACCTACCGGTATAGCTACTACAGCCGCCATAAACAACATCAGGAATGTACCTACAATACCATTAGCAATTCCACCCGGAATGGCTTCACCTGCCGCAGTAGCCATCATGGCTTTATAAGCATTCGGAGTGGCTTCTGTAAAAAACGACCATCCCAGCTGACGCCATCCCTTTATAAGCACTTCTCCTAAGATGGCCAGCAGCGGAATAGCTGTCAGTCCGGAGAAAAAGCATACCAAAACATAAAGAAGCCTGTTTTTAAGAACTCGGATACGCATATTATTTTCGTTTACCATAATCTTCTTTTTATTGACTGAATCAGACGTGACGGGCACGACGAATCATAATCTTACCTATCATATTAATAACAGCGGTAATCAAGAACAGCAACAGTCCGATAGCAATCAGTGAAGACAGCTTCAAGCCGTCGGCCTCGCCAAACTGATTTGCAATGATACTTGCCATCGTGTTTCCCGTGGTGCGCAAGGTTTCCGGCATCTGATTGGTATTTCCAATCAGCATCGTAACAGTCATTGTTTCACCTAAAGCGCGGCCGATAGCCAATATATAAGCAGAAAAGATACCCGATCCCGCCATCGGAAACACCACTCTACGAATTACTTCAGCACGGGTAGCTCCCATAGCATAAGCTCCTTCTTTCAGATCAGACGGCACCATTTTAATAAACTCGGCACTTAAAGAAGCTGCATATGGAACAATCATAATGGCCAAAACAAAGGCAGCTGTCAAAATCCCCGAGCCCTGTGGTGAAAGGTTAAGATGCATAAATACATTACGCAGTACGTAAAATCCCCACAGACCGTAAATAATAGAAGGAATACCTGCAAGCAAATCGGTGACAGTTCCTAATATCGTGGCGATTTTCTTTCCCCGGAAATACTCCCCGGTAAAAAGAGCCACAGGTAAAGAAAAAGGAATACACATAAGCAAAGCCAGAAAGGTAGTAAGCAGTGTTCCGGTAATAAAAGGTAATGCTCCATAGCTTTCTTTCCCGGCTGTAGTAACCCAGTCATCAGAGAATACAAAATTCCAAAAGCCAAACTCTTTAAAGGCTCCCGCCGAATCAATGGTAAGCGAATAAACGATACCGCCTCCTATGATAGGGATAACAATGGCCGACAGAATAAGCAGAACCCGAAATAGTTTATCTTGCATAAATCAGCATTTTAAAGTTTAAAGTTCAAGAGCTTATAAGCTTGTAAGTTCCTCCTCAGTAATTACCGGTCAGTGACAACTTTCAAACTTATAAACTCAAGAAACCTACACTCATTATTTCAATATAGGTTGTCCGTCGTAAGTCACCGTTTTCAGGTTCTGAAGGCTCTGTTCAACAGCTTTCTTAGGAAGTGGAGCATAATGCACCTGTGCTGTAGTTTGCTGGATGCTGTCACTCAAGATATACATCATCAAGTCAAGAGTAGCTTCTGCCTGAGCTTTCGTACGGCTTGAATAATTCTGTTCCTGATAAATCAACAGCCAAGTAAAACAACTGATAGGATAAGCTCCGTCGGCATCGGCATCAGTGATAGAGCAACGGGTATCTTGGGGAATATCACCAGCTGCTGCCGAAATACTTTCAGTTGAAGGAGTTATCAATTCTCCACGCTTATTCATAACACTGGCATACGAGATTTTCTGTGCAAAGGCATATTCAGAACCGATATAACCTAATGAATAAGGAGTCTGAGCAATAATACCAGCTACGCCCGGATTCCCTTTTGCAGCCTGTCCTACCGGAAAATCAACCGTCTTTCCTGCTCCAAATGTATTCTTCCAGTTCTCACTTACCTTACTTAAATAATCGGTAAAGACAAAAGTTGTTCCACTACCGTCTGAGCGATAAGCTAAAATAATTTTCTTGGCAGGAAGTTTCACATCCGGATTTAACTTCTGCAAGCGAGCATCGTTCCAGTCGGTTATCTTACCGGCATAAATATCAGCAATCACTTCACCTGAAAGGTTCAACTTAACTACATCCGGCAAATTATAAGCCAATACAACCGCTCCCATACAAGTCGGTACATGCACCACTGGCTGCATTTCCTTCATTTCTTTGTCGCTCAAAAACGCATCACTTCCGGCAAAGTCCACAATACCATCTTTTAGGTTGCGTACACCCCCACCGCTTCCGATGCCTCCATAAGATACTTTATCTGAATGATTTGTGCTGTAGTTTTCGAAAGACATATTATAGAAGGGAAGAGGAAATGTTGCACCGGCTCCTGTCAGTTCAACAGATTCACGTCCTTGACCATTTGCAGATTTTTGTCCACCGCAAGCAGCAAAAGCTATCGCCATCGCACCTGCAACTAAAGGTAAATAAAACTTTTTCATTACTTTAAATTTATATCAGTGTTTTTTGATTGCAATTTTTATAGAGAGAATGAGGCATTCAGATAAGCATAATACTGATTTGCCTTGGCGTCTTGTCTGGGTGACCATACACGGAAGTTCGGCGACAGTTTAACATATTTTCCCAACTTAAAGTCAGCACCTACAATGCCAGCATTACCATCGTTTGCTTCATCCCATTTATCTTTAGAAGAAAGATAATCCCAGCGGCCAAACAAACCTATGTTTTTGGCAATCTGTATCGTTGTATAAACTGAAACGCCACTGCGGTCATGTGTATCAGTAAATGAAGCATTCGTCATATAGTTATACTCCGCAGCTACTGAGAAACACGATTTTTTAAAACCTGCAAAAGCTGCCAAGTTTGTTGTTCCCTTTTGTCCGTCTTCCGAAGCTTCGTTATACGAACCATACGCACGTACCGTCAAGCCATCTACCGGAGTAAGTGTCAATCCGGCGCCGTACTGCAATCCGTCTTTTACTTGTACTTTCTTATATCCTTCTCCATTTGCCAGAATCACATCGGCTGAAAGATATTTATTAAAACGGTAAGCTGCCGAGATGGCTAAATCAGCACTGCTTCCAAACTTATATTCATCTTGAAACGATTTCATCACATAACGCTTACCCCAGAAATCTTCTTGTACCTTAAACTGAGTTGTACTTATCAATCCAGCATTCAGCGTCCATGCTCCATGTTGCCAAGTAAGCTGCGCATTTTTGATATAGCCAATAC
>URDR01000102.1 GCA_900546645.1 uncultured Bacteroides sp. | reverse complement strand
TTACAAACTTTTAAATCAAGAATCAGAAGATGTTTTCAACTGCTGATTCGCATTACTAAGTATGGTGTAGATAAAGACGGAAACTTGACACAAAAGAATGAACCGGCCGGTTTCCTTAATCCGAACTTTTCTACCATTGATGCCGGAAAGGGAGGAACTTACTCTGGTAATGGTACTAATTGGAAGTATAATCGTGCTTCTTTCTTTGGCCGTATCAATTATAACTATGATGACCGTTATTTGGTTCAGGCAACTCTCCGTCGTGACGGATCTTCTAAGTTTGGTAAAAACAACCGTTGGGGTATGTTCCCATCGGTTGCTTTGGGATGGAGAATCAGTCAGGAATCATTCTTCCCGAAAGGTACATTCATTGATAATTTGAAATTCCGTGTGAGCTGGGGACGTTTAGGTAATGAAAATGCATTGGGCTATTATGACTTCCAGTCTTTGATATATACTTCAAACACTTATTATGGTGGTTATGTACAGGGAGATGGACAGAATCCATGGCCGGGATCTGTTGCATGGAATATCGAACGTAATGATTTGCAGTGGGAAACTACTGATACCAAAAATATCGGTTTCGACTTTGGTATGTTTAACAGCCGTTTGACTGGTAGCATCAACTATTATATTAATCAGACTGAAGATTTGTTGATTACCAAGAAACTTTCTCCTTCATCAGGCTTCCAGACCCCCGTTTTAAATGTGGGTAAAATCCGTAACCGTGGTTTCGAACTGGAATTGAACTGGGCTGATAAAGTGAAAGACTTTGAATATAGTGTAGGTTTCAATCTTAGTACTACACATAACGAGGTGGTTTCTTTGGCAGATAAAGGACAGGCTCTGTATTGCTCTGGTTTGATTTATGGAACTGACTATACACCGGCTTATGCAACAGAAGGTAAACCTATCAGTGCATTCTATTTATATCGTACAGATGGCATTTTCCAGACCGATGCCGAAGCAGCAGCTTATGTAAATAAAGACGGTGAACGTTTACAGCCGGAAGCTAAAGCTGGTGATATCCGTTTCAAGGATGTGAATGGCGATGGCGTATTGGATGAAAGTGACCGTGAATATGCAGGTACAGGTATTCCAAAAGTAGAAGCTAACTTGAATTTGACCGGTGCTTATAAAGGTTTTGACTTGACTTTGTCATTCGGTAGTGCATGGGGACACAAGTTGTTTAACGGTAACCGTTATTACTATGAAAGCATGAAGACACCGGCTAACATGATGACCAGTGCTTTGGATGCATGGAGACCTGACCATACAAATACAGATGTTCCTCGTGCGGTATTGAATGACCCGAACAACAATGCACGTGAGTCTGACCGCTTCTTGGAAAATGGTAACTTCGTTCGTCTTCGTCAGGCACAGTTGGGTTATACGCTTCCTTCTGCATTGATGAAGAAAGTACATATTGAAAAACTGCGTTTCTACGTAAGTGGTGAAAACTTGTTTACCATTACCAACTATTCAGGTATTGATCCTGAGTTCTCACGCTCAAGCCCGTTGGATACCGGTATCGACCGTTACATTTATCCGTTTACCCGTTCATTTACAGTGGGTGCCCAGTTAACGTTCTAATTACAAAAGCATAGAAAAATGAAAAAGTTTTTATATTTAGCAAGTATATGCCTCGCTATGTTATTCACTTCGTGCGAGGACTTTTTAACCGTGGAGTCACCGGATGAGTTAACGTCCGATAATTTCTGGAGAGATAAAAATGATGCAGAAGCAGGCTTGTCGGCTGCTTACTCTCAGTTGTATCATGGAGATGCTTATGCAACCAGTGAGGTGCGCTGGCCGGTAGAGGAATATCGTTCAGATATTTGTATGTTGGGAACCGATGCAGGAAACTATGACCAGTGGGTGGGATTGTATAATTTTACCTATACCAATGGTAACACCCAGTTTTCTTACTATTATCAAGACTTGTATAGAGGAATCAACTTTACCAATCAGGTGTTGGCTAAAGTTCCTGAAATACCTGCGGAGAAGTTGGATGAGACTTCACGTAGCCAAATACTGAATGAAGCTCACTTCTTACGCGGCTATTATCACTTGATGGCTCTATTGAACTGGGAGAAAATCATTATCCGTGATGAATACATTACAGAAAACAATCAGCTGAATAAGGGACTTTCAGAGCGTGCGGATGCATGGAAGTTTGTGATAGATGAGTTGGCATACGGAAAAAATCTGCCCGACGTGCGTGATAATACAGAAACCGGACGTGCTACCAGCGGTGCAGCCAATGCCTATCTTGGATTTGCTTTCCTGACTCGCGCTTATGAAGAAACTGCCCAAAAGGATGCCCATCTTACTGCCGCTCTAACTGCTTTAAAAGCAGTTCAAAGCTCTACAGCTGGTTATACTTTGGTCTCAGGAGATAAATTTATCGATATGTTTAACGGTACCAACAAGAATTGTAAAGAGTCAATATTCGAGGTACAATTTACAAAGAATGAGGCGAATGGTTCATCTCACATTTCATGGATGCACAACTGGATTGCTTCATCCGAGTTGGGAGGTTGGGATGAAATTTTACCAAATGATTTCTTGATGGAAGAGTATAAGCGTGAAGGTGTGAAAGCCGATGGATTGTATGATAATCGTTTGTATGCTACCATTTATTTCCAATGCCCTTACTTCAATGACGGGACAGGAAAGGTTATGGGAAAAGATTATAACTACTTCTTCAGTAAACACGATAAAGATGACAACATCATTTCGGGAACTGAATATGATAAGCCTTCTTTCCGTAAATTTACTCCTAGAACATTGGGTGAAATGGGAGAGTCATGTGCCTTTAATATCCCTTTGATGCGCTATGCCAATGTTCTGTTAATGATTGCAGAAGTACTGAACGAACAAGGACACCCCGATCAGGCTGTTCCTTATATCAACGAGGTGCGCCGTGAACACGGAGGAATGCCGGGTATTGATGCAAACAGTGACTACAATGCGGTCAAGAAGCAGATTGAACACGAGCGAATCATTGAATTCCCGTTGGAAAGCTATCGCTGGTACGATATGCGTCGTTGGGGTGTAACAGCTGAACGCTTACAGGCAATCGGCCGTACAGGTTATGATGAAGCTAAAGCATTTTATCCTATCCCGAAATGGGAGCTTGATGCAAACCCGTTAGTGAGTGAATAAGGTTTGCACTGTGATATGATATAATGACATAAATGAAAATCCAGCGTTTACCATCTATATAGCGTTGGAAACGCTGGACTTTTATTTGAAATTTTAAATAGTTATTTTTGCCTATAAAGACAAAAAGAATATGTTTACAGTTATTGGACTAATGTTAGGAGGCATGTGTATCGGTTTCCTTTTGCGCAAGCAACAATTTACGTGGATACACAAGTTTATAACCGTATTGATTTGGACCTTGCTTTTTCTTCTGGGTATAGAGGTAGGAGGCAACCGTCAAATCATTGAAGGGCTTGCCACGTTAGGGCTTGAAGCCTTTACCATTACCGTAGCTGCCGTCTTTGGCAGTTGTGTAGCTGCCTGGGCATTATGGTTTCTGTTATATAAAAGAAAGGGGAAGAACGCATGAAAGGTAGTTTGATTATTGTCGGTTTCTTTGCGTTGGGATGTTTGTGTGGCTTATTCCAGGTTATCCCTTTTGATTTGGCTTCTACCAATATCAGTTTTTATGCCTTATGTGCTTTAATGTTCAGCGTAGGGATAAGTATTGGTAATGATCCTCAGACTCTCAAGAATTTTCGTACACTGAATCCCCGTTTGATTTTTCTGCCGATTATGACTATTCTAGGGACGCTGTCGGCAGCAGCTTTAGTCAGTTTGCTGCTTCCTCATCGGAGTGCAGCTGAATGTATGGCTGTGGGCTCTGGTTTTGGATATTATTCACTGTCGAGTATATTCATTACAGAATATAAAGGTCCAGAGTTGGGTACGATTGCATTGCTTTCGAATATTACACGTGAAATCTTGACTTTGTTAGGTGCGCCGTTACTGGTTCGTTGGTTCGGCAATCTTGCTCCGATTTCTGCCGGAGGAGCAACTACGATGGATACCACGCTTCCCATCATAACCCGTTATGCCGGACAGCAATTTGTAGTAGTTTCTATCTTCCATGGCTTCGTAGTTGATTTTAGTGTCCCGTTTTTAGTAACATTCTTCTGTAGTATTTAAAGAACAATATCACACATGAAAAAACACTTTTACATATCATCATTTATTCTCTCTTTGACCTGTGCATCTGCCTGGGGCGATAATGTGCCTTGGCAAGATGCCCGTGTCAATGAAATTAACCGTGAATCTTTAGAGGCGCACTTTCTCCCGTTTATTAACGAGAAAGCTGCTCTCGATCAGCAGGCTTTGCCTGATGTGAAGCGATTTGAAGTAAATACAGCAACCGAACGCCGTGTTTCGCTGAATGGAACATGGAAGTTCTTGTTCTCGAAAAACAACGATGCTTGTCCTGAAAACTTCTATAAACAAGGGTACAGCACTCGTAAGTGGAGTAATATCGAAGTACCGGGAAGTTGGGAGGTACAAGGATTTGATGCTCCTATCTATACCGATACACGCTATCCGTTTCCGCCGAATCCCCCATATGTCCCTACCGATTATAATCCGGTAGGTGCCTATGTACGTGAATTTACGGTGCCTCAAGGATGGGACGGAATGGATATTTTTCTTGACTTTGAGGGGGTAGAATCGGCCTTTTACTGTTGGGTGAACGGCGAACTGGTGGGCTATAGTGAAGACAGCCGTTTGCCCGCTCACTTCAATGTGACTAACTATTTGAAAAAAGGAAAAAACAAACTTGCCTTGAAAGTATTCCGTTACAGCGATGGCTCTTATCTTGAAGGTCAGGATTACTGGAAGTACAGTGGTATCGAACGTGATGTGTATCTGTATGCCCGTCCGCAAAGTCGTGTGAAAGACTTCAAACTTACGGCTGAAATGGTCAATGCTTATAAAGACGGTGACTTTGACTTGGATGTAGTATTAAATGAACCACAGCAGGGACAGCGTATAGAAGTTAAGTTGCTGGATGCTGCCAATCAGGTGTTTTTTTCGAAAGACAAACAAATCAACGGATCGGCTGATACGATTTTCACGGTTGAAAAGTTTGTAAAAGACGCTCTTCCTTGGACAGCCGAAACACCGAATCTTTATACTTTGGTTGTAAATATGTTTGATGCACAGGGAAAGCCGATGGAGTCGTTTGCGCATCCTTTTGGCTTCCGTACGGTAGAAATGATTAACGGTCAGCAGCTGATTAATGGTGTGCCTGTATTATTTAAAGGAGTAAATCGCCATGAGCATGACCCGCATAAAGGAAGAAGTATTGATGTGGCAAGTATGTTGGAAGACATTCGCCTGATGAAGCACTTTAATATCAACTCGGTGCGTAATTGCCATTACCCGAATCATTACCAATGGTATAGCTTGTGTGATAAATACGGATTGTATCTGGTTGATGAGGCTAACATCGAGAGTCATGGAATGATGTTTCATAAAGACGAAACATTGGCTAATTATGAAGACTGGGAAACTCCTTTCATGGAGCGAATGAGCCGCATGGTGAAACGTGACCGTAACTATACTTCGATTGTTACCTGGTCATTGGGAAATGAGTCGGGCTACGGCAAGCATTTTGAAACCATTTATCATTGGACAAAGAAGTTTGATACTACTCGTCCGGTGCAGTATGAAGGAGGCGGCTATCAGAGTGTATCCGATATCTATTGTCCGATGTATGCACGTATCTGGTCATTGCGCCGTCATATCAACCAGCGTGATGCCCGTCCGATGATTCTTTGTGAATATGCCCATGCCATGGGAAACAGTGTGGGCAATCTGCAAGACTATTGGGATTTGATTTATAAATATGACCAGTTGCAGGGTGGATTTATTTGGGACTGGGTTGACCAGACCTTTGCCATTAAAGATGAAAAAGGACATGACATCTGGGCTTATGGAGGCGACATGGGTTATGTAGGCGTTCATAATGACTCAAACTTCTGCTCGAATGGTTTGGTGGCAGCCGACCGTACGCTGCATCCACATATTTGGGAAGTTAAAAAGGTATATCAGTATGTTCACTTTAAGCCGGTGGCCTTTACTGCTAATCGGGTGCAAGTCACTAATTGGCATGATTTTACTGACTTGTCAGGGTATCAGTTGAAGTGGACTGTTGAATCAGATGGAAAAGTAATACAGGAAGGAATGATGGATTTCCCCAACATACCTGCACGCCAGTCGGGTGAAGTTGTTTTACCATTGAAAGCGATTCCTGCCAGTCAACAAGAGTATTTCTTGAAACTGGAAGCATTGACTCGGAAAGAGACTCCAATGGTTCCAGTCGGTCATATTGCAGCCATGGAACAATGGCAGCTGCCAGTTGAGAAAATCGCTCCTAAGATGGAAGCTATATCAGGAACTCTGCAGAGTCAACGCTCTGCTGAAACAGTTACCGTAAAGGGGAATGACGGTTTCTATGTAAGCTTTGATGCCAAGAACGGAGAAATGACCGCATTGAATTATAATGGCAAGAACTTAGTGAAAGAAGGCTTGCAGGCTAACTTCTGGCGCAGTTTGACCGACAACGATGTTGCCAATGGAACTGATGTCCGTTGCCGCACATGGAAGAATGCCGGAAAAAATGCTGTGCTGAAGTCGATTGATCTTCAAGAAAGTGCTGATAAGAAGATGGCAACTGTCATTACCTCTTATGATTTGAAAGAACAGGAATCCACTATACAGGTCGTTTATCGTATTCGTCCGAATGGGGCGGGCCACATGGGAACTCATTAGCATAGCAACATCAAATAGAACAGCGCGTTAGAAAC
>URDR01000101.1 GCA_900546645.1 uncultured Bacteroides sp. | reverse complement strand
TCATGATTATGAATCATGCGCTCTAACCAGCTGAGCTATCCCGCCATCATTTCTTGTTTGCGGGTGCAAAGGTATGCGTTTTTTTTGAATCACGCAATACATTGGCGTATTTTTTTGAAAACTTTTTTTCTTCAAGGCAAAACATCTCCCCATTTTCTCTCCTACAAGAGCATAAAAAAGAAAAGAAATTATATGCAGTATTCAAAAAAATTACTTTAATTTGCCACCGTTATACTTAAACCAAACTATAGATTATGAAAAACAAAATACGAATTGAATATCCGTTAAATTCGGCTTCAGGAAATGTGATATGGACCGCCATCAGCACACCGGCAGGTCTTCAACGCTGGTTTGCAGACGATGTAACCAAAAACGGGAAGATGTTTACATTCCGATGGGGAAAAACAGAAACCCGCAATGCAGAGATGATTAATTCACGCAGCGAATCATTCATACGCTTCCGGTGGTTAGACGAAGAAAGCCCCAAAGCATACTTTGAGCTCAAAATACAGTACAACGAATTGACAACCGACCATCTGCTTGAAATCACCGATTTTGCTGAACCGGGTGAAGAAAACGATATGCGTAACTTATGGGATTCGCAGATTGAAATGATGCGGCGTGCGTTCGGGATATAATTAAAAATATAAAAACATGCAGTTCCAATCCGTTTTTTATGCTACTTTTGCACTTTAGTAATTTATTAAGGAATGCTACGCATAAAAAAACTCGATATATTCATTTTGAAGAGTTTCTTACTGCTCTTCTCTGGAACTTTCTTTATCTGCCTATTTATCTTCATGATGCAGTTTCTATGGAGATACGTAGATGAACTGGTCGGAAAAGGATTGGAACTAAATGTGCTTGCACAGTTCTTTTTTCTATCTGCTCTCACCTTAATACCCTTGTCTTTGCCACTTGCCATCCTTTTAGCAGCACTGATGACTTTCGGGAACTTCGGAGAGCGTTACGAATTACTTTCAATGAAGGCAGCAGGGATTCCCTTGCTGCGCATCATGCGTCCGGTAGTACTTTTCTGTACGCTCTTAGGTGTCATTTCATTCTATTTTCAGAATATCATAGGTCCGAAAGCCCAAAAAGACTTGTGGACCCTACTGGTTTCCATCAAGCAGGCGTCGCCTGAAGTGGACATTCCCGAAGGAGTGTTTTACAGTGACATTGAAGGTTATAACATCTATGTAAAAAAGAAAGACCGCGATACCGGTATGCTGAAAGATGTTTTGATTTACAACTTCTCCGACGGTTTTGAAAACGCTCATATCATTTGGGCTGCCGAAGGCAAACTGGAACTGACTGCCGACAAGAAACACCTTTACCTCCATTTATATAACGGAGAACAGTTTGAAAATCTGAAATCACAGTCTGCCCTATCAAAAAACGTCCCTTACCGGCGTGAAACGTTTAGAGAAAAACACACATTAATCGAGTTTAACTCTAACTTTGAAACGGTAGACGGAAATTTCCTGAACCAGCGTTCGGATATTAAGAACATGGTTGAAATAGCATCGGCTATTGACTCTCTCGGTATGTATGCCGACAGTGTAGGCCGCTCCATGCACGAAGAAATGATGCGGACGGCCTACAGAAAACCGGTTTTAACAAAGTCGGATTCCACACTGATAAGAAAAGAAGGGTTAACCTGCATTAATACGGACAGCGTTTTCAACTCTTTACCCTCAACCGACAAACTGAAGGCTTTAAACACCACTGAGCGGAGAATATCTTCATTGTCAGCCGACTGGAGCATGAAGAGTTTTATGACACGTGACGCGGACAATAATATTTTGCGCCATAAATCAGACTGGCATAAGAAAATTACTTTATCACTGGCCTGCATTATTTTCTTTTTCATCGGTGCACCCTTGGGAGCTATCATCCGCAAAGGTGGACTGGGTATGCCCGTGGTTATGTCAGTACTCATTTTCGTACTTTATTATATCATCGACTCTGGGGCTACCCGCGTAGGACGAAGCGGGGAAATGAATGTTGTTTTGGGAACTTGGATGAGCACTCTGGTTCTCGCTCCTCTGGGAGGATTCCTTACATATAAATCAAACAAAGACTCTGTGGTATTCAATATAGATGTCTATGCAGCCTTCTTCCGCAAACTTTTTGGCATCCGGATATCTCGCCATCTGTTCAAGAAGGAAGTTATCATTCAGACACCCAACTATCTTAAAGGCATTGAAATACTAAATGACTTATGCTTGAAATGTGAGAGTTATGCCCAGAAACACAAATTACTGGGACCCCCAAATTACTACCAGATTTTCACAAACAATGAGCATGATGATGCCATTCTGGATATCAGTCAAGAAATGGAAGCATTAATTGAAGATTTATCGAATACGAAAGACCCTGTTTTACTGACATTGCTGAACAATTTCCCATTCCTGTCGGTTAAAGCTCATAAAAGCCTGTTCGACAAACGATGGCTCAACCTGTTATTCGGAATCATATTCCCCGCAGGCTTATTAGTATGGCTGAATATCTGGCGTTACAGAGTCCGGTTAGACAAAGATTTAAAACTGATAATAAAAAACAGCTGCGAATTACAAGAGCGTATCAGAAACAATAATTTATAACACATACAGAGAAAACTGAATAATTATGGAAAAAATCAAACTGAATACAATTGAAGAAGCTATTGAAGATTTTCGCAAAGGAGAATTTGTCATCATAGTAGACGATGAAGATCGTGAAAACGAAGGCGATTTAGTGGTAGCAGCCGAATTGATTACCCCTGAAAAAGTAAACTTCATGCTGAAACATGCCAGAGGTGTGCTTTGTGTTCCTATCACAATGTCTCGCTGCCAGGAACTTGACCTTCCGCATCAGGTAAATAACAACACTTCTGTATTAGGTACTCCTTTTACCGTAACTATCGACAAACTGGAAGGTTGTACCACTGGTGTTTCGGCTGCCGACCGTGCTGCAACCATCCGCGCACTTGCCGATCCGGCTTCTCGCCCCGAAACCTTCGGACGTCCGGGACATATCAATCCGCTGTATGCTCAAGAAAAAGGAGTGCTCCGCCGCGCCGGACATACTGAAGCTTGTGTAGATATGGCACGACTTGCCGGACTCTATCCTGCCGCAGCCTTGATGGAGGTTATGAATGAAGACGGAACCATGGCACGTTTGCCGGAACTGAAAAAAATGGCAGACGAGTTTGGCTTTAAACTGATTTCAATAGCCGACCTGATTGCTTACCGACTGAAGCAGGAATCATTGGTAGAAAAAGGGGTAGAAGTTGATATGCCTACCGCACACGGTCACTTCCGCCTCATCCCATTCCGCCAAAAGAGCAACGGACTTGAACACATCGCCTTGATTAAAGGAACATTTGAAGAAAACGAACCGGTATTGGTACGTGTTCATTCGTCATGTGCTACAGGTGATATTTTCGGCTCGATGCGTTGCGACTGTGGAGAACAGTTACACCGTGCTATGGAACAAATAGAAAAAGAAGGCAAAGGTGCTATTATCTACTTGAACCAAGAAGGACGCGGTATCGGACTAATGGAAAAAATGAAAGCCTACAAGTTACAGGAAGAAGGCATGGATACAGTAGATGCCAATATCTGCCTGGGACATCAAGCCGACGAACGCGATTATGGAGTGGGAGCTCAAATCTTACGTGAAATAGGTATCCATAAAATGCGCTTGCTGACCAACAATCCGGTAAAACGTGTCGGACTGGAGGCTTACGGCTTGGAAATTGTTGAAAATGTTCCTATCGAGGTTACACCTAATACCTATAACGAACGTTATCTTCATACCAAAAAAGACCGTATGGGGCATACGTTACATTTTAATAAGTAAACTCCGGGAAACAACTAAACTTAAAAACTTAAACCCCAATCATATGGAAACAAATGAACTTGTAAGAAATTACGCTGCAAAAGCCGCACAAAGCGCACTCTTCCGCAGCGTTTACTTATGGATGACACTGGCACTGGCCATCACAGGTTTTACTGCCATGTACATCGCCAAATCATACACCTTCCTTGAAATGATAGCTCAAAACTCAATGATGTTTTGGGGATTGCTCATTGCTGAAATCGGACTGGTAATGTACCTGTCGGCACGGATTCAGCGAATCAGTTTCACTACAGCAACTTTGCTGTTCATCGCCTACTCCATCGTAAACGGACTGACACTCTCTATCCTATTCATGGTATATACCATGAGCTCGATAGCCACCACCTTCTTTATTACAGCAGGAACCTTTGGAGCTATGGCACTCTTCGGTTATATAACCAAAAAAGACCTAACCCGCATAGGAAGCCTTTGTGGTATGGCCGTTATCGGACTGATTATTGCCATGATAGTCAACATGTTCCTGCACAACAGCATGATGGATATGGTTATTTCAGGCATCGGTGTATTGGTCTTTGTGGGACTGACTGCATACGATTCACAGAAAATCAAACAAATGCTCACCGGCAATGATATCGAAATCAACGAAACGACACAGAAAATCGCTTTGATGGGAGCATTGACACTTTATCTTGATTTCATCAACCTGTTCATTTATCTGTTACGCCTTTTCGGAGACAGAAAATAAGCAACCATAAATAAAACAGGAGTAAACGGATTTTACTGACGGCAAACACTTCCTTTTCATAAAGAAGTTTGCCAAATCAGTAAAATCCGTTTCTTTTATACAGCTTTTTCCCTTCTTTAAGTGACAATTTTCTTTAAACATTTTCATATATGCAAGAAAATAGCTTCTTTTGCAGAAAAATTTAGAACCTACTAAAATCAGTAACAAACATGAATCAACTTTCAGACCGTCTAAACAGCCTGTCACCTTCGGCGACACTGGCCATGTCACAAAAGAGTAGCGAACTTAAAGCACAGGGAGTAGATGTAATTAACCTAAGTGTCGGTGAACCCGATTTCAACACTCCCGACCATATTAAAGAAGCTGCCAAGCAAGCCATCGAAGACAACTTCTCACGTTATTCACCCGTTGCCGGCTATCCGGCATTACGCAATGCCATCGTTGCCAAGCTGAAGAACGAAAACGGTCTGGAATATACAGCCGCTCAAATCAGTTGCGCAAACGGTGCCAAACAGTCGGTTTGTAATACCATCATGGCTTTGGTAAACAAAGGCGATGAAGTTATTGTTCCTGCTCCCTACTGGGTTAGCTACCCGGAAATGGTTAAATTGGCAGAAGGAACTCCTGTTATCGTACGCGCGGGCATTGAGCAAGATTTCAAGATTACCCCTGCACAGCTTGAGGCTGCCATCACCCCTAAGACTCGTGTCTTGATTCTCTGCTCTCCGTCGAATCCTACCGGTTCGGTCTATTCACAAGAAGAATTGGCTGGTCTGGCTGCGGTTTTAGCAAAACATGAACGCGTATTTGTGGTGGCTGATGAAATCTACGAACACATCAACTATATCGGAAAGCACCAGAGCATCGCTCAGTTCGCAGAAATAAGAGACCGCGTTGTCATCGTAAACGGTGTATCAAAAGCGTATGCCATGACCGGATGGCGTATCGGTTTCGTTGCCGGTCCGGAATGGGTAGTCAAAGGAATCAATAAACTTCAAGGACAATATACCTCAGGTCCCTGCTCTGTTTCACAAAAAGCTGCCGAAGCTGCTTATACCGGAACCCAAGAACCGGTAGAAGAAATGCGCAAGGCTTTCGAACGCCGCCGCGACCTCATTGTGAAACTGGCAAAAGAAATTCCGGGATTCGAAGTAAACTTCCCGCAAGGAGCGTTTTACCTGTTCCCGAAATGCGACTCTTTCTTCGGCAAGAAAGATGGTGACAGAGTAATTGCCAATGCCGACGACCTGGCGATGTACCTGCTTGAAGTGGGTCATGTGGCTTGCGTAGGCGGAACTTCATTCGGAGCTCCTGAATGCATCCGCATGAGTTATGCCACTTCTGACGAAAACATTGTTGAAGCAATGCGCCGCATCAAAGAAACATTAGCCCGCTTGAAGTAATTCAAACGATTCATACCAATTACACTAAAGCACCGCATCATAAAGCTATATAGGCTTTCATGATGCGGTGTTTCTTTTTGTCAGATTTACCCCCTCACTTTCCTGACCGGAAAGAAATTCCTCTGAAATCTGACCTTCCTACTCAAAGCTGTCATCTGTTCCACTCCACCCTACTGAATAAAACGGGCTTGAAAGCGACAGAAAACTTTTTCCGAACGGATTGAAAAACCAACTTTCCCTTGTGCAAACTCAAAACAGAGCTTATGGCTGTACAAACAAAGGCTTTGTTTTTACAACCAAAGGTTCTGTTTATATAAACAGAGCTTCTGTTTACAGATTTATTCCGCAAAAACCAACTTTTCAGAAAGCAGAAAACCAATTTATTTCACCTAAGGCTTATAAGTTCTCAACGAGTCAAGCCGTTGTTGTTACCAGCCAGTCTGCTTTACTGTTCCCCTGCATTCTTAAAAACAAAATTATAAAACCAGACTACATTATCTAACTATACCATCTAATATACATATTGCATAACATATATAGGAAAAACAGAGAAAAACTGTTTCAAATGAGTTTCACCATCGCTTCAAAAGCATGAATCTCTGCTGATTTATTGTTAAAAGCACTCACAAGTACACATGTAATCAAAATTTTTATTAATTTTGCGTATATATTTATAAAAACAAGAACAACAAACTAAAACAGGCTGACTAAAATTATACGCTTTTCATAATAGAAAGAGATAAAAGCAATATATTTTTTTAATCAATTTTTTATGGCAAATCAATCTAAAATCTTGTTGACTGCGCTGGCTTCAACACTGGCTTTGAGTGTTAGCGCCCAAGTAACAACATCTGCTGTAAGCGGAAAGGTTATAGACGAAATGAATGAACCAGTCATCGGTGCTACAGTGGTAGCAATCCATGAACCCTCGGGAACCCTTTACGGTGCAGTAACTAACGTCGACGGACGTTACACCATTCAAGGTATGCGTACAGGAGGACCGTACAAAATTGAGATTTCTTATGTAGGCTACAAAACATCGGCTTATACAGGAATTTCGCTCGAACTGGGTAATACTTTTGCACTGAACGCATCCATGCACCCCAGCTCTGAACTTCTGGATGAAGTGGTAGTTGTAGCAGACGCTAAGACAAGCGCAGGAGCAGCTCACAACTTCTCCACTCAAAAAATTGAAAGCACTCCGACAGTCGACCGTAACGTGTACGACATTGTGAAGAACATGCCAATGGCTATGCCTTCTAAGAACGGAGGTATTACGTTTGCCGGCTCTAACAACCGTTACAACAGTTTCCAGATTGACGGTACGGTAAGTAACGACGTATTCGGTCTTTCTGCTTCAGGAACAAACGGCGGTCAGACAGGTGCCAACCCTATTTCTATGGATGCAATCCAGGAAATCCAGGTGGTAGTGGCTCCGTTCGACGTACGTCAGAGCGGATTTACCGGCGGTGGTATCAACGCCATTACCAAGCAGGGAACCAACACTACTCACGGTTCGGCTTACACTTACTTCAACAACCACAACATGTACGGAAAGTACAGTGCAGTGCGCGGCTATGAAAAGTCACCGCTGAACCAGCAGTATACCCGT
>URDR01000100.1 GCA_900546645.1 uncultured Bacteroides sp. | reverse complement strand
CATTTTATTTACTGCTAGAGCCGCTTAGGCTTGGCTATTTTTTAACGAACTATTGAAGAGTAAAAGAAAAATATTTTATACATTTGTAATAAATCAAAAACACCTTGCATATATGATAGAAGTCATCCAGTTAAGCGGAACCGACAAAAAGCTATACGACAAAGTTGCACCACTTGTAATGAATCCAACGGTAATTCAATACAATCAAAACTACCCATTTAAAACAAATGAAAAATTCATTTGGTTTATAGCCCTCCTTGACGATGAAGTTGCCGGATTCATACCGGTAGAACTACGCAAGAATCAATGGGTTATCAACAATTACTATGTCGCACCATCCAACAAAGAATCCCTTGTTTTTTCCGCCTTACTGCAGGCTGTAAGCCAATCAAACAAAACACACCTGACAGCCATTGTTCAAACCATACACCAAGCTTATTTCACTACACATGGGTTTACGACAGTCAAAGAATGGAAAAAATATCTGAAAATGGAGAAGAAGAAGAAGGAGGATAATAAAAATGGAACAGCAAAAAAATGTATATGAATTAGCCTTAGAACGTATAGACCTCATTTTTAAAGAATTCGACAATATTTATGTCTCATTTTCAGGAGGAAAAGACAGTTCCGTTTTATTACAGCTATGCATTGACTATATCCGTAAGCATAATTTAAAAAGGAAAGTGGGAGTTTTTCATCTTGACTACGAAATACAATATCAGATGACCCTTGACTATGTTAACCAGATATTCGAAGAGAATCAAGACATCTTAGAGATTTACCACATCTGCGTTCCTTTCCGGGTACGGACATGCACCTCTATGTATCAAAGCTACTGGCGGCCTTGGGATGAAGCCATGAAAGAACTGTGGGTGCGTCCTATGCCTAAAAAGAATGTAAAAACCGCAGGCGACTTTCCCTTCTTCAAAGAAGATATGTGGGACTATGAGTTTCAACTGAAATTTGCTTCGTGGTTTCACCATAAAAAGAAAGCAGTACGTACAGCCTGCTTAGTAGGCATACGCACTCAGGAAAGTTTCAGCCGCTGGCAAACCATTTATGGAGGCAATAAAAAACAGCTTTATCATCAATATCAGTGGAGTTTCAAAATAGCATGCGATGTATTCAACTTATATCCGATTTACGACTGGAAAACAACCGATATATGGACAGCAAACGGAAAATTCAAATGGCCGTACAATAAACTCTACGACCTCTATTATCAGGCAGGAGTCAACATTGAACGACAGCGTGTAGCCAGCCCGTTTATCGGTGAAGCCATAGAAAGCCTGCATTTATATAAATGTATTGACCCTAACACGTGGGGAAAAATGATTAGCCGGGTAAATGGAGTAAATTTTACCGGATTCTATGGAACTACTTATGCAATGGGAAGAAATGGACTCAAGCTTCCTCAAGGATATACATGGAAATCGTACATGGAGTTTTTGCTTTCCACCCTACCGGAAAACATCAAAAGAAACTATCTGGAAAAGCTGCACACCAGTATCAAATTTTGGAGAACAAGAGGAGGATGCTTAAGCGAAGAAACCATACAACAATTGCTTGAACTGAAAATACCCATTGAAGTGCGTAACCAAACGAATTATAAAACAAATAAGAAACCGGTTATCATGGAGTATCTGGACGATATCCAAATTCCGAACTTCAGAGAAATACCTACTTATAAACGTATGTGTCTATGCATTTTGCGCAATGACCATGCCTGTAAATACATGGGATTTGCCCTAAACAAGCAAGAAACAAAAATGAAAGACTACATCTTAAAGCAGTACAAAGATATATGGAACTAGAAGAAGAAAAAAAAAGCCCGGTGTACAACGTAAAAGCAGTACCTGTAGAAAAAGTAACAGCCAATGACTATAACCCCAATGTAGTAGCCCCGCCTGAAATGAAACTCCTGGAACTGTCAATCTGGGAGGACGGATTTACGATGCCTTGCGTCTGTTATTATGACAAAGAAAATGATAAATACATCATTGTTGACGGATTTCACCGATATACGGTTTTAAAAAAATCAAAACGTATCTACGAAAGAGAAAAAGGGATGCTTCCTGTAGTTGTCATAAACAAAGACCTTTCACACCGCATGAGTTCAACCATACGTCACAACCGTGCCAGGGGGACGCATAGCATTGAACTCATGACTCACATCGTGGCAGAACTGACTCATGCAGGAATGTCCGACGAATGGATTATGAAAAACATTGGAATGGACAAAGATGAGCTGCTACGGTTAAAGCAGGTGTCAGGGCTTGCCGCCCTCTTTGCAGACGCAGATTTTTCCATCCCAAATAAAGAAGAACAGACAACAAATAGAAAGGATTGATTTTCACCGGAAACACATCAAAAGCCTGATTTATTTTTTAACTTTGCGGAAAAATAATACAAATTAGACTTATGCTTTTTAACGCAGAAAACATCTTACTTATCGGTTCGATACTTATCTTTTCAAGTATTCTAATCAGTAAAACCGGATATCGCTTTGGTATCCCCACCTTGTTGCTGTTCTTGATTGTCGGTATGCTTTTCGGAAGTGACGGGCTCGGGCTGCAATTCGACAGTGCTTCGGATGCACAGTTTATCGGTATGCTTGCCTTGAGCATTATCCTTTTTTCAGGAGGAATGGATACCAAACTGCAAGACATCCGGCCCGTATTGACGCAGGGCATCCTGCTTTCTACGGCTGGTGTACTTCTCACCACCTTACTGACGGGAATTTTCATTTTCTTCACCTCTCAGTGGAACCAGACAAACATAGAATTGTCACTACTTACATCCTTATTGCTTGCCTCTACCATGTCGTCTACCGACTCGGCTTCTGTATTTAATTTACTCCGCTCTCAGCGTATGGAACTGAAACAAAACCTCCGCCCCATGCTTGAGCTGGAAAGTGGAAGTAATGACCCCATGGCTTATATGCTTACCATAGCATTGATACAAATCATAGCAAGCGGAAGTGAATTCAGTTTGGCACTCATAGCCAAAGACCTGACCATACAGTTTTTCTTCGGAGGAGTTATCGGCTATGCTCTCGGACGATTTTCAGTATGGCTGATTAACCGGATTGGATTATCGAATAGTTCGCTCTATCCTATTCTTCTATTAAGCATCGTATTTATTACATTTACCGTTACCGACCAGCTTAAAGGAAACGGATATTTAGCTGTTTATATAGCCGGGGTTGTTGTAGGAAATTCCAAGCTCGTATTCCGCAAAGAAATCACTACCTTCATGGGAGGCTTGACTTGGTTATTCCAAATTATCATGTTCCTCACCTTAGGTCTGCTGGTCAACCCGCACGAAATGCTTGATGTGGCAGGAGTAGCCTTGCTTATCGGTATATTCATGATATTGATAGCCCGGCCGGTCAGTGTTTTTCTATGTCTTTTGCCTTTCAGAAACCTCACCAACCGTGCCCGCCTGTTTATATCATGGGTAGGTCTTCGTGGAGCTGTGCCGATTATCTTCGCCACTTATCCCGTACTGGCAAACATAGAAGGTTCCCAGCAACTCTTCAATATCGTATTTTTTATCACTCTGCTCTCTTTATTGTTGCAGGGAATGACCATTTCCCGCATCGCCCGATGGCTCCACCTTGACTTGCCTCAGGAAAAAGAAGGAAATGAATTCGGGGTAGAGCTTCCCGATGAAATAGATACACGACTTGAAGACATTACCCTCACCGCCGAGATGCTTGCCTCAGGAAACAAACTGGCAAACATGAGCATCCCTAAAGGCAATCTGGTCATGCTGGTAAAAAGAGGAAGCGAATTTATCATTCCCAACGGACAAATGGAACTGCATGAAGGAGACAAATTGCTTATTATCTCCGAAAACAAATCATAAATGGTCTTTTAAATATGCATAAAAATCATATTGGGCACGCACTTCCGGCTCTCCTTCTTTCTTTTTAGGTACGTTGGTTAACCGGCTGTCGACCCAATATCCTTTCACATTATCAGAAAGTTGCAGCTCAAGCATATGTATCAGTTCGTGCTGCAATTTTTTGTTTGACACCGGTATAACCAACTCTATCCGCCGATAAAGATTCCGCCGCATCCAATCGGGTGAACCGATAAACATTTTCGGGCTTCCTCCGTTTTCAAAATACCATACCCTTGCATGCTCCAGAAAACTATCCACGATACGGGTTACCCGGATGTTCTTGCTGAAAGGCTGTCCGGGTATCAGACAACATATACCCCGCACAATCAAATCAATCTGTACCCCAGCCTCACTGGCACGATAGAGTTCTTCAATCATCGACATATCCTGCAGAGCATTCATCTTCAGAATGATTCGTCCGCCTTTTTTCTTTTTAGCCAAAGCGATTTCATTACGAATCAGTTTCTGAAGTTGAGGAAGCAAATTGAATCGGGCAACCAGTAATTTCCGGAACACTCCCTCTGCTATTTCTCCACGCAAAAGCCGGAAAAGCGTATATAGCTCATCTACCACCGTCTGATTATGCGTATAGTAAGCAATATCAGCATATATCTTAGAGGTCTTTTCATTAAAGTTACCCGTACTTACACAAGCAAAGCCACGCTTAGCCCCCGATTCGGTCTGACGCACAACCAATGCCGTTTTCGCGTGGACCTTCAGTCCCGGAATACTGTAAATAATCTCAATCCCTGCCTTACGCATCCGCTCGGCTGTTGCCAAATTGTTTTCCTCATCAAAACGGGCCTTCAGCTCTACAAAAACTGTCACCCTCTTCCCTTTTCGTGCAGCCATAATCAAAGCATTGACCACTTCCGAGTTTTCAGCCACCCGGTATTGTGTCAGCAAAATTTCCGAGCAAAACCGATCATCAACCGCTTCATAAAGGAAATGTATAAAATGGTCGAAACTGTGGTAAGGATAATATAGCATAAAATCACCTTGCGCAATCCGTCTGAACATGAAATGCTTGTCCTGCAAACCCGACAGATACATAGGAGTGGGCTTAACCGGCAATAATTTTTCCAGATTCGGATTAGGCAGAGAGGTCAAATCCTGCAAATTAAGATGCTTATCACCCGGCACCAGTTCTTCTTCACTGATACCAAATGCATCCATCAAAAACGCAAGAAAATCATCTGGCATATTCCGGTCATACACAAAACGACAGATTGCACCGATTTTACGCTTCTTTACTTTTTGCTTCAACACCTCAATCATCTCTCCTTTAGGTACATCGTCTACAAAAACATCGGCATCACGCGAGGTTTTACAGCAATAACTGCAATCTACCTCATAGCCTACAAAGATTTCATATAGATTCGCCTTTATTACATCTTCAAGAAACATCAGACAAAAATCTTCTCCCCGCCGGGGAAGTTCAATGAAACGAGGAACCTTACTGTAAGGCATCTTCAACAGATAGTAAGCCAGCTCACCTGTGGCACGGTTCCGTACCCTTACCGCGAGATACAAGCGCTTGTCACGTAAAAAAGTGCAGACCATCCCCTTTTCCACCTTTACCGGCTGCAAATAAGGAAAAACCTCTTCCATGAAGTAACGGTGTACAAAAGGAAGAAAAGAAGCCGGAAGTTCTTTGCGGGTCTGATAAAAATAAATATGATTAGCCCGAAGTGCCGGTAATATTTTTTGCTCGTAGATGCGTACACGGTCATTTAACTGACGATTTACAATTTCAGTAATATCGTGAATAAGCCGGTGAGCCTCATCTACCGTCATGACTTCACTGCGACCTCCCGAAGCAATCGCTTTATGCTCTGCCACCCGTACTTGATAGAACTCTTCCAAGTTGGATGAATAAATAGCTATAAAATTGATTCGCTCATACAGAGGCAGCGTATCATCGTCTGCCTCCATCAACACACGATAATTAAATGACAACCAACTGATATCACGATTAAAATACTGATAGTTTGCATCCATATTAAATAAGGCTCAAAGTTTACTTAATGCTCCCTGCAGAACCAGACAGCCCATTGTTCTCTTACAAATGTAGGAGTTTTAATTGAGAACTCCCAACATCATTCTCAGAAACTTCAATTCCAACGGAAGTAAACCCTATCCCCCCGCCCAAGGTTTCCTTCCTTTTACCACTTCAAAAAGGAAAACTCACCTAACCAAACATCCAGCTTGATTTTATCGTATCTTTGTCGCTTGAAACTTAAACTCTAACCAATGAAACAATGAAACGAATAGGGCTACTTTCTGACACCCATGGCTATTGGGACGACCGCTATCTGAAATACTTTGAATGTTGCGATGAAATATGGCATGCCGGCGACATCGGTTCTATGGAAGTCGTAGAACGGTTGCAGGGATTCCGTAAGCTGCGTGCCGTATATGGAAACATCGACGGGCAGGATATCCGCCGCCTTTTCCCGGAAGCCGACCGCTTCTCTATAGAAGGTGCGGATGTAATCATGAAACATATCGGAGGTTATCCGGGTAAATACGACCCTTCCATACGGGGAACCTTACTGGTACGTCCACCCAAGCTTTTTATCAGCGGACATTCACATATTTTGAAAGTGAAATACGATAAAACATTGAGAATGTTACATATCAATCCCGGAGCTGCCGGAAAATACGGATTTCATAAAGTACGTACATTAGTACGTTTCAGTATAGAAAACGGGGCATTTTCCGACCTTGAAGTGATTGAATTAAGTGATTAAAATCTCAAAATTCTTGCTACTTCCGAAAAACTTTCCGAACTTTGCAGCACTCTAATTAAAACTTAAGCATGAAGAATTATTTAGTTACAGGGGCAGCCGGCTTCATTGGAGCCAATTACCTGAAATACATGTTAGCAAAATACGACGACATTAAGATTGTGGTGCTTGATGCACTCACCTATGCAGGTAATTTAGAAACCATCGCTAAAGATGTGGATAACGAACGCTGCTTCTTTATCAAAGGAGACATTTGTGACCATGATTTAGCCGACCGGCTGTTTGCTGAATACAAATTTGACTATATTGTCAACTTTGCAGCCGAAAGCCATGTGGACCGCAGTATCGAAAATCCTCAACTGTTTCTGCAGACCAATATCTTAGGAACACAGAATCTGCTGGATGCAGCACGCCGTGCATGGGTAACAGGAAAAGACGAAAACGGATATCCTACTTGGAGAAAAGGGGTCCGCTATCATCAGGTTTCTACCGATGAAGTATATGGCTCACTGGGTGCTGAAGGATTCTTCACTGAGGAAACTCCGCTTTGCCCGCACAGCCCGTACAGCGCCTCAAAGACCAGTGCTGACATGATTGTTATGGCTTACCGTGATACGTATAAAATGCCGGTAACCATTACACGCTGTTCTAACAACTATGGCCCATATCATTTCCCGGAAAAGCTGATTCCGCTGATTATCAAAAACATCTTGGAAGGAAAACGCTTACCGGTATATGGTGACGGAACCAACGTACGTGACTGGCTGTATGTAGAAGATCACTGCAAGGCTATTGATATGGTAGTAACTCAAGGTAAAGATGGAGAAATCTATAATGTAGGTGGACATAACGAAAAACAAAACATCGAAATTGTTAAGCTGACCATTGCTACTATTCACCGCTTGATGACTGAACACCCTGAATATCGCAACACTTTAAAGAAAAAGGAAATCGGTGAAGACGGACAGATTAGCATCGACTGGATCAACGATTCACTGATTACTTTCGTAAAAGACCGCCTGGGACATGACCAGCGTTATGCTATTGACCCGACAAAAATCACCAACGACTTGGGATGGTATCCTGAAACCAAATTTGAAGATGGTATCGTGAAGACCATCGAATGGTATTTGAACAATCAGGAATGGGTAAAAAACGTGACAAGCGGTGAATACCAAAAGTATTACGAAAACATGTATAAGAATAAATAAGCCGTCAGGCTGACTTCGCATAAAAAGGAGGCGTACCTGTGATATGAACCCCGAAAGTAAGACAAAAAACTTTCGGGGTTCATATCATACACGAGGCACCTCCTTTTTTTATACTTATCACTGTTTACTGTAATGGAATACTATCATCTTGCAACCCTAACAATTCTATATCTTGCCAATATATATCCTTGTAACTGGAATTATGTGTGCATTAGGTGAACTTATCATGCGGAACAGCAAAAACAAAAAATCATAAATAAAACACAGTATTCAATGTTACATGACTGGAAAAAAGGAGAGGGAGGCTCTCGAACTTATACTTTCACAGAATCTCATAAAACAGCAAACACTGATAATCAAGTGCAAATTACAATATAGAGTAAAACTAAATGTTTCTAAATGTCTTTTGCTATCTCAATAATTGGGTGTATATTTGGGTGTAGAATTTCAAACGCACCCAATTATGAATA
>URDR01000099.1 GCA_900546645.1 uncultured Bacteroides sp. | reverse complement strand
AACAATTTATATTTGATTGAAGAACTACCGCAGTTGAGTACTAATACTTTCATATTTGGATTTTTAGTTTTTAGTTTATAAATAAGATTGTGTGAATAAGTTATCAGTTACATTTATGTCTGATAACTTATTCAGTTGGAAAAATAGGATTATTGCTCTTTGGAAGCAATAGCCTGATTGGCAGTGATGGCAATCATCTTATAGACGTCATCAATAGAGCAACCACGTGATAAGTCATTTACCGGACGGGCGATACCTTGAAGAATCGGACCGATGGCAGTGGCATGTCCCAATCGTTCTACTAATTTATAAGAGATGTTACCCACTTCCAGAGAAGGTACTACCAATACATTTGCTTTTCCTGCGATTTCTGAACCCGGAGCTTTGCTTGCACCAACTTTCTGAACGAGGGCAGCATCGGCTTGCAGTTCACCGTCAATTTTCAGTTCAGGAGCTAATCCTTTTGCAATATTTAAAGCTTCTACCACTTTGTCAACCACTTCATGTTTTGCAGAGCCTTTGGTTGAGAAGCTAAGCATAGCTACACGTGGATCAATGCCGGCAACAGCTTTTGCTGTTTGGGCAGTACAGATGGCAATCTGTGCCAACTGGTTTGCATCGGGAACAGGAGTTACGGCAACGTCTCCCATAACGAGTACACCGTTGTCACCACATTCAGGTGCATGAGTCAGCATTAGCATAGCGCCTGATACGCAAGTAATGCCAGGAGCTGTTTTTATGATTTGCAATGCAGGACGTAATACGTCACCAGTAGTATTGCGTGCACCTGCCAACTGTCCGTCAGCATCACCTGCTTTAATAATCAAACAGCCCAGGTAAAGCGGGTTGACAACCAGTTTGCGGGCTTCTTCTATAGTCATGCCTTTTTTCTTGCGGAGTTCGCAAAGCAATTCAGCATATTCTTCTTGTTTCGGATTGTTTTCAGGGTCAATGATAGTAGCTTTGTGAATGTTCCCTAAGCCCCATTCTTTGGCCAGTTCCATAATTTCATTGGGGTTACCCAAAAGAATCAGGTCTGCCACTCCATCGGTTAGAATTTGGTTGGCAGCTTTCAAAGTACGTTCTTCAGTTCCTTCCGGAAGCACAATGCGCTGTTTGTTGGCTTTAGCGCGTTCTACGATTTGACTAATTAAATCCATTTTGATTTATATAATTAAAAATGTATAAGCTTGTCAGATGTGAGATTTATCTATGATTATTTTCACTTTGCAAAAGTAGGCATTTTTGTAATATCAAGTTTGCAAAAACGGATTTTTTTTGCTTTAAAGTATGTAAAAACCATCTCTTTAAAGCTTGCTCCTCTTAAAAAACTCTTGTTTACATACTTTGTTTTTATTGAATGAGTAATTTTGTATCAGTTTTCAATATTTAAACAGGTATTATATGATACGTCAGTGTTCTATCCTTTTTGGATGTTTGGCGTTAGGTGAACTCATTGTTTATCTGACAGGAATTAAGTTGCCGTCGAGTATTATTGGCATGTTGTTATTAACCCTTTTTCTAAAGCTTGGCTGGATAAAGTTAGAATGGGTGCAGGGGCTGACTGATTTTTTAGTAGCTAACCTTGGCTTCTTTTTTGTACCTTCCGGTGTAGCTCTCATGCTTTATTTTGATATTATTACTGCTCAATTTTGGCCGATAGTAATTGCTACGTTGGTAAGTACGATGTTAGTGTTAGTTGTTACAGGTTGGGTTCATCAATTAGTTCGCAAGTATGGAATTTTTAGAAAATAAATTCTTTTTATTAGCCATTACGTTTGGCTTCTTTTTCGTTTCTAAGTTACTGCAAAAGAAAACCGGATGGGTGTTGCTTAATCCCATTTTAATAGCGATTGCTTTATTGATTTGTTTCTTGAAGTTTACGGGAGTGTCTTATGAAAAATACGCAGAAGCCGGCTCGTTGGTAGAGTTTTGGTTGAAGCCGGCAGTGGTCGCTTTAGGAGTTCCTCTTTATTTGCAGCTGCGTATGATAAAGAAACAGCTAATGCCGATTGTAGTTTCTCAGTTGGCTGGCTGTATTGTGGGATTGGTTTCTGTAACAATTATTGCCAAACTGATGGGAGCTTCTCCTGAGGTAATCATGTCTTTGGCACCGAAATCGGTTACCACTCCGATAGCCATGGAAGTTTCCAATGCGGTTGGCGGTATTCCCTCGTTGACAGCAGCTGTGGTTATTGTTGTGGGGTTGTTCGGAGCTATTTGTGGCTTTAAAGTGTTGCAGGTAGGACGTGTTGGAAGCCCGATAGCGCAAGGGTTATCAATGGGAACAGCCAGCCATGCTGTGGGTACTTCACGAGCCATGGAAGTCAGCGGAAAGTATGGAGCTTACGCTAGTTTGGGGCTAACCTTAAACGGTATACTTACGGCCTTGCTTTCTCCTACAATTTTACATCTTTTAGGGTTGTGCTAAGCATAATTCATATTTTTTTGTTGTATAGCCTTTTTGAGATAGTTTACCTTTGCAGGTGATATAAAGGGAAGATTATTTTATGATAACATTTAAACCGATAGAGTTAGAAGACAGGGAAACTGTGCAGCGATATACGCTTCGTAGCCAACGGAGAAACTGTGACTTGTCTTTTGCTAATTTATATGGATGGCGTTTTTTATACCGTACAGAATTAGCCGAACTGGATGGCTTTTTGTTGTTCCGTTTCTATGTGGATGGTGAGCTGGCTTATATGATGCCGGTGGGTGAAGGGAATTTCTCTTCTGCTGTTGAAGCATTAATGGAAGATGCACAAACCGAGGGGGCTGCTTTCCGGATGCTGGGAGTATGTGTGGATATGCGTGAGCAACTTGAAGAAGCCTTTCCTGAGCGTTTCGTCTTTACCTCCGACCGTGATTATGCCGATTATATTTATTTACGTTCTGATTTGGCTGGTCTTCGTGGGAAAAAATATCAGCCTAAGCGAAACCATATTAATAAGTTCAAGGCTTCTTATTCTGCCTATGAATATAAGCCCCTGACTCCGGAACTAATTTCCGAGTGTCTCCGTTTGGAAGCTCAGTGGTGCAGGGCGAATAATTGCGCCGAGAATGAAGCACTCGTGGCCGAGAGGAAGTTTATGACAAGGGTTCTGGAGCACATGGCAGATCTGGATTTATTGGGTGGAGTATTATATGTAGACGAGCGTATTGTTGCTTTTACTTTTGGAGCACCGATTAATCAGGAAACCTTTGATGTCTGCGTTGAAAAGGCCGATGTTGATATTGAGGGTGCCTATCCAATGATAAATTGCGAGTTCGCCAATCACATTCCAGAGTCATTTATTTATGTGAACCGGGAAGAAGACTTGGGGCTGGAGGGGTTACGCAAAGCAAAGCTTTCTTATCAGCCGGAAACAATTCTTGAAAAGTATATTGTAACATTAAAATGAGCATAAAAGAACAAGTCCGGCAGCTTTGGAAGTTGTGTTTTACTGATTCTGATGAGTTTGTTGAACTGTATTTCCGTATGCGTTATACAGATGAACTGAACAGCTATATAGAAGTCGGCGGAAAGGTCGTTGCAGCCTTACAGCGTCTGCCTTATCCGATGATATATGAGGGAACGATTGTTCCGACGTCTTATATTTCCGGAGCCTGTACGCATCCTGATTATAGGAATAGGGGAGTGATGAAGCAATTGTTGATGAAGGCTCACCGCCGTATGTATGAAGATGGAGTTGTACTCAGTACATTGATTCCTGCGGAAGAATGGCTGAAAGCATATTATGCCAAGTCGGGCTATGCGGTATGCTTTCAACAGGGAACGAAGTTATTAACAAGACACGACTTACCTGTTGATAACTTCAGAAGCGCATTGAAATTGGAAGAAATCGAATTAGATAAGAAACTTCCCGACGATGTGTTTGCCTTTTTTGACTCCCTTCAGAATCTGCATGAATGCCGGATTCTTCATTCAGCAGAAGACCTGCAAGTGGTGCTTTCCGACCTGCAACTCTCTGGAGGAAAACTTTTGGCAGCCTATGGAGAAGAAAAGCTGAAAGGACTTTGTTTCTGTTTGCATGAAAACGGGAGGTTATCGGTAAAGGAATTGTTAGGTGAAGATACTTTGGTGGAACAGCAAATGTTATCTTCTCTGTTTCAGTATGAAGCGGTGAGTGAAATTGAAGCATTAGCTCCATCTGCCGAATGTAACTCCGACTTAGGCATGGCAAGAGTTATTCATGTATATTCAATGCTGACTCTTTTTGCCCGCTCTCATACCAATTTATATATTCAAGTAGTGGGCGATGAAGCCATACCCGAGAATAATGGTTTTTATAATTTGGAGAATGGTTCGTGTACCTGCCTCTATCGTCCGGATAAATGCTATCAACTTGTTTCGATAGAGGAGTTGCCTTCTTTATTATTTGAAGGCAAGCATCCCTATATGAACCTGATGTTAAACTGATAACATTATTCATTGGTCAGCATGCGTTCCAGTTCTTCGGCATTTAGTTTTAAATGGAACTGTCCACGATAGGCAATAGAGATACCCCCGGTTTCCTCAGATACAATGATTGCCATGGCATCCGTTTCTTGAGAAACGCCTAATGCAGCGCGGTGACGTAAGCCGAGTTCCTTGGGAATGTCCAGATTATGCGATACTGGAAGGATGCATCCGGCAGCTTTGATGCGCTTGTTGCCGATAATCATGGCTCCATCGTGTAAGGGACTGTTTTTGAAGAAGATATTTTCAATAAGGCGTTGATTGATATCTGCATTGATTGTATCTCCTGTTCGTATGATATCTTCTAAAGGAAAATCTTTTTCTATAACAATCAGTGCTCCTACTTTTCCCTTGCTCATATTCAGGCAGGCCATGACAATCGGCATGATATCCTCCTTGTTTGTTTCTGTTTTCTTGTTTCCTTTTAAAAAGCGGAAAAGGCTGTTGCTGTGATGGCGTGATCCGAGAGAAAGCAAGAACCGTCGTAGCTCTTCTTGAAACAGAACAATGAGAGCGATAACCCCCACACTTACTAGTTTGTCGAATATGGAGCCGAGGAGTTTCATTTGCAGTACTTGCGAAACGATGACCCATATAACGATGAATACCAAAATTCCGGTAAAAATATTGATTGAACCGGATGACTTCATCAGTTTGTAAGACTTGTATAGTAAAAAGGCAACCAGCAGGATGTCTAGTATATCTTTCAAGGTCAATATGTGAATATCAAAAGGCATATGCGGATTAATTTTAAAAACTTTTACAGGTAGCGGTAGCTGTAAACCGATTCATTGCATTGACAATCTGCACGGCTTCTGAAGCTGCTTTTACATCGTGTACACGCAGAATATTTGCTCCTTTAAGAAGGGAAATCGTATTGATAATGCTTGTTCCATTGAGTGCATCTTCGCTGGTTCCTCCCAAGAGTTTATAAATCATGGACTTTCTTGAAACACCAACCAGCAAGGGAAGGTCAAATAACTGGAATGATTCTAATTTTTCCAAAAGTTCATAATTATGTTCAAGGGTCTTTCCGAATCCAAACCCGGGATCAATAATCAAGTCTTTGGCTCCTAAATCGCGTAACTGCTGTATTTTCGTAGCGAAGTATAGCATGACCTCTTTCACCACATTTTCATAGTGAGGATTCTGTTGCATATTTTGCGGAGTACCCTGCATGTGCATCATGATGTAAGGTACTTTTAGCCGTGCTATCATTTGAAACATGTTTTCGTCCATTTCGCCGGCTGCAATATCATTGATAATAGCCACTCCGTATTCCTCCACGCACATGCGGGCTACGTCGGCACGAAACGTATCAACCGAGATAATGGCATCCGGATATTCACTATTAATAATTTGTAGCCCGTTACGCAGTCGGCGCATCTCTTCATCGGGGGTGATGTGTTCCGCCTTAGAGCGTGAGGAATAGGCACCTACATCAATTATGCTTCCTCCTTCTTCTATGATTTGACGTGTCCGGATTCGGATATCTTGCTCGGTTTGTTTCCGGCTTTCGGCATAAAAAGAGTCGGGAGTGAGGTTAAGTATGCCCATTACTTTCGGGCTGGATAAATCCAGCAATTTTCCGTTCACATTGATGTATTTGTTGATAGCATGTTCCATGGTTTACGAATTGTCAGATTAGTGGTGCAAATGTACGGACAATAATTTATTTTTTGCTCTTTCATAAACTATTTTTCAGCTATCTTTGTCCGAGATAAAATGAAATATTATGGAACTTTCTACTTTATACAAATGCTTTTTAGAATGTGAAGAAGTCACAACAGATAGTCGCAACTGTCCGGCAGGGTCTATGTTTATTGCTTTGAAAGGGGGCAATTTTAATGGAAATGCTTTTGCTGATGCTGCTTTGAAGCAGGGATGCCGGTATGCGGTTGTAGATGAACCGCAGTATGCATCTCCCGGCAATGCACAGTTTATTCTGGTTGATGACTGTTTGCGTACATTGCAGGCGCTGGCTAATTATCATCGCCGTAGCCTGGGAACAAAAGTCGTAGGAATTACAGGAACGAACGGAAAAACAACGACAAAGGAGCTTATAGCTCATGTTTTGATGAAGAAATATCGGGTGCTTTATACCCAAGGTAATTTGAATAATCATATAGGAGTTCCTTTGACGTTGCTCCGTTTGAAACCTGAACATGAAATGGCGGTGATTGAGATGGGAGCAAACCATCCCGGTGAGATTCATGACTTGGTTCAGATTGTAGAGCCGGATTGTGGACTTATAACGAATGTGGGCAAGGCGCATCTGGAGGGATTCGGTTCGTTTGAAGGAGTGATTCGCACGAAAGGGGAGCTATATGATTTTTTGCGGATGAAGCCTGGGGCTGTGGTGTTTATTCAGAATGAAAATCCATATTTAAATAAAATAGCTCATGGGTTGACTTGTGTGCGATATGGCAGTGCTGCTGATTTAGATGTAAGCGGACAGGTTACTTCCTGCTCTCCGTTTCTTGCTTTCCGATGGGAGACTGAAGGAGAAAAACAGGAAGTGCAGACGCATCTGATAGGAGCGTATAATCTTGATAATGCATTGGCTTCAATTGCTGTAGGCCGCTATTTCGGAGTAGACTCAAAAGCCATTTCGGAGGCTCTGTCAGCGTATATACCGCAGAATAACCGTTCGCAGTTTAAAGCAACGGTTTCTAATCAGCTTATCATTGATGCCTACAATGCAAACCCTACGAGCATGATGGCGGCTTTGAATAATTTCAAGCAGATGGATGGAGGGCATAAAATGGTGATTCTGGGCGATATGAAGGAACTTGGAGCTGGGAGCCGTGGGGAACATCAGCGGATTGTAGATTATCTTTCGTCATGTAACTTTGAAAGGGTTGTTTTGGTGGGGAATGAATTTGCAGCTATTCATCATCCTTTTGAACAATATGCTCAAGTGGAAGAGGTTATAACTGAACTCCAGACGCATTCTGTTCAAGGATTCCTTATCTTGATAAAAGGCTCAAACAGTATGAAGCTGAGTCAACTTCCTTCATTTCTATAGCTTTCTTTTTTGGGCTGAATTTGAAATTTAATCTTCTTGTGATATGGCATGAGTTGTATCGTCTGCCTCTTATTGGAGCATCATTCGGAAGAGGACGAAGGTGAATTTTGTTTCCTGTTTAGGCTTTGCACGATTGAAATAGAGTTTCAATTGGATTAAAGTTCGTTTTTTCACTGTATAAAACTGGATTCTTGCAGGAGAAATCTCAAAACAGAATCACTGATTGTAAAAACAAAGTCTCAGGGCTGACGCATTACAAAATCATCCTATTACTCGGAATAAGAACAAGGCATATAATGCTTTTTGATTTTCATTTTGTTTAATTTTACCCATCTTATAATATTGTCTCCCTAAATAGTTTGAAGTAAATGGAAATGATTACGATATATCGTGAAATAAAAGACCCGCGCCGTGAACATTTGAAGGAACATAGTTTCGAGTGTATATTCTACATAGCAGTTGCAGCCGTCATAGGGGGCGAAAGTTGGTATGATGTCTCCGATTTCGGCAAGTGCCATGAAGATTTTTCCGTTCAAGAATCCCCGGCTTCAAGAGTATCCCTTCTCATGACACGTTCAACCGCGTCTTCTCCCTGCTGTCCTCTCACGAACTTGAAAAAGGATTCCGTCGTTGGATAAGTGAAATATGCGGCAACTACAGTGGGCTAGTCGCCATTGACGGTAAGGAGATATGCGGTGCAAAGCCGGCCAACGGTGACGGCAGTTTTGAACACCTCCGTATTGTAAGTGTCTGGTCTTCTGCCAATGGCGTTTGTATGGGTCAAGATAAGGCTTTCAATCAGTTTTCAGATTGTTTTTTTTCATATTTTCAGCTCTTCCTCCCGCATTTCCCCTCCCGTTTCCATGCGCTTATATATAATAAAGGTGTATTTTCCCCGTCTCTTTGCCGTATTTCTAAAAAATATGCTGTTAAACACATCTGATAATCAGTGTATTTGTATAAAACTGAGAAAAAACTTCAAAAAAACCTTGCTAAAAGTTTGGCTGTTATTCATAAAACCC
>URDR01000098.1 GCA_900546645.1 uncultured Bacteroides sp. | reverse complement strand
CGATTACACTAAGGCGTCCCATCAGATAACCGACAGCTTTGTTTACCTTGTTCAGCTTCTCACCGATAAGTTCCTTGTTCCACGAAAAAGAAGGCCATTCTTTATGTTCATGTATATACATAGGCATCATTGTTTTCTGCAAATATACGGTTTTGCGGATAATTAACCGCAGATTTTGCGGCTTATTATCCGCATGAAATAGTAAAATCAATATTTATCAGCATTTTAGATATGACTTATGATTTCCATTCACCATGCAGATAACCATTGACTTTTCAGATTGGAACAGTCTGCTTATTATATACTCACGTAATTGTTGTGCCGGATAAGTATTAATCTGAAAGGCAAGCGCAAATATCATTTCCAGGTTATAGACTACCTGATACCCCTCTTTTAACGGAATACGTTGTTCTGCGGTGAATGGTTGCAAAATCTTAAGTTTATATATTCTTTTTTTCGCTGCTCGTAAGGTCGGTGCAACCACATTGAACAAGCTGACAAGTGCGGCTTCGTCCATACGAATCTTATCAGGATGGACAGCAGGAATAACAATTCTGCCGTCCTCCATATGGATAATTTCTCTTTTCATAAGCTACAGACAATTTGAAAGTACATCCCTTACATTATTCATATCTTTCAGAATGGAACTGTCGACTACCCTTGCATAGTGCTGCGTCATCTTGATATTGGAGTGACCGAGCATTTTGGCTACATTCTCAATGCTTACCCCATTGGCCAAACAGACAGATGTGGCGTACGAGTGGCGGGCGGTGTGTGTAGTCAGGTTCTTCTTTATCAGGCATAGGTCTGCAATCTCTTTCAGGTAGCTGTTCATCTTCTGATTGCAGGGGACAGGCAGCAATACTCCTTTCTTTTTGCAGGCAGGATAATCTGCATATTTTCTCAGGATTTCCAAAGGAATATCCAGTAGCGGAATATTGCACATGTTCTTTGTTTCCTGACGTGGCTTCCTGATCCACAGGTTTTCGTTGTTGTCTTTTACGATATGCTCAGGGGAAAGTTGTTGCACGTCGATGAAAGCCAGACCGGTAAAGGCGGCGAAAATAAAAACATCACGGACTACGGTGATTCGCTCCAGAGAAAATTCCTTGTGGTAGATGCTCAGCAGTTCATCCATAGTAAGAAACTCACGGATTACTTCTTTTTCGTGGAACTTGATACCGATAAACGGGTCTTTGGCTATCCATTCATTGGCCAGTGCCAGATTGGTAATTTTCTTCAGACATTTCATATAACGGATAACGGTATTCTGCTGACATTCCTTTTCCGTCTTCAGATAAAATTCAAAGGCACGTACCAGCTCACCGTTGACTTCCGCCAGCGGCAGATCATCCTTTCCGTATTTCTGTCTGATAAGTTCGGCAAGATAGCGCTTGCAGCTTTCATAACGGCGAACGGTAATCAGGGCGTAGTCTTTCCCGACCAGGGCACGGCATTGGTCATTGTGCTCCTGCATGGTACCGATAAGGGTGCGTACCGCTTCCGGTTCTTTGTCCTGTCCGAAAAATATTTCCTGTAACAGACGTGCCGTTATAGGCTGGTTCTGTTCTTCCAGCTCACAAAAAATCTGATGTAACTTGATTCTCGCATTTTCGATATAGGCATTCAGATCACATGATTTGCGGCTTTTGCCTCTGGCGGATTCCTTAGCCTGACTCCAGAGAGACGGGTCAATGCTTTTGCGGATGTTGTTTTCAACTCGCGTACCATCTACAGTGATACGCATACAAACGGATGCTTCTCCGTTTTTCAGCAGCTTGGTCTTCTTCAAGAAGAAAAGCACATTGAATGAACTTCTTTTCATTTTTCCTACAGTTTTTAGTTTGGACAAAAGTAGGAAACCAACCACGTTTTCTTTATACGCAAAACATTGCAAATCAGCGAGAAAGACTCTAATTCGGTGGAGATTTTTGCTCCACCTTTTATCTCCACCTTTTGCTCCACCTCGAACGGTAATATTTTGCCATTTTTTGCGTTCCGCCGGAAAACAAAAAATCCCGATTCCGTTTGGAAATCAGGATTTTACTGTCTTTTGCTTTTCTTAAAGGTGGTGCCACCAGGAATCGAACCGGGGACACAAGGATTTTCAGTCCTTTGCTCTACCAACTGAGCTATGGCACCTTTTTTGTTTTGCGTTGCAAAGGTAGGTGTTTTTTTTAACTTTGCAAATTATTTGATGAAAAAAAGTAAATAATTAGTGCCAAAATTTATATTTGGCACTAATTAGGGTCAGTTTTATTGCTTCAAAGGATTCCATCCCTGGGCTTTCAGTTCAAACTCATTTCCATCGCGGGTGATTAAAGCACGTCCTAGTTCAGGTTTGGTTATGTGACCAATCACTTTGACTCCTTCTATTTGAGACACTTTTTCATGCTCTGTCAGAGATACTGTGAAAAGTAATTCGTAATCTTCCCCTCCGTTTAAGGCACAGGTGGTAAGATTCATGTTGAATTCTTCCGCCATTACTGCAGTTTGATAGTCAATGGGGATTCGTTCTTCATAAATCCGGCAACCGGTATTGCTCTGTGAGCAGATGTGAAGAAGCTCAGAAGAAAGTCCATCCGAGATGTCCATCATGGCAGTAGGCTTTATTCCTGCTTTATCCAGTTTTTCGATGATATCTTTTCTGGCCTCTGGTTTCAGAAAACGTTCTAAGAGATACTCTTTTCCGGAGAAATCAGGCTGCACCTCTTTTTCACCTTGAAAAACGGCTTTTTCCCGTTCCATTAGCTGGAGTCCCATGTATGCAGCCCCCAAGTCTCCGCTGACACAAATCAAATCGGTATCTTTTGCTCCGTTGCGGTACGCAGTTTTATTTTTATCTGCTTCTCCGATGCAAGTAATGGAGATGGCAAGTCCGGTTACCGAAGAAGTAGTATCTCCTCCTACAATATCTACGTGATGCAGTTGACAAGCCAATTTCAAGCCGTCATAGAAATCCTCAAGGTCTTCAATGCAGAAGCGTTTGGATATAGCCAGGGAAACGGTTATTTGTTTAGGAGTTCCGTTCATGGCATAGATATCCGAGAAGTTTACCATAGCTGATTTGTAGCCCAGATGTTTCAGCGGAGTATATACCAAATCAAAGTGTACTCCTTCCATCAGTAGGTCGGTTGTAACCAAAATCTGTTTCTCCGGGAACTCTAGTACAGCAGCATCGTCGCCTATGCCATATTTACTTTCCGGATTCTGTAATTTTATATCTTGGGTGAGATGCTTGATTAGTCCGAATTCGCCCAAGGCTGCAATTTCTGTTCTCTTTCCTTCGTACATATTATTTTATATTATGCTCTGTTGATTAGTTCGCGCATGATGGTTGTCATATAAGGCTGGGCTTGGTCGGCTGCTTTCTGAACTTCTTCGTGTGATACTTCCACGATCTTGCCTTCTACTCCCAGATCTGTGATTACTGAGATGCCGAATACTTTGATGCCGCAGTGGTTGGCAACGATGACTTCGGGTACGGTAGACATACCCACTGCATCTGCCCCTAAGATACGGAACATCTTGTATTCTGCCGGAGTTTCAAAAGTAGGACCTTGGGTGCCGATGTATACTCCTTGCTGTACTTTGATTTGTTTTTCCTTGGCAATTTCAAGCGCTTTGGCTATCAGTTCTTTTGAATACGCCTCGCTCATATCCGGGAAACGCGGTCCGTAAGGAATGTTTTTTCCGCGGAGCGGGTGTTCTGGGAAGAAGTTGATATGGTCAGTGATAATCATCAGGTCTCCAATTTCAAAGTCGGGATTTGTTCCGCCGGATGCATTTGAGACGAACAAGGTTTTGATGCCTAATTCACGCATGACTCGGATGGGGAAGGTTACTTCTTTCATGGAATAGCCTTCATAGAAGTGGAATCGTCCCTGCATGGCCATGATAGGTTTTTCTCCTAATTTGCCAAAGATCAGTTTCCCGCTGTGACCTTCAACGGTTGATACGGGGAAGTTGGGGATTTCGGAATAGCAGATTTCGTATGCTTCGGTAATTTCATGTACTAAGCTGCCTAATCCGGTTCCTAAAATGATGGCAGTTTCGGGGTTAGTGCGCATTCTGTTTTTTAAGAAGGCCACTGTTTCTTGAATTTTGTCTAACATACTCAATAATTTTTTTGTTAAATAATTGGTCGCTTTGGTTTAAAAATGCCACTTTGATGGGGAGCACAGATGTATTTTCCTTGATGTCGTTAGGCATCAAGGGATGGTTGATGAGCCGTGCTGCGTCTTTCTCCGTGGTTATAATGAGACGCTTTCCTGAGGAAAGCTGTTCAAATTTCCGTTGTATTAATTTTATGTCATCTTCTGTGAAGTCATGGTGGTCTGTAAATGTCAGCGGATATACATGAGGGGTATATGCCGATAACTTTTTGATGAGGCTATGCGGAGATGCAATACCTGTGACCAATAAGATTTCACAGTCGTTTGTGAGCGACTGAAGGTTTCTTTTGGAGGTGGGTGAGGTTAGTAGATATAAGTCATCGTACACGAATCGGGTGAAATAAAGAGCCTGCCCGGGCAATGGATTAAGCTTTGCCCGTATGTACTTTTGTTCATCAGGGCTCATCGTTTCCGGACATTTCGTTACAAGCAAAATGTCTGCTCGTCTTTTTCCGCCCGCAGGCTCCCGGAGTCTTCCGGTAGGGAGAAGGAAGTCGGAATAGATAGGGCGGTTATAGTCAATGAGCAGTATGGATAAACCGGGTTTGACATATCGGTGTTGGAAGGCATCGTCTAATAAGATGACTTCAACTCCTAAGTTGCTTTCCGGGTTGGTGAGTCTGGTGATACCATGGCAACGGTCGCGGTCGACTGCCATGTGGATGCCTGGAAACTTATGTTTCATTTGATATGGCTCGTCTCCTATTTGTTCCATTGTGGTGAGGGAAGAAGCCAATACGAATCCTTTTGATTTTCGCTTGTATCCTCGGCTCAGTACGGCTGTATTAAATTCTTTTTGTAGTAGCTGTATCAGGTATTCGGTGTGAGGCGTTTTTCCCGTTCCGCCTACGGTGATGTTTCCTACACTGATTACGGGTATAGGGAAACAGGTTGACTTCAGTATTCGCAAGTCAAAAAGTAGATTTCTTATGATGACTCCTGTTCCGTATAGTAGAGCAAAGGGGAATAGGCATAAGGATAATAGAGACTTTAGAGCTGAACTCATAGAATTAATGGATATAGAGGTTGAATGGTAATCGTGTTTGTAGGCGATCGTTATTTTGAAAGTTTTTTATTGTAGAGAACAAACCATAATAGCTGTTTCCGATAGTTTGGGTGATTTTACTATGAATGTAGGAATGGACAGGCTCTTCTAAAAGCATAGAGAGGGCATCTGCTTTTGAGGGATAGGAAGCAGTATGATAATCTTCCAGTCCAGCTAAGCGGGCTGCATGAAGAATGGCTGTGTCCAGCCCTCCTAATTCATCTACCAGGTTTAATTCTTTGGCCATTTTTCCGGTCCACACTCTTCCTCCGGCAATTTCCTCTAATTTGTTCAAAGGAATGTTACGACCTTCTGCACAGCGTCGGGTGAATAAGTCATATCCTTCGTTTACAGTTTGCTGAATCAATGCTTTTTCTTCTTCATTAAGAGGTCGATGAAGGGCTCCTAAGTCGGAAAGTCGGTTGGTTTTTACTCCGTCCCAGTGTAATCCTAACGTATTGGTCAATAATTCAGATGCGTCTGGAAACATGCCGAAGATTCCGATGGAACCGGTAAGGGTAGTAGGAGAAGCTATAATCATGTGGGCAGGACATGAAATATAGTATCCGCCTGAGGCGGCATAGTCTCCCATTGATACTACGACTGGTTTTTGGGCTTTGAGTAAAGAAACTTCTCTCCATATTTGTTCCGAACCGTATGCGCTTCCTCCCGGTGAGTTGATACGAAGCACTACGGCCTTTATTTGTTTGTCTTCGCGTAGTCGGCGCAAATCTTTTGTCATTTTTTCGGAATTGATTCCTTCTCCGTAATATCCTGTTCCATTGTCAATTTCTCCATACGCATAGTAAATGGCTATTTCGTTGTCCTTTTTGTGGGGTATTTGTAGGGGTTTGACATGAATCATTTCGTTGAGGCTTAAAGTGGACAGCTTATCTGTTTCTTTACATCCTATTAGAGACTTTAGATAACTTAGTACTTCATCTTGATACATGAGGGTATCTGCTAATCCTTCCTTTATATAGCTGGAAGCGGGTTGGAAATCCATGTTCCTGTCTGCAAGTGAGTTCAGTTTTTCAACTGTCAGGTTGCGTGAACTGGAGATGTCGGATAGTAAATCATTCCATATTGACTGGATATATTCTTTCGTCTGATGCTGATTAGCTTCGCTCATTTGGGTTTGCGTGAAAGGCTCTACAGCTGATTTGTAATTACCTACACGGAAAATCTGCATGTTTATACCAGCCTTCTGGAGCAGTTCTGTAAAAAACATGGTTTGTGCTGACAGCCCATGCCACATGATATGTCCTGAAGGATTTATAATGATTTTATCGGCTGCATTTGCCAAGTAATAGCCTCCTTGAGTGTAGTACCCGCTGTAGGCTATAATGAATTTCCCGGTTTGCTTGAAGTCTTGTAAAGCGTCGTGTATAGCTTTTAGTGAGGCAGGTGGATAACTGAATGATTTGAGATTAAGGTATATTCCTTTGATTCGGTAGTCTTCTTTTGCCTTTTTTACGGAGCTGAGTATGTCATCAAGTCCATAGGTGGTAATGTTCTCACCTAAGAGCTGATCTATTGGGTTTGGAGTATAGCGCTCCATGAGATTGCCTTCTATATTTAGAACGAATATGGAGTTGTCTTTAACTGTTGTTTCTGAGCTTGAAGAGGTGATGATGCTGGTTATGATTCCAATACAAATAATGGAGCAAACAAATCCTGCGATGAGAATACCAATTAGGGTAGCTAATATTGTTCGGAAAAAATCTTTCATGGTTGTTGCGTTTTTAAGAAGAACAAAGTTATTCTTTTTTGGCTGAAAAACAAAGGGTCGTTTAAGTTTCTTTGGGATGATACGGATTCTCTTCGGTGTAGGGTGGTTCAGAAAGCTTTTGTGGGTGAGTTTTTGTGTAAGTTTATGGAATTTCGTTTTTTTTAGTGGATATTTAAGGTGAAAGTCTTAGGGTGTTTCTTTGTTGAAGAGATAAGGAGGGGAATATTGGATATATTGCTGGGTTTTGATTCGCTTTGTCATTCGTAGAAATATGCCTTGTTGTTTCTTTGAATTTGCCTTGTCGTTTTGAGGGAAATGTCTAAGCGTTTTTTTTGGGGGGGGGATGGGGTGTGGATGAACTGAATTTGAATTAGAGTAATAAAACAGACTGTTCCGGTGATGTGAAGAGGGGCATTCCTTTGTTGAATAGGACGGATGGTAAAGATTAGTCTTTGGTTTTTGATAGTGAGTTTTATAGAGACTCGAAAATGCTTTACTGCAGCGTGGGTATGGAAAGAAAAAAGTTTTTTTCGTCTCTTTCTTTTTTGATATATTCTTGAGGGAGGGGTTTGTTTTGGGGATTTTACTAAGCGAGATAAAAATTTTTGTGTATAGATATAAATATAAGAGTGAAGTCTTTTTTCTGTAGTTAGTTCCTTGTTTGGTTTTTGTGGGTTTTATTTGCTCGAAGAATATGCGATTGAAAAAAATGTCATAAGAAAGAAAATTGTAGTCTTCCTGCATTTATCCTTCAGTGCTCCGGATGATTTTTCCCTCCGTTGTTTTTTTCTGCATTCTTGCCTTCTTTCTTCTTTTCCCCTCCGTTTTTGTTTCCTTTATTTCCCTCCTTTCTGCTTATCCTGTAGAAAAAATGTGCCTTTTTCCCAGCGTGGGCATCTTTTCTTGCTTTCCGGACTGCCTGCATTTTAATCCTGTAAGAATATTTTCCCCTTCCCTCCATCTCTTTTTCCTGCCTGCATCCACGCTTTTTCTGCCCGGAACACCCTTTTTCCGCTTCTTTCCTCCCGCATTTCCCCTTCCGTTTCCATGTGCTTATATATAATAAAGGTGTATTTTCCCCGTCCCTTTACTGTATTCCTAAAAAACATGCTGTTAAACACATCTGATAATCAGTGCATTTGTATAAAACCGAGAAAAAACTTCAAAAAAACCTTGCTAAAAGTTTGGCTGTTATTCATAAAACCCCTACTTTTGCATCCGCTTTCGAGAGGGAAAGACATTACGAATGAAATGATGGAACAACGGTGAGACGCAATGGGGCTCCGGTTCAGTATCTTATCTTATTACTATTATAAGAGAGCGAGAAGGCCATGCTTCAATTGATGTTTTTTCTTCCGGTTTTGCCTGAAAGAAAAAAATAAAAAAAAACTTCCGAAAAAATTTGATGGTTAAGAAAAAATGTTTTACCTTTGCATCCGCTTTCACAACGAAAGCAACAGTTCTTTGAAAGATTTTTGATAAACAGACAATGTAGTACAGGAATATAAAAAGACAACCGTCAATAATGATATTTCGGTATCCTGAAAACAGAACAAACAGAAAAAAGATATTTTACAAAGAAGAGTTTGATCCTGGCTCAGGATGAACGCTAGCTACAGGCTTAACACATGCAA
>URDR01000097.1 GCA_900546645.1 uncultured Bacteroides sp. | reverse complement strand
ACCAGCGCGTCTACCGATTCCGCCATCTGGGCATTTGTCTTATTTGCGGTGCAAAAGTATATCTTTTTTTCATACCTTCCAAATATTTTTCCGTTTTTCTCTGAAAAATTTATTCAACTTCCTCCGATTCACTGCTTCATTGTGGTATTTTTATCATTTTTAAAATCCCCCAAAGTTTTTTTCCGAAAATAAAGCCTATCTTAGCAAATAATTAATGCAAGCCTTTATTTCATCATGAATCATAACAACTTTTACTGTATCATCATGGCCGGAGGAATGGGGCGCCGATTTTGGCCATACAGCCGAAAGGCATTGCCCAAACAATTCTTAGACTTCTTCGGAACAGGACAAACGCTGTTACAGCAAACATATGAACGATATAGACAGATTGTTCCTCCCGAAAACATCTATATCACCACCCAGCAGAGCTATAAGCAACTTGTTTTAGACCTGTTGCCGCAAATTCAAGAACATCAGCTTATTCTTGAAGAAGAATGCAGAAATACCGCTCCTTCTATTGCCTATGCTTCACACGTTATACAAAAACTCAATCCGGATGCTACGATTGTAGTGGCTCCTTCGGATCATATGATTTTAAAAGCAGATGTGTTTAAAGAAACCATTCTCAAAGGATTGGATTTTGCCTCCCATTCCGGGAAACTGCTTACTTTAGGTATCAAACCCAGCTATCCTGAAACCGGATATGGGTACATACAAATTGATGAGCAGGAAGAAAGCGGATTCTATAAAGTGAAAACATTTATAGAAAAGCCTGCACGCGAGTTTGCTGAAGTCTTTGTACAGAGTAGTGAGTTTTTCTGGAATTCAGGTATCTTCATCTGGCACGTAAACACCATTTTGCAAGCCTTTCACGAAATGATGGCAGAGGTTTGTCCCTGCGTGGAATGCGACAATCCCGATTTCAGTGCCTGCCCTAACAGCTCGATTGACTACAGTATCATGGAAAAAGCCAACAATGTTTACGTACAACTTTGCGATTTCGGCTGGGCTGACATAGGCACATGGGGTGCATTATATGACGCCTCTCCCAAGGATGAAAACAAGAATGTAATTGTAGACAGTAACACGCTGTTATACAACTGCAAAGAAAACATCATCTTGATGCCCAAAGACAAACTGGCTGTCATTCAGGATCTGGAAGGATATGTAGTGGCAGAGCATGGAAATGCTTTGCTCATCTGCAAGAAGGATGACCAAAACGCCATCCGCAAATTTGTCAACGATGTGGAAATGAGATTTGAGGAGAAATACTCCTGACTTTTCCTGTTTCATTATAACAAGCAACGGAGATACACATAGCCCTTTACAGGGCATTCATTGTGTATCTCCGTTTTTTTTCGCATCGCTCAGCTGGATGCGCGAAATATGATGAATAAGAAGAAAATTAATCTTACTGACCTTCCCAGGCTTTATGAATAGCAGCGGCTATGGAAGCAAACTCTTCCCCACTCAACTGCAGTTTGGGATTCGAGAACAACATGTCCGACTCCTTCTGAATAGGAATTAAATGGATATGGGCATGAGGTACTTCCAGACCGATAACAGCCTCACCCACCTTTTTACATGGAAATGCTTTCTGAATGGCAAGAGCTACATGCTTGGCAAACACATGCATGGCTGCAAGTTCCTCGTCGTTCAAGTCGTAGATATAATCGACTTCCCGTTTGGGAACCACTAAAGTATGCCCTTTCACCAATGGATTAATATCAAGAAAAGCATAAAAATTATCATCCTCAGCTACCTTGTAGCTGGGAATTTCTCCTGCAATAATTTTACTGAATATTGTTGCCATATCAATAGATATTAAATAAGGCAAGCCTGCACAAAGCAGACTTGCCTTATTGATTTAAAATGATATACCTGTTACTTCCAGACTGATTTTTCCCTGTGGAATGGTAATTTCAGCCACATCACCTACCTTCTTGCCCAATAATCCCTGTGCAATCGGAGTGGTTACTGAAATTTTACCTTCTTTCAGATTAGCTTCACTTTCAGATACGATGGTGTAAGCCATCTTCATTCCGGTTTTTACGTTTTTAAGTTCTACACGAGTCAGAATCTGAACAGAATCAGCATTCAGCTTCGAAGTATCTATAATCTTTGCATCACCGATTGTAGCTTTCAACTGGTTGATTTTCATTTCCAACAAGCCCTGAGCTTCTTTTGCAGCATCATATTCTGCATTTTCCGACAAGTCACCTTTATCGCGAGCCTCAGCAATAGCTGAAACGATTTTCGGGCGTTCTACCGCCTCAAGGTGTTTCAATTCGGCTACCAGTTTCTGATAACCTTCTTCTGACATATAAGCCATAATTTTCCTCCTAAATATTCGTTTATTAATATATATTCTGTCCTATAAAACAAAAAAGAATTCCGACATGTTCAATTATGTCGGAACCCTTCCTTTTTTATGCTTGGCAAAGATAAGACTTTTTACGATATCAGTCAAGCCTATTTTCACATGCTTTTCAACATCTTACAATAATTTCTTAATTGCTTCTTCCAAATCGGTTTTTTCATCCAGACGAACACTTAGTTCATTGTTCCGATTTGCCAAGAATGCTGTGGGCAGCTGAGTTACACCATACAGGCTTACCACACTGGAATAAACTCCCTGCGGGTCGCGAACACAAGTCCACGGCAAGTTATCGGCAGCTGTCTTCCAGAAATGCTCATCTGAATCCAACGAAACTTGATAAATTTCCAGCCCCTTTGATGCATACTTTTCATACAGCTCGCGCAACAGCAGATTGCGGGCACCCGAAGTCGGGGTGGCATAAGCTGTAAAGTCAATCAATACAACTTTACCTTTCAAATCGGTAAGACGACGTGTATTTCCTTTCAAATCATTCAAAGCAATATCGATAATAGATGTTTCCTGCACCTTATCAGCCGGTATCTCCATCGGAGTGGTTTTAGGAGCGCGGGTGTTTTTCATCCCTTTTATAACCATATTATAAAGATTGCGTGAACGGTCGGCATGAGGATACTGATTATTCAAGCTGGTTGCAACAGCTGCAAAACACTTTACATCGTCCTTGCTGGTCAAGGGATCGAAAATCATATATCCGTTCAGCTGCTGGAACAAGGCAAAATAAGCATAAGGCTTATTAGGCGCAGCAAATATATAATTACGCTGGATATCTTTTTTATAGTCGCTTACCAGTTTGACCAAACTGTCTTGCGCTATTCCGGCAGGAAGTCCGGAGCGTCCCAGCTGGGTTACTTTTTGCTGCAGGTCAGCCTGTTTCAATGACAGTTCCTTAATCTTCTGATTTGTCTCTGAGCCCTCAATACGGTACTGAGTTGCAAACGTCGGATAATCAGTATGTACAACGACTGTTTCGGTTGAATCGACTGAAAAATTAATCACTTTATTCTCAATACGCAAACGATAAAAATCCGGTGAAACCGGGCGTTTACCTGTCATGCTGAACGTACCGCTTGTTCCCAATTCCACAGAATCAAGCGGAACAATACCTTCCAGACCACTCTGTTCCAGATACAACATTTTGTCGGCAGCTCCGGTCACTTCACCCTCTACCTTAAAAACAGGTTCATTGTTGCAAGCTACCAATCCGGCCGACAGCAATGCTGCTATGACATAAACCTTTTTATTCATTGCTCTATTCATTTAGAAATCAAATATAAATCAAACTTTCGAGTTGCAAAGATACGGCTTTTCATGATTTCACAAAGCATTTACCGTACAAATGATACCCCTCACCTTGCATTTCCTGCATTAAGCTGAAAACTTTTTCAGCTTTTTCGCTTTCTGTTATAAAATACTTTCGTAAATTTGACGAAAGCAAACAATTCACATTATGAACGAACAAATCAGACAAATAGGCGAGCGAGTACGCGGACTGCGTGACGCTTTAGACTTGAGCATTGAGCAAATGGCTGCCGACTCAGGACTGGATACAGAACAATACCGTAAAATAGAAGAGGGAGAAACAGATATTGCGGTCAGTACTTTACAGCAAATAGCCCGACGATTTAATATACCATTAGACGTACTGATGTTTGGTGAAGAGCCCAAAATGAGTGCCTACTTCCTCACCCGCAAAGGTACGGGCATTTCTGTAGAACGCACTAAAGCATATAAATATGAGTCACTGGCATCAGGCTTCCGCAGCCGCAAGGCTGATCCGTTTATTGTTACCGTGGAGGCCAAACCGGAGGATACACCGATTTATTACAACACTCATGCCGGTCAAGAATTCAACCTGGTCATAGAAGGCCGGATGCAGTTGAACATCAACGGAAAAGAATTGATTCTGAATCCGGGAGACTGCCTCTACTTTGATTCTTCTCTGCCACATGGCATGAAAGCGCTGGACGGAAAAACGGTTAAGTTCCTGGCTATCGTAATGCAATAAAAAACGAGGATACATCTATTTACAGAGAAGACAAAAACTGATACAACCATGTTAGAAAGATTTTTAGAACAGACGCACTTTTCCTCGCAAGAGGACTTCATAAAAAATTTCAAAATCAAAGTTCCCAGTCACTTTAACTTCGGATATGATGTGGTGGACGCATGGGCTGCTGAACAGCCTACTAAAAACGCATTGCTTTGGACGAACGACAAGGGAGAACACATCCAGTTTACATATGCCGACCTGAAGAAATATACAGACATGACGGCTTCCTATTTCCAAAGCCTCGGTATAAACCGGGGAGACAAAGTGATGCTAATTCTGAAGCGCCGCTATGAATTCTGGTTTTCCATTATCGCCCTCCACAAGCTGGGGGCTGTGGTAATTCCCGCCACTCACCTGCTCACGAAAAAAGATATTGTATACCGCTGCAATGCTGCTGACATCAAGATGATTGTCGCTGCCGGTGAAAAGGTTATCACCGACCATATAACAGCTTCTCTTCCTGAATCGCCTACAGTGGAAAAACTGGTCAGTGTGGGACCTGAATATCCGGATGGATTCGAAGACTTCCATAAAGGAATAGAACAAGCAGCTCCGTTTATACGCCCGGAGCAAGTGAACAGCAATGAAGACATCTCACTTATGTATTTTACTTCCGGAACTACAGGCGAACCTAAAATGGTGGCACATGATTTCACTTATCCCTTAGGACACATTGCCACCGGAAGTTTCTGGCACAATCTACACGAAAACAGCCTGCACCTTACCATTGCCGATACCGGATGGGGAAAAGCAGTATGGGGTAAATTGTACGGACAAATGATTGCCGGAGCCAACATATTTGTTTACGATCACGAAAAATTTACACCAGCCGACATCTTACAGAAAATCCACGATTACCATATCACTTCACTCTGCGCCCCTCCTACTATTTATCGGTTTTTGATTCGTGAGGACCTTTCCAAGTACGATCTTTCTTCTTTAGAGTATTGCACCACAGCAGGCGAAGCTTTGAATTATTCGGTATACGACACCTTTAAGAAAATTACCGGTATCCGCCTGATGGAAGGTTTCGGACAGACCGAGACGGCTCTTACTTTAGCTACCTTCCCCTGGATGGAACCTAAACCGGGAAGTATGGGAGTGCCTAATCCACAATATCACATTGACCTGTTGAAACCTGACGGACGCCCGGCAGAAGATGGAGAACAGGGACAAATCGTTGTTCGTACTGATAAAGGCAAACCACTGGGACTGTTCAAGGAGTATTACCGGGCAGAGAAACTGACTCACGAAGCATGGCACGACGGTATTTATTATACCGGCGACGTGGCATGGCGTGATGAAGACGGATATTACTGGTTCGTGGGACGTGCCGATGATGTCATTAAGAGTTCCGGCTACCGCATCGGACCTTTCGAAGTGGAAAGTGCTCTGATGACGCATCCTGCCGTAGTGGAATGTGCCATAACCGGAGTTCCCGATGAAATTCGCGGACAGGTGGTCAAGGCTACCATCGTACTGGCTCCTAACTATAAAGACAAAGCCAATGAGGCGCTGATAAGAGAGCTGCAGGATCATGTAAAACGGGTTACGGCTCCTTATAAGTATCCGCGTGTAATTGAATTTGTTGATGAGTTGCCCAAAACCATCAGCGGAAAGATCAGACGAGTGGAAATCAGACAAAAAAGCGAAAAATAAGTCTGTAACCTGCAACAGATAAAACGTCAAGGTGTTTCCCCAAAAACACCTTGACATACAAATAGAAACGCCTCGACTTCTCAAACGAGATGTCAAGGCGTTTTTTCTTTCGCCGACAAAGCAGCGAAACTAAACCACAAGGGTTACTATACAGAACCTAAGTCCGAGTAATCAACTGAATAATCGAAATTCATCAGACTTTCAGCAAAAGAAAAATCACTTTCCGTAATCTTCATACAGCATCAGCAAATGAGCTGAACTCCAGCTGAAGTGAGGTGCTTCCAACAATTCCCCCGTATGCGTTCCATAGTTTTCATGAATCGGAGCATCACCGGTCAAACCCTCACAACGGTCGAATACCTGACGTGTGTATTCGTCTGCCAAATCCTTATAGCCGTAATTACGCAGTCCGGTAATAGCAAGGTGTGTCTGATCAAGCCAGATAGGACCTCTCCAGTAACCGTTAGGATCGCACTTCGGGTTATCGGCTGCAGCTGTGGGGAACGGAATATAAGTAGAAAACTTAGCCGTATCAGTCAACAGCGCCAGTGCTTTCTTCATCTGTTCTTTCGTAGCAATCTTTGCCCAGAAAGGTGTATATCCTTCACAAGCCGGCTCTTCTATAAAACTGCCATCCTTCAAGCGACGGTCAAAGAAATACCCCATTTTTTCATCAAAGAAGTAATCTGCCACCTTATCACTGTAATCGGGACCATCGAACTCTGCACCGATAATTCCTGCAAATTTTTTCAACAGACGCGCTTCTACAGCCAGATAAGTATTCAAATCAACATTTTCCTGATCCATACTCCAAGCGTCCTTACCGTTTTTCAGCATCTTGGTATGATCAAAACGGATTGCATTATCCATTCCGCTCTCCCATCCGGCTGCCACCAAGGTTCCATCGGTTGAACCAAACTCACACATACCATTCTTGTTGTGGTCACGCTTCTCATACCACCACTTATAAAATTTAAGCAACTGCGGATACATTTCACGAACAAAAGCAGTGTCATTATTGTGAATAAACACTTCATCAACCGCCCATGAAGCCAAAGGCGGCTTGCTGTCGCGTGCATTATTCTCAGCAGGGTCAGTATACATACAGTCTATCAGCATACCGTCTTCCCACTGATAATCAAATATAGCTCGGATATTATTCTTTGCTACTTCCGGGGCAAAACGAGCCAAAGCAGCCGATGAACGCCAGCTGTCCCACCCCCAATAACCAACAAAATAGCTGGCTGCATGGCTCGGAACAATACCGTCATGAAGCAACCCCTCACGATGTGTACGCCAATTGGCTATCAGCGTTACAGCCGATTTAGCAGCTATGCGGTCGTACTCAGGTTTCATATCATCGCGTAATATTTTAGACAGGTATCCTTCCCAACGCTCAGCATTCTGTTTTATGCTCACACGAGGATCAGTCAACATATCAAGCGTTTTCTCTGTTCCGGAAGGCAGTTCTTTAGCTGACGCATAAAAAGAAATGGCCACATAAGCTTGATTACAGTCTCCGGCTGTTTTTGCCTCATAATTAGCATCAAGTCCCTGCAAAGTTACACCCGAAGCAAATACCAGCTGAACGACTTCACCATTAGGATGATAAGCCGTTACGGTCTGTTCGCCTATTTCCAGGCGCACATCTTTATCCCATCCCTTACCTGTTAATCTGAACCCTTTATTCACATCCGATTCGATGCACAGCAACGCTGTCGATGCGCTGACAAAATTCACACGCTGTGTTATTTTCCCAGCCGGAGAAGAAGCCGACAAATAAACTTCACCGGGGAAATAAGAAGTAGAGTCTGGAGTAAAGGATGAAGACTCACCTATAAAGTTTACCTCAGCAACCGACTGCGCAAACCAGATACGATTATCAATACTAAACGGACCACAAACTCCGTTAATCCATTTATCTGTTTGCGGAAGGGTAAATCCCATCCAAGAGCCAGCGTCAGTAAAAAGACCTCTATACCCTCTCTGATAGCCCGCAACATCCGGAGTATAAGCAATATCTACAATATTACCAAACTCATAACGAGAATCATTTGAAGAGGCTTTTTCGGAAAGCTGACCGCAAGCTGCAAAACTGGCAATAAGCCCGGAAACAGCAAACGCTTTAATCAAATTTGTTTTCATATATTTCCTTTTAAGTTTGCATATTATTAAGAAACCAGTCTGATAAGAAACGAGGTCTCCTCTCAAACTGATTTCTCCACTTCTTCTATTTAAAACCAAACTTTATGTGACAATTCAACCGCATCGCTTTGAGCATTCAACGGTTGGATAGTGAAACTATATTGCCATGCACACGGAGTAATTGTATATTCGGGATGAACCTGAGCTCCCCACGTATTATCACCTCCCACTCCCATCTGCATATGGTCAATATTCAACCATACCATGTCTTTCTTTTCAATGCTTCCTCCATGTAAACGGCCGCTGTCGAACGGACGGTACAAGAAATCTTCCATCGGGGAATTCCATGCACTTACACTTAGAGGTTCTCCACCGGTAACCAGCATACCTTCGCCTGCCTGATTACGCAAAGCAACCCAGCGCACATCGCACTTGTTGGCTGTTTCCTGCGCACGCACATACGGATGGAACTGATCCCATACGCTTGCACTGTATAAACCGATAGCTGCAAAGTCTTTACGATCTGCATAGTTTTCCTGCGGACCTCTACCTAACCAGGTCATCTGGTCATATTCAGCTGGCAGAATCATGCGCATACCCAAGCGAGGCATTTCTGGCAGTTGCTTCTTACCCGGAGTGAAATGCATTGCCACATTCAAAGACACAATAAAAATTGTATCTTTCAAGCTATGAGATAATTAACAGAGAAACAA
>URDR01000096.1 GCA_900546645.1 uncultured Bacteroides sp. | reverse complement strand
GACCGACCTCGTGTCCTAAAAAGCAATGGCAGGAAGAAGCAGGAAAAGAGAGGAGTATTGGTATCTCCGAAGCCGCTAAATCTTTAGTTTAGCGGTAGCTCACGTTACATCATTCAAGGGGGACTTGAAGATATGATTGGTGGATATGAGGTGCAGACTGCCTCAAACGGCGAAGAAGGTATCCACTTGTGGCGCGAATGGAAGCCTGATGTAATTGTTTCGGATATTGAAATGCCTGTGATGGACGGGTATGAGATGGTGAAACGCATCCGTAAGGTAGATGGAGTCATTCCGATTCTCTTTACTTCGGGAAGAATTTCTCCGAAGGATGTGGTGAAGGGGTATGAACTGGGCGTGAATAATTATATAAAGAAGCCTTTCCTTGCCGAGGAGCTGAATGCACATATCACGGCATTGCTCCGTCTGACGAATGGCATTCGTTCATGTGATGTCAGTTCGGTATATGCAATAGGCTATTTGTATGAGTTTGATGCCGGACAGGCTATCTTGCGACAGAAGAACGGGGAGGAAAAGACTTTGACCGAGCGTGAGACACATCTGATGCGTATGCTTCAAGCCGGAGTGGAACGGAATACAAGGCAAGCGAGATAGGGAAAGGCTATACGCTTGCCCATATCGAGAAGACGCAGAAAAAATTGAAGTATAACTCAATCAGCAGGAATTATGGAAATACCCTCAAACCCAAAGACGGAGGATTACACCTATAAGCAGGGACAGTACAGCCCCCGAAAGAGAAAGGACACCACACCCAAAGTAAATCCGCAGCTTGCGGTAGAACTGGTGTTTCAAGAGTTAAAGCGCGTAGAAACCTATACGAAACGTATAGAGGACGCAACAGCCAAAAAAGTAGAGATAGACAGGGAAAGTCTTGAAAGTGCCGAAAATCGCCTAAAAAACGTATTGGCGGACTTTGAACGGCAGGGAAACAGAATGAAAAACGGCAGCTATGTGGACAAGAGAGTTTCAATGTACTCAATCCTTTGTGCTGTTTTTTCCCTATTGTTCGCCTGTCTGATGTGTTACCTGTGGGTGGATGCATCCAAGGACAGGGATAACTACAAGAGGTATTATGAGTATTTTCAAGAAGTGGATAAAAAAAATGATGGTGGCTAAGACTCGCCACCATCATTTGATGTTATAATTTAACATTTAAGTAATATTTAATATCATCAACAACTACATAGTAGTGTTTTGTTCCTGCTTTATCGGCGCCCATGTGCATTCCTGCAATACAATTAGTGAGAGAATAAACGCATCCTCCACTATCTCCAGCGGAACTTTTGTAATTTGTGACAGTTAAATTAGCAACTGTGTAATCTCCTAAATCATAATCAAAGGTTCCACGATATCCAGTATCTATAACAGACCCTTGTGTCCAAAGGGTTGTGCTTCCGTCTTTTTGTACGTAATCATTAACTCCTAACACTACAGGTGTTGATAAGTTTAAATATTTTCCTCCATATGCAGTTAAAGTTGAAAAATTATATGATGATTGGACGAAAGCTACATCCGTATTACCTCTAATGCTTTGTAAACAAGAACCAATGGTTCCCATACCAGGATATCCTTCAACAAGCATTCCAGTCTCTACAACATGTCCACAGGTAACAAAGCCTTCTAAGCCGTTTTGGGTAGCGGGAAAACATAAAGAGCCTTCACCTCTGCCAGGTACATTGATATATTGACCAGGGTTTAGTTCTTGTGGCGACTTTGATACTGCATCTTCAGGTTTGCTATCTTTTACAGTAGGAGCTATTATTTTACTTCCAACTTGAAATATGATTAAAGGGGAATCAATGACTTTCTCTTTAAACTCATTGATTTTGCTTTGGGAACAATCTTCTAAATCAACCTTTATTACATTCTCTACCATTCCAATACAATAGCCAACCCATCCTAAACTTCTCCTTAATTCTGCATATTTTTCATCAAGGAACTTCTCATCAAGTTTTTGGATAACATCATTTAATGAATTGTAAGAATTTTCACAAAACTCAATCTCGAAATTCGGAGAGGAAATTCTTCTTTCAATATCCAGCTTTGCTTCTTTTGAGAGGGATTTAACAACTTTAAAAACAGGCCTATTCGTCTCTTTGTTTGTATAATATCCTCCAAAGTATTCGGGATATTTAAGCATAGAAAAAGAACGTGCTCTTGATTCGTTTTTTAAAGAATTTAAAAATACATTAGTTAATGCCACAGAACTTTCTTCTATAGGAGTCGAAGAAATGTAATTGCCTTTTGATAAATCATTCACTTCATTGGAGCATGAGGACAAAAGGCTTACAGCAAGTGCTATAAAACATCCTAAAAATAAACGACTTTTTTTCATAACTATAAGATTATATGGTTCTAATGTAAAGGTAAGAAAAGATTGCCAACAAAGAACTTGTTTTTCGATATTTAACATTTACATTTCCTTGAGCTTTCTTTTGATAGCCCCGATAACATAACCTTTGGGGTTTTCTGCCAGTCGTGCGCCTTTCTTCAATTCTCCCAGGAACCCCATGAAATTGGGGATGCGGTTTTGTCCCTCGATAAGGGCTTTCTTGTTCTTGTTGATTTCATCAGACTTGAAATCAAAGGAGAATTTGAGGTAGTCATATACGTTGTTCTCCAGCTGGAACCGTGCCGTAACTTTAGCCATCCGTGCTTGCTCCTGTAGAGCTGGGTCTTCTCTGTCTTCAAAGAAAACAGGGAACAGAGTCCATCCAATAACCTTCTTCCCTTTTTTTTCCTCCTTAGCCACAAACGAATAAGGAGAGAACTTGTCAAGCTCTTTTTTTGCGACATCAATAACCTTTCTGCGAAAGTCGTTTACCCTTTCATATTTACCTTGTAGATTGAATCTTTCCCGAAGCCCGTCAGAACCTTCTAACGGCACAAACAAAGGTGTAGTTTGTCCTGACATGAGTTCATAAAATCGCATGGCATAAACACTTTTGAATTTCATAGCGGTTACAAGTTCGTATTTTTTGAAACCCTTAGTGAAATCAAGCGCAGCTCTCCAAACAGGTTCATAGACATGGAAAGTGGCAACGCCTGTGCCTTTCTTTATTTTGGGATGCTCTATTATGGCTGTATAGAACCAAATCTCATCATCTTCATACTCCGCCCCTTTTTTTGAAAGCGAGGTAAATGCAGCCTTTGCTTTGGCATAGTTATTGTCTGTTTCATCTCGAAGTATATCCGCCACAGGCATAGTGATATTTACACCGCAGTCTGTCGGCTCGATTTTGTGCATGTGGTCTTTGATTTTTACACCTTCTAACCAATGCTGTGCAAACTCTATAAGACGGTAAATAATACGCTTTTCATAGGGGCTGAAATCGTACTTTGCGCAAGTCCATATATAGGACTGAAATACTGCTTTGTTGGGTAGATTCTCACTCATGGGTATTCTTTTAGATTGTTGCGTATGGGTCAAGTTCCTTAATCCGCTTACACAAATAATCGAAGCGTTTCTTTGTAAGCGGTGTGAGTGTATCGAGGTTCTCGCCATCAAAATTCTCTCCAAAGATAATGTTGTCCACCCCTATTCCGTGATTGTAGTTCTCACGTACGCAATGTGAGCATAAGGGGGAAGTGGTAAAGCGGGAAATGATTCTTTCGCAACTGTGGAATACGGATGACGACTATTTTGCTTCGCGTAGTCTGGATGTTTTTGTTTCACGTTTACGCAAACTCTTGTCGGAAGATGATTCAGTTCAGATAAAAACGGTAAAAGGAGTAGGATTGGTATTAAAAGAAGACGGAAAGCTTTCTTGAAGTGTATTTGTCTGAGAGAAAGAGCATGTTTATAATGCTTTGATTTTCAATATGAAAACAATGTGAAGCGTGTAGGGCACGTGTAGGGTACCTGTGCGTCCTACACCGTCCTACACTGCGCCCTGCACGCTGTAATCTTTTGTTTGCCTGATGGTTAACCTCAAAAACGTGTAGGGTGCAGGCAAATTTTGCAAAAACTTTTTTTGAGGGGAGGAGAGAACTTTTTTCTACATTCCGTTTGGTTATAGTAATAAATCATTATGACCGTTACTATGACTGAGCTTCATTGTTACTGTGATTTCGGAAGCGATGAGGTGGCTTTTTAAAATGTCAAGGCGTTTTGTTGAATATATCAAGGTGTTTTACGAAAAACATCAAGGCGTTTTTCCTGTAATTTCTCGGATAATGCGACAAGGATTTCCTGTCGCCAGGACTCCGTCGGGAATATCTTTGGTCACTACGCTGCCGGCACCTATCACACAGTTGTTCCCGATTGTGACACCGGGCAGAACAGAGACCCCTGCACCTATCCATACATTGTTGCCTATGCGGATGGGATAGGCATATTCCAGTCCGGTGTTACGCTGATGTACATCAAGCGGATGTCCAGCGGTGTAAAACCCACAGTTCGGGGCAATAAAGACATTGTCTCCGAAAACGACTTGTGCTCCGTCAAGAATCACACAGTTTACATTGGCATAGAAATTTTCTCCGATGAAGATGTTATATCCATAGTCACAGTAAAAAGGCTGCTCTATCAGAAATTGCTTGCCTGTCCTTCCGAATAGCTTTCGGATGATTGTTTCTCTTTCATCCTTCAGTGATGGCTTTAAATGATTATATTCATAACATAGGTCTTTGCATGCATTGCGTTCTAAGATCAACTCTCTGTCATAGTTCGCATTGTAGAGTTTTCCTGCTTTTGCCTTTTGTTTTTCTGTTTCCATGGCTGTTTTTTATTGAGAAGGATAGAGTACGTTTTGTTTTTGTTTACATGAGGATTAGCTCTAATGAAACGATGGTGAGAAGAGTGTAGACACCTCCTCTCACCATCGTTGGCAAAGTTATGGCCTGCTGAGGTTATTTTTCATTCTTCCTTGAACCAAGAAGCATACATCAGGTATCCGTTTGCAATTTTTTGGTTTAGCTCTTTGCTTTGCTGCGGGTCGACTTTTTTAATGAACCGCGCCGGAACCCCTCCCCAAAGCGTGTGTGGTTCAATAATCGTATGAGCCAACACAAGCGCACCAGCGGCAACAATGGCGCCTTCACCTACGACGGCATGATCAAGAAGGGTAGAACCCATTCCGATGAGGGCGTTGTCTTTTACGCATGCTCCATGCAGGGTTACGTTATGTCCGATGGAAACATCATTTCCTATCTCAACGGTTGACTTTTCATAAAGCGTATGGAGTACGGTTCCGTCTTGAATATTCACACGGTCGCCAATACGGATGCTATTTACGTCACCGCGCAATACGGCATTGAACCATATGCTGCAATCACGTCCCATAATTACGTCTCCGATGAGGGTGGCATTGTCGGCAAGATAACAGTTCTCACCAACTTGAGGAGTAAATCCCCGTACTGATTTAATGAGTGCCATAATAATAGTTGCTTTTTTAATCGGGTGATTATTCAATTGGGGAGGTTGCCTCTTTAAGCCAAGCTTGCTCATCTGTGTTTAGCGAAGCGTTGAGACGGTCATAAACAAGTGAATGGTAGTTATTCAACCATTGCTTTTCCTCGTAGCTGAGCATTTCGGGGAGTATTGCTTCCTTATCAATCGGACATAACGTGAGCGGCTCAAACTTATAGAAAGCACCAAATTCAGTTTCTTTACTTTTTACGATGAGCATGGTGTTCTCGGTTCGCACCCCGTGTTTTCCTGCTTTATATATACCCGGTTCGTTTGTTACAGTCATGCCTGGAAGCAACAAGGCCGGCATGTGGTTCATGCGGAACTGATGAGGTCCTTCATGTACATTCAGGAAATGACCAACTCCATGTCCGGTTCCATGCCCGTAGTTAATCCCGAACTTCCACATAAACTGCCGTGCAAGCACATCAAGCTGTGTACCGCAGGTTCCATGCGGAAATTCTGCCATTGAAAGTTCTATAAAGCCTTTGAGTACGAGAGTAAAATCCGTTTTTTGTTCTTTCGTAACAGGGCCTAATACGATGGTTCGAGTAATGTCTGTAGTGCCGTCTAAATATTGCGCTCCACTATCTAAAAGCAGTAAGCCTTCAGGGTGTAGCGTAGCATTCGTTTCTTCTGTGGCTTCATAATGAACGATGGCTCCATGTGCTTGATAGCCCGCAATGGTGTCAAAACTAATTCCTTTAAAGTCTTTTTGTTCAGCGCGGAGATTATATAACTTTCGGTCAATACAGAGTTCTGCCTCTTGGCTATTCTTAACCGTGTTTTTTAGCCAAAACAGAAACTTTACCATAGCGATTCCATCTTTTATCATGGCATGGTGAAATCCTTGAATCTCCGTTTCGTTTTTAATGGCTTTCATATAAAGAACCGGTGATTCGTGTCGGATAATTTGATTGTGAGATGCCGCTTGATAAAGCGCATAATTGGTTCCAGGAGTGAGCTGGATGCCTTTTCCTGTATAGTGGTGCAAATCGGCTTCTATTGCCTGATAAGGCTTTACTTCAATCTGGTTATCATTTAAATACTGCTTTATTTCGGGAGTGATTTTTTCCGGAAGAATATATAAAGTGGTTGTCGTATCGGTAATAAAAAGATAACTGACGAATACAGGGTTACAATGTACGTCACTTCCACGTAGGTTTAAGGTCCAGGCTATTTCATCAAGAGCTGAGAGGAGAATGGCGTCAGCATGATTAAGAAAAATCTGCTCACGTATCTCAGCTATTTTTTCCGTGCAATTCTTTCCTGCATAAGATAGAGGTAAAATAAAAGGAGGATTGAGTGGCAGTGAAGGACGGTCTTTCCAAATTCTTTGGAATGGGTCTTCTGTAGAAACGAGTTGCAACCCATAAGCTTGAAGCTGCTTTTGTAAATTTTCAGCTTCAGCTGTTGTGTTCACCCATCCGTCAATGCCGACTTTATCTCCAGGCGACAAGACGCTTCCTAACCATTCTGCAATAGATGGGGTTTCGGGAAGGCGATCTTTAAATAGCATGATTCCCGTATCTTCTAATTGAGAGGCTGCCTGCAGGAAGTAGCGGGAGTCAGTCCAAAGCCCCCCTGTCTCGTCGGTTATGACAGCCGTACCAGCTGAACCGGTAAATCCTGAAATCCATTTGCGGCTTTCCCAAAATTCAGGGACGTATTCACCTGAGTGAGGGTCGGTGCTGGGGACGATGAATGCACGAATTTCTTTTTCTTGCATGAAAGTGCGTAGCAAAGCGACTCTTTCTCTTATTTTATGTTTCATAGAGTGTTATAATTAAAAGTTGAACTAAAAAGCAAAGATACAATTTCTGTGTTATTTTCAATAAAATATAGCGGAAAGTTTTGTAAATAAAGAAAGTATATGTAATTTTGCGCCGCATTTTAACTGCAAATAATTTAATAACAACATACTTTAATAATTAAAAAAATGATTGTAGTACCAGTAAAAGAAGGCGAAAACATTGAAAAAGCGCTGAAAAAATTTAAAAGAAAATTTGAAAAAACAGGTGTTGTAAAAGAATTGAGAAGCAGACAGCAGTATGACAAACCGTCTGTTTTGAAGAGACTTAAGATGGAACGTGCGGTTTACGTTCAGAAAATGCAACAAGTAGAAGATTAATAATTCTGCAAAATATTTGAATTATTGAATTCTTTTTCATAAATTCGTTGCTGAATAAAAGCGATGTTTCTATGTTGAAGGAATCTTTTTTGAAGTATCTCTCGCTGGAGCGTAATTATTCGGACCGGACGGTTGTTTGCTATGGTACGGATATTGCGAAATTCGAGTCTTACTTTAGGGGAGTGGATGAAAGTCTCGATTTTACTACTGTAGATAGTGATTTGGTCCGAGGGTGGGTTATGACTCTCATGGATGCTGGTTATGAAGCTACTTCGGTGAATCGGAAACTGAGTTCGTTGCGGGCATTTTATCGCTTCTTGCTTCGAAAGAAGTATGTAAAGACGGATCCTGTGGCGCTGGTTTGCGCTCCTAAGAAAAAGAAACCATTACCTGTATTTGTTAAAGAGGCTGATATGAATCGTCTGCTTGATGATACGGATTTTGGTGATGACTTTGAGGGTGTGCGTGATCGTCTGATATTGGAAACTTTCTATTTGACGGGAATGCGGCTTTCAGAGTTGATAGGGCTGATGGATGCTGATGTGGATTTCTTTGCCAAGGTGATTAAAGTGACCGGGAAAAGAAATAAACAGCGTTTGATCCCGTTTGGTGAAGAACTGGAGGGGGATTTGAAGGCCTATCTGGATACAAGAAACAAATGTTGTACTGAGGGTGTAGAGTCTTTTTTTGTCCGTAAGGATGGACGACGGTTGTGTCCTCGTATGGTTTATCTTTTAGTGAGGCGAAATTTATCGAAGGTGGTTACGTTGAAAAAGAAGAGTCCACACGTGTTGCGGCATACTTTTGCAACTTCGATGCTGAATAATCATGCGGAATTGGAGGCGGTAAAAGAATTGCTGGGACATGAAAGTTTGTCGACTACGGAAATTTATACGCATACAACCTTTGAAGAATTAAAAAAAGTTTATGAACAAGCTCATCCTAGAGCGTAAAGAAAAGGAGGTCTTTATGGAAGTAAGAATTCAATCAATTCATTTCGACGCATCTGAAAAATTGCAGGCTTTCATTCAGAAGAAAGCGGAGAAGCTCGAGAAGTTTTGCGATAATATAAAGAAAGTAGAGGTGTCTTTAAAAGTAGTAAAACCAGAAACAGCAATGAATAAAGAAGCTGGCGTTCGTGTCTTGGCACTGAATACTGAGTTTTACGCAGAAAAAGTAAGCGATACATTCGAGGAATCGATAGACGTATGCATGGAAGCACTTTCTAAACAATTGCTGAAAGCGAAAGAAAAACAGCAAGGGAAATAAAAAAGTTGCGAAAATGTTTTGCGATTAAAAAATAATATCTAACTTTGCAGCCGCTAAGCCACTCGAAAAGTTGAAAAGCAATGTGGCTGCAAAGTTTTGAAATCTTGCCTCTTTAGCTCAGTTGGCCAGAGCACGTGATTTGTAATCTCGGGGTCGTT
>URDR01000095.1 GCA_900546645.1 uncultured Bacteroides sp. | reverse complement strand
GAGATAGGAGTCCGTCTCGTGGGCTCGGAGATGTGTATAAGAGACAGATCTTACACATATAACAAAAACAATTGACCTAATGTTTTATCGTATTATATGGTTTATTTTTCATATTATTGTTCTGTTCTTAAAAGCAATTCTTATCTTTGTATAATCATTAAACAAGAACAAAAGTATGACAGAGAAAGAACTTCCTAAAATAGATTTTCCGGAAAACTGGCTGATAGGAACCGACATCAGCAAAGAACTGCTCAGCCTCTATTGCAACTATCCGGTGCGACTGAAATGTGAAATCTTTGCGCTCTGCATGGACGGAGAAATTGAAGTATCTGTTAACCTGAACCGTATTTCCATACGGAAGAACGATGTGATTACCCTCGTTCCGGGAACCATTTTCCAAATTCATAGCGTAGAAGGAAATCTGAAAATCTATTTTTTAGGCTTCTCATCGAATTACATAGAACAAGCCAACCGCTCACACACGCTGCTTGACTTGATTTACTTTACATTGGGACGCCCGGTTTTATCAATCAAAGCTGAAGGGGCTGGCTTATTCGAAGATTATCTGAAACTGCTAATCCGCATGTTTGAGTTCTTCCCGGAAAAAGTTCGTGCCGAAATGGCTCCAAACCTATATGCCAACATCCATAAAGGAATCTCCTTATTATATAGAGGACAGAGTGAAAATCAAGTCATCTCATCAAAAAGCGACCAGATTTGCCGGAACTTCGCCCAGCTCGTCATGCAGCATTATACAGAGACGCGGAATGTGGCATGGTATGCCGAAAAGCTCAATATCTCACATGCACATCTCTGTACTACTGTGAAGCAAATTACCGGAAAGACTTGCGGTGACATCATTTCATCGATGGTTATCATGGATGCTAAGTCGCAGTTAAAATCTACTCAGCTGTCTGTTCAGGACATCGCAGACGCACTGAATTTTGCCAATATGTCTTTTTTCGGAAAATACTTCAAACGGTATGTGGGGATGAGCCCGTTAGAGTATCGCAATAAGGGGTAATCATGCATGTAAAATAAGAAAAAAAGAACACTTAAACTTCGTTAGCAAACTTGGTTTTTCTTATGGGGAGGGTTATATTTGTAATTACAAAAGCTATAACTATAAAGAATCATTATTATGAAACTCTTCCATTTTTTCTTAGGTGCACTAGCTCTTCTTGTAGCTACCTCATGCAGCAACAAGAAAAAGCAAGCAGATAACACCAAGGTAAGCATCGTAAAAACCGATACCGTACGCTTGGCTTCGTCACTCTCTGTGCTTCAATTCCCCGCTAAAGTCAAAGCTGCTCATGACATCAACCTTTCCTTTAAAGTGAGCGGCACCATTGAAAACATACGGGTCAAAGAGGGGGAAGCCGTCCGGAAAGGACAGCTACTGGCTCAATTAGACCCCACCGACTATGAGGTGCAGCTTCAGGCTACCGAAGCCGAATATAATCAGATTAAAGGAGAGGCACAGCGTGTCATGGCACTCTATCAGGAAAACGGTACGACTCCCAATGCCAATGATAAAGCCAGATATGGTCTGCAACAAATTGAAGCAAAATACAAGAACCACCGCGACCAGCTGGAATATACCCGTATGTATGCTCCATTCGACGGATTTGTACAGAAACGCCTGTTCGATTCGCATGAAACCGTAGCTGCAGGTATGCCGGTTATCTCTATTATCAGCAGAGAAGCTCCTGAAGTGGAACTGAACTTGCCGGCTTCAGAATACATCCGCCGGAATGAGTTTGAATTGTTTTCTTGCACCTTCGATGTCTTTCCGGGAAAGACGTATAACCTGACCCCCATCGGCATTACAGAAAAAGCAAATTCAAACCAGCTTTATACCATGCGACTGAAAGTGGAAAAAAACACGCTTCCACTTCCTTCTCCCGGAATGAATACGATGGTTTCTATTACCTGCAAATCGGGCGAACAGACGGTATGGGCTGTACCCGGCAGCTCGGTCATGCAGAAAGATGGAAAAGAATTTCTTTTCATCTACAAAGACGGTCATGTCTATCTCACCGAAGTAAAAAGTTTACGTCTGAAAAGCGACGGCAGTCTGCTGATTCATTGCAACCAGCTTAAACAGGGCAGCTGCATCGTATCATCGGGCATTCATTATTTAAAAGACGGTCAAGCCGTACGGATTTTACAACCGGTATCATCAACCAATGAAGGAGGTTTGCTATGACAGATATAGGTAAATGGGCTTTCCAAAACCGCAATCTCATCTATTTCCTGATTGCGGTTTTGATTCTGGGAGGACTTTTCTCATGCTACCAGATGAGTAAGCTGGAAGACCCGGAAATAAAAGTTAAGCAAGCGATTGTTGTCACGGTATATCCCGGAGCTTCTGCCCATCAGGTGGAACTTGAAGTGACCGACCCGCTGGAAAAAGCAATCCGCTCAATGGGAAATATAGACCATACGGAGAGTTATTCATACAATGACTTGTCACTCATCGAAGTGGAACTGAAAACCACGGTTCCCGACAATGAAGTGGAACAATACTGGGATATGTTGCGCCGCAAGGTAAACGATGCAGGAACTTCTCTACCTCAAGGAGCCAACAAACCGACAGTACAAGATGATTTCGGCAATGTATATGGAATTTTCTATGCACTGACAGGTGATGGCTTAAGCGACCGTGAACTGGCTGACTATGCCGAACTCATCAAACGGGAAGTCGGCAATTTGGATGGAGTAGAACGGATAGAACTTTACGGTAAACGGGAGGAATGTATCAACATTTCACTGCTGCAAGACCGTATGGCTACCTTGGGAGTAAGTCCGGCGGAAGTTCTGGTTACTCTGAACGGACAAAACGAAACAACATACAGCGGCTATTTCGAGAATAAAGACCGCCGAATCCGAGTTACGGTTGACGATAAGTTTAAAACGGTAGAAGACATCAGCCGTATGCTGATACAGGGGCATGAGGATGACCAGTTACGCCTTTGTGACATTGCACAGATAGAAAAAGCATATGAAGACCCCACCCGCAATGAACTTTTTTATGATCAGCAACGGGCTATCGGAATATTAATAGCAGCCTCATCGGGTTCGGATATTCTGAAGGTCGGTCATGCCGTGGAAAAGAAAGTGGAGGAACTCAAGTCTAACCGATTTCCTACGGGTGTGGAATGCCATAAAGTTTTTTACCAGCCGGAACGAGTGGCAGACTCATTGGGAACTTTTGGTATCAACTTAGCTGAATCGGTGGCTATTGTAGTCATCATTCTCATGCTGACCATGGGGTTCAAAAGCGGCATCATCATCGGAATCTCCCTACTTATTACCGTATTAGGTTCGTTCCTCTTCCTCTACAGCATGGACGGAACCATGCAACGGGTTTCACTGGCTGCTTTCATTCTTGCCATGGGAATGTTAGTGGATAATGCCATTGTCATCGTCGACGGTATTTTAGTAGATATGAAAGCCGGAAAACCACGAATGGAGGCTTTGACTTCTATCGGACGAAAAACAGCCATGCCTCTATTAGGAGCTACTTTAATTGCTATTCTCGCTTTCCTTCCTATCTTCCTGTCGCCCGATACAGCCGGCGTTTATACCCGCGACTTGTTTATCATTCTTGCTGTGTCGCTGACCCTCAGCTGGGTACTCGCCCTAGTACATGTTCCACTACTTGCCAACCGTTATCTGCATCCCTCAAAGGAGGTGCAAGAAGAAGGCGAAAAGCGTATCTATAAAGGAAAAGCCTATGAGTGGCTGCGCTGCGGACTGCATTGGGGGCTCTCTCACCGATTTACCTTCGTAGGTATTATGGTAGGACTGCTGCTCCTCTCTCTGTTTAGCTTCCGGTTTATGAAGCGGGGCTTTTTCCCGGATATGTCATACGACCAGCTTTATATGGAATACAAGTTGCCCGAAGGTACCAACTATACACGGATAGAGCACGACTTGAACGAGATACAAGACTATCTGAAGACACGGAAGGAAATCACCCACATCACTGCTTCAATAGGAAATACGCCCGGACGATACAATCTGGTGCGAAGCATTCCCTATCCCTCACTGTCATACGGGGAACTGATTATAGACTTTACCTCGGCAGAAGAACTGGTTGAACATATTGATGAAATTCAGCATGAGCTTTCTGAACGCTATCCCGACGCTTATATCAAACTGAAGCGGTATAACTTGATGTTCAAAAAATATCCAATCGAAGCTCAGTTCTTGGGACCAGACCCTGCCATACTGGAAACATTGGCAGACAGTGCACGGCGTATCATGGAAGCCATGCCTGAAGTTTGCCTGATAACCTCCGACTGGGAAAAGAAAATCCCGGTTATTACAGTTGACTACGACCAAGCGGCAGCACGCGCACTCGGACTGAGCAGAAGCAATGTGAGTATGTCATTGTTAGTTGCCGCAGGAGGAATTCCTACAGGTAGTTTTTACGAAGGCATACATCCTCATACCATCTATCTGAAATGTCTGGACGAAAAAGGAAATCCGATTGAGGACTTAGGCAACACGCAAGTGTTTTCCATGATACCCTCTTTACCGACCGTCTTATCCGATGAAATGATTGACAAAGCTATGACCGGAACTTTAACCAAAAATGATATCATAGAGAAAGTCATGGCTACAACTCCACTCAAACAAATCAGCCGGAGCATTGATATCCGGTGGGAATATCCGGTCATTCCGCGGTATAACGGACAACGGAGTTACCGCGTGCAGGCTTCGCCCATTGCCGGACTGGAAACGGAAGCTGCCTGGCAGGCTGTAGCTGAAAAGTTGGAAAAGATACAACTGCCCGAAGGGTATCAGCTGCAATGGCAAGGGGAAAAAAGTGCCAGCAGCCAATCTACTCAATACTTGTTTAAAAACTTCCCCTTAGCCATTATCCTGATGATAGCTATTCTTATCATGCTCTTTAAAGATTACCGCAAACCCATCATCATTCTTTCTGTCTTGCCGATGATTTTAGTCGGTGTTGTAGCTGTCATGCTGCTGACTGGAAAGACCTTTGATTTCGTGGCTATTGTAGGTACATTAGGACTTATCGGTATGTTGATAAAAAACGGAATCGTACTGATGGACGAAATTTCACAGCAAATCAACAGCGGAACAGACCCTGTTACAGCCTTGACAGACAGTGCGCAAAGCCGTTTACGTCCGGTTATGATGGCTTCGCTTACCACCATATTGGGAATGATTCCATTACTTACCGACCCGATGTTCGGCTCTCTTTCCGCATCCATCATGGGAGGACTACTTTTCGGTACGCTAATTACGCTATTGTTTATCCCTGTGCTTTATGCACTTTTCTTCCATATAAAAAAGTAGAACAATGAAAAAAACGAATCGATTGATATTGTCTCTTCTTGTTCTTTGTCAAGGTATCCTTGCCCAAGAATATCTCACCTTACAGCAATGCCGCGAAATGGCTTTGGAACAGAACAAGCAACTGGCTGCATCGGTCTATCAGATTGAATATGCCCGACATACTGCAGCAAGCTATAAAGCGAACTTCTTTCCCGACTTTAAACTTAACGGGACAGGACTTTACAGCACCAGTAAAGGAAACTTCCCCATTCAGGGAGGAAATCTTCCGGTTTTCATGCCCGGAGCAAATGGAACTCCCACGCCTAATGGGGGATTTGCCTATTTTCCCGGAATTGACCTTAACTATAAAGTAGGATGGGCTTACATGGGAGGAGCCACCGTACAGCAGCCGCTTTATATGGGAGGAAAAATCCGCTCAGCCTATAAAATGGCAAAGTTGGGTAAGGACATGGCTCTTTTGAACAAGACTTTAACCGAAACAGAGGTGATTATGAATACCGAACATGCTTATGCCATGCTGGTTAAAGCCCAAGAGATGCAAAAGGTTGCCAATGCCTATCACAAAACCTTGGAAGAGTTAATGAAGAATGTGGAAAGTGCACTACGGCATGGACTGAAGTCACGCAATGATGTACTCAAGGTTCAGGTCAAACTAAATGAAGCCGAAATAAACCGGCGCAAGGCAGAAAACGCGCTCCGGCTGGCTTCCATGAACCTATGCCACTATATAGGCAAACCTCTTACCACGTCTCTCACTGTATCCGATGAATATCCGTCGGTCGACTTAAGCACAGCTCTTCAAGCCAACGACATCAGTGCACGACCTGAATATAATATACTCAACAAGCAAGTAGAAATTAACCGGCAGCAGGTAAAACTATCGCGCAGCGAAATGTTGCCTCAAATAGGCGTGCAGGGAAGCTATAATTACATCAACGGACTCGATGTAAACGGTCAGAAGTTTCTGGATGGAGGTAGTTTTACCGCACTGCTCAATGTAAGTATTCCTATCTTCCATTTTGGAGAGCGAAAACATAAGGTAAATGCAGCCAAAGCCCAATTGCAGCAAAGCTTGCTGGAACAGGCAGACAAGAATGAACTGATGCTATTAGAAGTGACTCAAGCTGCCAATAACCTGGAAGAAGCCAAACTGGAATGCGATCTTGCCGATATTTCACTGGAACAAGCCGAAGAGAACCAAAGAGTCAGTGCCGAACAGTTCAAACAAGGATTGGAAACCTTGTCCGACCATTTAGAAGCACAAACTCTTTGGCAGCAGGCCTGGCAAACAAAAGTTGATGCACACTTCCAGCTGTATCTGGAATGGATTGCATATCAAAAAGCAAGCGGAACGCTAAAAGTTAAGTAAACTTAGCTGCAAGCCACTTGCGAACGGGCTCATCGTATAGTTTGAGATAAAGATAAGCTAACGTCACATTGGCAGCACACACTCCCAGTACAACGAGCCATGTGTCTGCCAATGTGAAAAGCTGATGCTTAATCAACCACGCATAAAACAGGTACATGATGGGATAGTGGGTTATATAAAGCGGGAACGAAATATCACCCAAGAACTTACAGATACGCGAAGACAAGGTATCGGTGGTTTTTCCTGAAGCTCCCAGCCATACCAGTAAAGGAAACATCACTATAATGCAAAAAGATTCAAAGACTCCATTCATACAGATTGTTCCGCTACTTGCAATAGGAGGTACAAGAAACAACAGCAACAAGACGGCAGAACAAATCCAGAAGGCTCCCCTGATTTTTACCGGTCTGAAATGACGGGAAAGCAAAAGACCCATCGCAAACGGGAACATCATGCGCAATAAGCCGCTCCAAAACCCGGCTCCCTGCATGGTCCATCCCACTCCGAAACTTCCGTAACCTGACATGTCGAGCCAGGTAAATGCCATCAAACCGCCTCCTAATGCTATTACAAGTGCTGTCAAGGATTTGGTAGACAACCGGCGAAGCATAAGAGCATAAAGAATATTACCTATATATTCATAAAAAAGCGACCACGCCGGACCATTGAGCGGAAACGCTTCGCCATTGCCACGCACTTCACCCATTCCGCCCGGTAAGGCAGGGATAAAAAACAAGGCAAAAAGTAAAGCAATCATTACCGATGAAATAGCTACATGAGTCCCGTCCCACTGCACGCTTCCTTGCAACAAAAAGCAAACAGCTCCTACAACAGCTCCCAGCACCACCATCGGGTGTAATCTGATCAGACGACGTTTAAAGAAATTGCCCATCGTCAAACTCTTATTCCAGCGGTCATCATAGGCATAGCCTATCACAAACCCCGAAAGAATAAAAAAGAAGTCAACAGCTAAGTATCCATGGTTCATGTGCTCAATTACTGGTGCTCCTCCAGCAAAGGCAAATCCTTCTTGCACATGATACCATAATACCAATAAAGCCGCTATGCCTCGCAAACCATCCAACAGTTCATAATGAGGCTTCGTGTCAGTAAATGCAGCAGAAGAAACCTGCTGCATGGTCGATTTAAACATACGAATTAATGCGTTTTTGTGAAAAAATAGAATTCATTTTACAGGTAAAGACAGCAAAAGGCAAGCACAGTTCCAACTCCCAATGCCCATTTACTCCTCCTCTCTAAGAAACAGAATCAGGCAGTTCCACAACCCCTACTTTCTTCTTTCCATCCATCTTAACCATCAGCGGCTGGTCAAAGTGTACCCAACGAAGATATTTTGTTTCTTCTACAGCAGGCATACTGTCAAGCAAAGCCTGATTATATATACCGTCATTCATATACGCATTGATGGTAAAATAGCCCACCCCGAATGAAGTAAGATTCTGGAAGAAATGCGTTCCCTGACTGGGGTCAACACGATAATTTGTCAATCCTGCTTCCACTATAACACGGGCAGCCGATATGTTAGGCCACTTCACTGGAATACCCAGCCAAGTATCACTGCTTCCCCATCGTCCCGGACCCACAAGCACATAATGTTTCTCCTCATCAAGGAAACGTCGGTTCAGTTTTTCAATATCATAAGCAATCAACTGATTATTCGATGCCGAATATCCCTCAGTCTTTACATAAATCACATCATGTATTTCTTCCATTACCCCATGTCCGAGCGAGTTTTCACTCTTCAGCAGTAACCGGTTTTCAGGAATTGCATTTAAGTCTTCCTGCAAATCGGCTTTCAAATCTACCATCGGACGAATTTGAAGCAGATAGAACACCCCACTACGGGTACGCGCATCAAAGTTGACAGCAAACTCAATTTCTACCGGACGCCGCATCTCGTTTTGACCATACTCTTGAACCAACTGCAAAATACGAGCCAAAGGAAACACGTCATGCTGAAGGATATTAGCAAAGGTAATCAGTTTTCGTCCTCCCGGATAAATGCCGTCACGGATAACCATGTCATACGGATCGTAAGTAGATGCAATGTAACTTAATGCACCGTCAGCTTCAGCTTCTTTCACATGGAGTTTCAGCAAATTAAACCCGTCGTCAAGCGAGAAGTCTTCACCCATGTTTTTCAAGTCGAGTGCATAAAAGCGAGTCTGGGTTTCACGCAAAGCAATCTCCATTTCACTGGTTTGAAGTACCTGAGTGGGATGATACGGACAGATACGCAACGTCAAACCTCCGTCCACAATGTATTTACCGAGGCCCAAGGCAAGACTGACTGTACCTTCTTCTGCCAATTCATCA
>URDR01000094.1 GCA_900546645.1 uncultured Bacteroides sp. | reverse complement strand
AGCTCGTTGGGCTCATAACCCAAAGGTCGTCTGTTCGAGTCAGGCCTCCGCAACTCAGAGAGAAGCAGATGCTTCTCTTTTTTTATTCCCTCCTTACATATACCCTAAATAGGGTATTGACCATAATTCATATTCCACTTACCTTTGCCATCAAATCAAAAGCATACGATTATGGCAAATATTAAAACCCAACTTACCGAACTTATAGGCAATACTCCTCTATTAGAACTGAAACGCTTAACCAAAGCTCATAACAGCCAAGCAACCATCATAGCCAAACTGGAGTATTTCAATCCGGGAGGCAGCGTAAAAGACCGCATCGCTCTCGCCATGATTGAAGATGCTGAACAAAAAGGTATCTTAACTCCTGGGGCAACCATCATCGAACCAACCAGCGGAAATACCGGAGTTGGTTTAGCTTGGGTTTCTACCGTTAAAGGCTATAAAACCATTCTGACCATGCCTGAAACCATGAGCCTGGAACGTCAGAACTTACTGAAAGCCATGGGAGCACAATTGGTTCTTACTCCCGGCGACCAAGGTATGAAAGGAGCTATCGAAAAGGCAAACCAGTTACGTGATACTACTCCGGGAGCCGTTATCCTTCAGCAGTTTGAAAATCCCGCCAACCCCGAAGCACATATCCATACCACTGCCGAAGAAATTTGGCGCGACACCGACGGAAAAGTTGATGTTTTCATTGCTGGAGTAGGAACTGGAGGTACCTTAAGCGGCGTAGGAGAAGGACTGAAACGGCATAATCCGAATATAGAGGTTATTGCTGTAGAGCCAGACACTTCAGCTGTACTATCGGGTGACAAACCGGGTATGCATAAGATACAAGGAATCGGAGCCGGATTCATCCCTGAAACTTATCATGCAGATGTAGTAAACCGGGTTATCCGAGTTGCCGATGATGATGCAATTCGTACCGGACGCGAACTTTCATTCAAAGAGGGTCTGCTGGTAGGAATTTCCTCAGGAGCAGCTGCCTTTGCTGCCCTGCAGCTGGCACAACAGCCGGAATATGCTGGAAAAAACATCATAGTACTGCTGCCTGACACTGGTGAACGCTATCTGTCAACCGTGCTTTACGCATTTGAAGAATATCCACTTTAATCGTACATAACAAATACAACTAACATGAAAACAAAAGACTTACACTTCGAGACCCTGCAGCTTCATGCAGGACAGGAACAGGCTGACCCTACAACGGATGCGCGTGCCGTTCCTATCTATCAAACTACATCGTATGTGTTTCACAACTCCGAACACGCAGCAGCACGCTTTGCCCTGCAAGAACCGGGAAATATTTACGGACGTTTAACAAATCCTACCCAAGAGGTACTGGAGAAGCGCATTGCTGCACTCGAAGGAGGCGTGGCTGCTTTAGCAGTTGCTTCCGGGGCAGCTGCCATTGCTTATGCCTTTCAGAACATCACCCGTGCAGGCGACCATATCGTAGCTGCCAAGACCATTTACGGAGGCTCATATAACCTGCTGGCACACACGCTCCCTGCTTCAGGAGTTACAACTACGTTTGTCGAACCGTCGGATGTCTCTAACTTCGAAAGAGCCATACAAGAAAATACAAAACTGATTTTCATTGAAACACTCGGAAATCCGAATTCAAATATCATCGATATCGAAGAGGTGGCACGGATTGCGCACAGCCACAAGATTCCACTCATAGTGGACAATACGTTTGGAACCCCCTACCTGATTCGTCCGGCTGAACATGGCGCAGATATTATTGTTCATTCAGCTACCAAGTTTATCGGAGGTCACGGAACCAGCCTCGGAGGAGTGATTGTAGATACAGGAAAGTTCAACTGGAATGATTCCGGAAAATTCCCTCAACTTACTGAACCCGACCCTTGCTATCACGGAATACGTTTTACCGAAGTAGCAGGAGAAGCGGCCTACGTAACACGTATACGCGCTATCCTTCTCCGTGATACGGGAGCAGCCATCAGTCCGTTTAACGCATTTCTTCTTTTACAAGGACTTGAAACCCTCTCTCTGCGCGTAGAACGCCATGTGGAAAATGCACTCAAAATCGTAAGCTATCTGAACAATCATCCGAAAGTTGAAAGCGTGCATCATCCAGCTCTACCCAATCATCCAGACCACGCACTTTACCTGCGCTACTTCCCTAAGGGAGCTGGATCCATCTTTACCATTGACTTGAAAGGAGGTATCAAAGAGGCACAGCAATTTATTGATAACTTGAAAATATTCTCGTTGCTGGCTAACGTAGCAGATATGAAATCGCTCGCTATTCATCCCGCTACTACCACACACTCACAGCTGAATGCCGAAGAGCTGGAAGAGCAGCAAATCAAACCCGGAACGGTTCGACTTTCTATCGGAACCGAGCATATTGATGATTTAATAGCCGATATTGAACAGGCTCTGAATCAAATATAATACTCCATAGAGTCTACAATGCCCGCACGAAGCGCATAACGCACCGCTTCGTGCGCATTGTTTACCTGCAACTTCCTAAATATGTTTTTACGGTGCGTCATCACAGTATAGACACTGAGGAAACGTTCCGCAGCTATTTCCTTGGTGGTTTTTCCCATAGACAGGGCTCTCAGGATTTCTTTTTCGGTGAGCGTCAAGGGCTGGATTTCTTTTTCTTGCTTCAAAGGCTGCTTTTCGCTAAGCATGACCGTTGCCCGAGCACAAATAAAAGACTCCCCATCGGCTGCCCTCTTTAAGCAAGATACAATTTCTTCTAATGAATTGTCTTTCATCAGTACACTAAAAGTTGGATTGCTGAAAACCATCTTACGCAAAAAGTTTTCACTCAAGGAATCGCTGAATAATACAAATATAGACTGAGGAAAACGTTCCTTCAAAACAAGCAACTGTTCAGGAGTACAGTCAAACAGGGTATAGTCTATCACTGCCACTGCATCACCATGCAGCAGCAAATGTTCAGCCAGCTGCTGACGATTACTTACCTCGCTGACGTCGGCAAAAATTCCAGATGCAGCAGCTCGCATTCCATAGCGGGTAATATCCTGATTATCGGCAAGAATCAACTTCTTCATAAATAGTCACCGGATGTACTTGGTTTACCTAAATCAATTTACCTCATTCGCTACAAAGCCGATTCATAAAACTCCAACGGCAAACTGTCCGGGTCTTCGAAAAACAAGAAACGCCGTCCCGTATATTCATCCACTCGTATGGGCTGATGAGAAACTCCCAGCTTTTCCAAATGCAAAGCAGCCTCATCTATATCTGTTACCTCAAAAGCAAGGTGACGCAGACCTGCGGCTTCCGGATAAGACAGCCGCGCTGGTGGTTCGGGAAATGAAAACAGCTCGATTACATAGTCACCATTCAAGGCAAGATCGGTTTTATACGATTGCCGTTCTTCCCGAAAATGCTCAGCTGTCACTTCAAACCCAAGTACTTGGGTATAAAAGTCCAACGAACGACGATAATCACTACAGATTATAGCCACATGATGAACATTGCGAATCAGTCTCATAACTTCTTATTCTATAAACAATAACATACTTTTACTTCACAAGCGACAAATAGAGTGAAAGGCGAGAGCAAAGGCACAAGAAAAATTTGTTTTTCTGATTTGACTATGCCGAGCCGCATCCTATCTTCGTGTGACAAATATACGGAAAGTTTACAAGAAAGCTCCTCTGCCCTACCAGCCAATTTTAATTAAAGAAAAAACAAATCCATAAAAAAAGTGTGTCAAAGCAATGGTCTTTCATAACCATTATCGTTTGACACACCTTAAATCATGTTTAAATAACTAACCTATATAATGAATGCCTATAAACAATTCATTTCTTTGACACTACAGCGGGAATACGAATGACGCTCAACGAATAAGCGGGCATTTCGTATGAGAACTTGCCGGAAACCTGCATACTGCTTTCCACCGGTTTAGCTTCACGATCGGTAGGCTTGCCTGAAAGGACTTTTAATACAGCCTCACTTGAAGGCATATCCGGACAATCTACCGAGGTCTTTACCGGAACCGGAAGAAGGTTTACCAACTTGATAATCAAATCTCCCGTACGGCTGTCACGCACCACAGACGAAGCAATACGCTTCTGTACATCAGCCCTCGGATTATCAATCTTACGGTCGGCTGGCAAATAAGTATCACCTGAATTTTGCCCGTAAAGCAACTGCGCATAATAGCCCACCGTAGGCTTCACCTCCTGATTATTAAAATAAATCAAGTCCGGATTCCACTGGGTATGCCCTTCTTTAGCCAACAACGGAGCATACGAAGTCATTTCCACAATATCCCCGTTCCGTTCCACGGCAGTAAGATATAAGGCTTCTGCCAATGCGGTTTCAATATTGTTAGGCCGACCGGGGAGATGGGCAGCATATTCTCCAAGATACACCTTCGACTTTGAACGGTCATAGCGATCATAATAGTCTTGATTATTAATAAACCAGCCGGGAGTATTATAATAATGCTCATCAACCATCGGAACATTCAAGCGTGTGGCCAAATCCCATCCTTCCTCATAATCAGTACCTTCATAAAACGGACCGACCGTACCGATTACTGTAATTTCCGGATATTTCTCCTTGACTGCCTTATAAATCATAGTAAAGCGTTCTTCAAACGCATCGGTTATCAAATCTTCGTTTCCTATACCTACATATTTCAAATTAAAAGGCTTAGGATGTCCGGCTTCGGCACGCATCTTAGCCCATTTGTTCTTTTTCGGATCACCGTTGGCATATTCTATCAAATCAAGTACATCTTGTACATATTCATCCATATGCTCCATAGGAATACCTCCTTGCTGACCTCCGCTTACCAGTTTACCATGTTCACATGCCGAGTTCTGACACGGAACGCCTGCAGCCAAGACAGGCAAGGGCTCTGCACCCATATCCTCGCAGAACTGGAAATATTCATGATAACCCAATCCCATAGACTGATGATAGCCCCACAGGTTCTTCATGGGCTTACGGGCTTCCAAAGGACCTATCGAGTTTTTCCAACGATAAATGTTATCCAGTCCGTTACCATGAGCCACACATCCACCGGGAAAGCGCATAAAGCGCGGATGAAGGTCGGCAAGCGTTTGAGCCAAATCGGCACGAAGACCATTCTTTCTGCCCTTAAAGGTATTTTGCGGGAAAAGCGAAATCATATCCAACGCATACTTCCCAGCTTCTTGCGGACATACTTCCAAAGTTGCTTTACCGGCAGAGCTTCCTGCGGTCAGTGTCACTTCCTCTTTCTTCCATTTTTCTGAGGTGACTTTTATTATCCTTGAAACAATCTCTTTACCTTGCTCGTCCTTCAAACAAACTTTTACCTTACCCCCTTTATCTATTGCACGTACAAACAAAGAGAGCGTATATTTATCACCCTTTCGTAAAACAATACCATCAAACCCGGAGTTTACAAATGAAGCTCCCGGTTGCTTTGCATCCAAAACCACATAATGCGGATTATTAGCATGAATCGGATTGGCTGTTGCTATCTCCATAGTGGTTCCTTCTCCTTTCAGGTTCCACGCGTAAATGGCATGCCAGTCACGACGGTCGTCCGCATTATACTCAAAATCGCGGTTTTGAATCAATTCAGCATAGAGACCTCCATCGGCTCCATAATTTATATCCTCGAAGAAAATACCTATTAACTTATCACTAATTGCTTTAGCCTGCTCAGGCCGTATCGTCATATCCATTGATACCGATTGAAGTCCTGCAAAACGGAAAGCATCCTGCTCCGTACGCTCATCGTGAAGCTGTGCCCGGTAAGCCCGGTGATCCACAAACTGAAGTAAACGATTCACGTCACTCCATGCTACTTTTTGCAGCGTTCCGTTTTCTTCCACCCCATTAACAGAGATGGTTTGATTTTGATATTGAGTCCATTCATCGGATACAAACTCAGCAAATTGCGCTTCCGTGAAATACGACTGACGCTTCCAGGTCATTAAATCGGAAGAAGCGGCATGAGCAAACTCTTTCCCGTTTCCGTTTAATTGCCAAATACAATGCCACACCCCTTTTTTATCACGGCGCAATTCCGGTTTCACCATGCGTTTTTCTGCTCCCCAAGCACCATAATCACACTTTACGTAACCATAGCCATTGCCGAGGCTAAACCACTGTGTCTTATTCGGACTCCAAGCAAACTTCAGTCCACTCCGACCTTCATCGGGAGTAGTGGCATACGAGAACAGATAAACCGAATCTGGCTCATTCATTATTTCATTCAAGTGAGCTGCAGTCGGCAGTGTGAACAAGCAAGCGCCTAATGCAGCTATATATTTCATGTTTTTCATCCTAAAGTATTTTTAGGATTACAAAGAAGGAACCACCCGCTTAATTGTTCCGTCGGCATTAAACTCCATACGGTCAATACATACTTCACGGTGTGTACCCGGTTCTTTTTTCAAGAAGCTCTTATTGATTCGGTGGTAAACAATATACCACTCATCGGTTCCCGGCTTCCGTACAACAGAGTTATGAGCCGGTCCATAAATTTCCTTTTCCGGATCTTGGATAAGCACAATCGGTTCTTTCGCTACTTTTATCTTTCCCAAAGGAGAAGTTGACGTTCCATAAGCCACATGATAGTTAGGTGATCCCGTATCATCGACCGACCACAAGAAATAATACAGCCCATTACGATAAAACACATAAGGAGCTTCACGGTAGTTGAAGTCTTTCAGCGAGCCACCTTTCGGGGTCATTACCTGCAAAGTTTCTTTTTTGATGGAAACCATGTCGGCATTCAGTTCTGCACCTGCCATATAGCCATTTCCCCAATACAAATACGATTTGCCTGATACCGGATCAGTAAACACATCCACATCAATCTGCTGACCTCCTCCTACGGGCGACTCAGTGACGATAGGATATCCCAAGTCGACAAAAGGTCCGGTCGGTGAATCAGCGATAGCTACCCCAATCTGTTTACCTCCTCCGTTTTTCGGGTTTCCGCTATAATAAAAGAAGTATTTATATTTACCATCAATCAATTTTTCTTCAATAGCCGGTGCCCATGCATTTCCGTTCGCCCAAGCCACCTGAGGAGAGCGCAAATCAAGCATCACTCCTTCATAATTCCATTCACCCAAATCATTCGAAGAAAATACGGTAAAATACCATCCTCCCCAACCCGGCTGACCATCGGTGGTTGAATAAATGTAATACTTATTAGTTTGATGCGAATAAAGCACTTCCGGATCGGCATGGAAACCGGGAAGAACCGGATTTTTAGGAAGTTCCCCCAACTCTGCAGGTTTTCCCCATTTGTCGGTAATCCGTTTCAACTCAGCACGCGTAATAGGAATGATAGTTCCATGACGAGGATGGAAGTTCATCTTCACTTCGTTATCAATCACTTTAAAATGTTCCAGATCGGTAGTTTCGGTAAACTGATAAGATCCTTTCATATACACATCATACATCAGAATATACTTATCCTGTCCGATAAGCTTAAAGGTTCCTGCGCCTTCAACCGCTTCCTTGGTCTGCTGCTTATAATCGGATTCTTCTACCCATTTCCCAGAAGTAAGCGAACGGGTAGTAGCCACCTTAATACCATTGCCATGTCCTTCCGTTTTATAGAACAAGTGATAAACTCCGTCTTTATAAACAATATCACCATCAATACATGATTTCTTGTTTTCCGGAATAAACAAAGGTTTTGGTTCGCCTTCCAAATCAGTAAAATCAGGGTTAGCATACGCATAATAAATTACATCAGCACCCCCTTCATACTGCATAGACCAATATACCATATATTTACCAGCTTCTTTATCAAAGGTGGTCTGTGGAGCCCATACACGCTTCAGTCTTTCCTGACCCTCATAGCGTTTTTGCATATTAATAATAGAGTGCGACCAGTTTACCAAATCGGTAGATTTCAATAGAACCATCGCACGGTTTGAGTCCCAACCATTGCCACACACCATATCGGTTACTACCATATAAAAGGTATTTCCATCTTCACTCCGCAGAATGTGAGGGTCACGCACACCCCCTGTCGAACTGATTACCTTGGAGTCAAGAACAGGCTTATTGTCATTTAATGCCCAATATGAATATCCATCCATGCTTACAGCGTAATGCACAGACTCTTCACTGATATGGTTACCCGTAAAATAAGTAAACAGATAAGCTACATAATCTTTTTCTTCTACTGCGTTAACAGTATTCCACGAAAAGAAAGACAAGAAAAAAAGAAACGAAAATACTTTGTTCTTCATACGCTCAATTCATTATGTGTTAACATTTTTACATTGCAAAGATAAATGATTAGTGTATAAGAAACAGTCATAAATCATTCAAAAAAGGTAGAGAAATCAATCAATAAAAAGAAAAGCAGTCTTTTTGATTCAAGAAAAAGGGCATTTAGCCAAGAGAAAACCATCTTTTCCTTTCATTTTCTTCTGAAGGCATGTCACAAGAATCTTTTCTATCCATGCTTTACAGAACTGAAATCATTAGTAACGACTTGCCGTCATCATTACTATACCTTTTCATTGTCACCGCCATGACAAAGCAAATCTCCGGATTTTCTTCTCTTCCCTCAAAAAAGATTTTTGCGAAATTTGCCTGCACCCTACACGTTTTTGCGGTTAACCAACTAGGATGCAAATAGTTAAAGCGTGCAGGACACAGTGCAGGACGGTGTAAGACGCACCGATTGCCTACACGCGTCCCGCACCGCCCTGATATATAACAAAACGATTACTTTTCCGGTTCAGTATAAACCCCTTCACGAGAAAGTTGCTTATCCAAGTTTGCTACGCCCAATGCCATAATAGCTGTAACGGTAGCGGTATGTTTCTGATAGTCCGGAATATTCTTGGTATAGAGGTCACGCTCTGTATGCCAGATTTCATCATAATCAAAATCATATCCTTCTATATCCTCCTCTATAAAACCATAAGTAGGAACTCCCTCTACGGCAAAAGTTTCAGAGTCTACATTCCCCGGTTCAGTAGGACGAGGACGCGGGGAAGCAACAAAAACCTCAAACGGATAATCCGGACGAATCCGCTTAATATCCTTGGCTATTTTCACAAAGTCATCGTACATAGCCTGCGACACACGGATTCCTACAGGAGGTTCCGGACCACCGTCGCGGTTAAACATATTCGAAATCTTGGGCAACTGATCGGCATGCGCCTTCACATAGGCTTTTGAACCAACCCATCCAAATTCCTCACCGGAAAATGCAATAAATAAAATCGTACGTTTCGGTTTTGCACCAGAAAGTGCTAACATACGGGCAGCCTCCATCATCGGACCAATACCAGTACCACAATCTATTCCACCC
>URDR01000093.1 GCA_900546645.1 uncultured Bacteroides sp. | reverse complement strand
ACCATACTCTGGTCCATGCGGTAGAAAGCCAGATACGTACCTTTCGGACTCCAGAAAGTACCTTTCATGATGCCGAATTCGTTGCGGTGTACAGACTGTCCGTATAAAACTCCCGTTTCACCTTCTTCCTTACCTGCCACCAAGCTGGGGCTCACTTGCTTGTCGAAATCTCCTTGCTCAGCAACGTGTAAATTGCTTCCTACAGTATAAGCCATGAGACCGTTTTCTTTGCAGAAGTCAAAGTTGGCAGCCTTGTCATTGAGGTAAGCCAGTTTGATGATTTTCTTTTCAGCAAAGTCATACCACATCATGTAGTTGCTTTGGCGGAATAAAGCAATGGTCTTGTCTGCCCACGGCAGCTGCACAGCCATCAGACTGTGAAGCGGCTTCAACTCATGTGTCAGTTTATAAGGTTTATCTCCGTTCTTTATAGTTTCGTTCACCTCGTTTAAGGTAAACAAGATTTTCTCTTTCCCATTTTTTACATCAATGGTTTTCACTTCATCTACTCCTGCCTGAATACAGATATCACCCCACCAGCCAAGTCCCGGTATGTTTTCGGGGACCAAGTTAAAGTAATTACTTCCTCCCGGAATTACATCTTCCAGTGTAAATGCTTTCTTTTCCTGAGCCGATAAAGTCAATGTAGTCATACAGAATAAAACCACTAATTGCAGAATGTGCTTCATATTAGTTTTGAGTTTGTAAGTATTCGAGTTTGTAGGTTTTGAATGAAACAAACCTACAAACCTTGAATCTTAGATGTTTAATCTTCATTATCTTCTCTGCGGCGGTGCATATACCGTAGCGGTGCCGGTTGTTTAGGACGTCCGTCATCGGTTGAAGGACGAGGAGTGCGTGGTTTTTCTTCCCGGCTATATCCGAACTCTTTGCGGCGTTCGCGGGTGAATTCTTTTCCGTCGTCTGTTCTTCTTCTGCGTGGTGCGTCTTTACGGTCACCTTCTTTCCGTGAGTTTTCTCTCCATGGGCCCTCTTTGCGTCCGCCTTCTTTGCGTGAGCCACGTCCGTATTCCACCTTTTCTCCCTGGCGGCGTGAGCGGAAAGGTTTGTCTTCCTGCTTGGGTTTAAACTCCTTATCACTGTTTTCTGAGCGGAATGCTTTGTATCTTCCGTCGAAGAGCTGGTACTTGCGGAACTGGCACTCCAGTGATCCGTTAAACAGAGGCACTTTAATAGAAGGCTTCAGACCAATTTCGTCAAAACATTCTTCGCGGTAACTCAAAATCCAGGCATCATTGCCGGTAAACGCATGCTTCAGTCGTTCACCGATCATTTTATATAAGCCCAGCAAGTCCTCCGAAGAGATACGTTCACCGTAAGGCGGATTAGTCACGATGATGCTTTTTTCCTTAGGCTGTTCAAATTGCTGGAACGGCTGGATGCGCAAAACCACATCTTTGCTTACTCCTGCAGCTTTTACGTTATGAGTTGCTATTTCATTGGCTTTCGGATTATTGTCGAAGCCATAGATTTTATGAGTAAATTCACGTTCTTTAGAATCATCATTATAGATAGAATCGAACAGTTCCTGATCGAAATTTTTCCATTTTTCGAATCCGAACTCTTTGCGGAATACGCCCGGAGCGATGTTACGTGCAATCAATGCAGCTTCGATGGGAAGCGTACCCGAACCACACATCGGATCAATGAAGTCACATTCGCCACGCCATCCGGTCATAAGAATCATTCCGGCAGCCAATACCTCATTTAACGGAGCTTCCACTTGTTCCTGACGATATCCACGGCGGTGGAGCGATTCGCCAGAGCTATCAAGAGAAAGCGTACATTGGTTTTCTGCGATATGAATGTTGATAGCCAAATCAGGCTTGTTGATACGTACTGACGGGCGGTTTCCGGTTTTTTCGCGGAAGTAATCAACGATGGCGTCTTTTACTTTGTATGCCACGAACTTAGAGTGGCGGAATTCATTGGAGAATACCACTGCATCTACGGCAAAACTGCCCATATTGTCTAAATATTCTTCCCATGCAATGCTCTTGACAGCTTCGTACACTTCGTCGGCATTGTTGGCAGTAAAATGTTTGATGGGTTTGAGTATGCGTATAGCAGTTCGTAAGCAGAAGTTTGCTTTGTACATCATTGCCTTGTCACCTGTAAATGAAACCATGCGGCGTCCGATTTCAATATTGCTCGCTCCCAATTCGGTGAGTTCTTGTGCCAGAATTTCCTCCAGTCCCTGGAAGGTTTTGGCGATAAGCTCGAATTCTTGATTCATCTGGATTATGATTACGTAATTTCTGTTTTAAAGTGCAAAAATACGAATTTCTGCTGTGCTAATCAACTGTTTGCAAGTGTTTTTCTTTTTGAAACGTAACAAAAAGCCGGCTTTACTGCAGCAGGTTTTGCGGAATCAGGTTTTTATTGAGAGGTCTACAGGTCAATCTTTCCCTGAAAAAGCAGGAAGACAAGGTCCTTTTCATGCTTTGTTTGGATGCGGCTCGGTAATAGCTTCGCTCAAAAGCAAGCTTTTGGCTTGCTATTGCACTCGCCTTTCACTATCTTTAGATAAGATAGGATGCGGTTCGGCAGGTTCAAATCAGAAAAACAAGTTTTTCTTTTGCCTCTGCACTCACCTTTCACTATCTTTGTCCCTCGATGGAACAAGTGAATCAGTCAGTTTTACTGGGAATGAGCGGAGGCACAGACAGCTCGGTTGCTGCCTTGCTTTTGCAAGATGCCGGCTATGAAGTAACCGGCGTGACTTTCCGTTTCTATGAAAAAGAAGGCGATACCGAATACTTGGATGATGCGCGCGATTTATGCGGGCGATTGGGAATTCGGCATTTGGTACATGATGTGCGTGAGGAATTCCGTGAACGGATTATCCGTTACTTTATAGCCGAGTACATGGCAGGGAGGACACCGGTTCCTTGTACGCTCTGTAACAACTATTTAAAATGGCCTTTACTGAGAGAACTTGCAGACAGAGAAGGCATTTCTTTTTTTGCCACCGGACATTATGTGCAGAAACGGCTGGTAGAAGGTTACTGGCATATTACGGCAGGAGCCGACCCCGATAAAGACCAGTCGTTCTTCCTTTGGGGGTTGCCTCAGGACATTCTGGAACGGATGCTTCTTCCCATGGGGGGACTGACCAAGGCACGGGTGCGCGAGATTGCTGCCGAACGGGGGTTTTTGAAAGCATCTCGTAAGCGGGATAGCTTGGGGGTCTGTTTTTGTCCGGGTGATTACCGGAGTTTCTTAAAGACTCATGTTCCTCCAACTTCTGTTGTTCCCGGTAAGTTTCTTGATGAGAAAGGCAATTTTTTAGGACGGCATGAAGGTTATCCGTTTTATACCATCGGGCAGCGTAGAGGTCTCGGTATCTATTTGAATAAGGCCTTGTTTGTCAAGGAGATTCATCCGGATACGAATCAGGTAATTATCAGTGACAACCTGCATTCTCTGGAGAAAGGGGAGATGTATCTGAAAGAATGGAATGTAGTCAATCCGGCTTTGTTGTTTGGTTGTGATGAGATTATCGTAAAAATCCGCTACCGCAAGCAAGCCAACCGCTGTACGGTTACGCCTACTGCCAACGGACTGCTGTATGTACGTCTGCATGAGCCGCTTGCATCGGTTGCTTCCGGTCAGGCTGCTGCTTTCTATCGGGGTAATATGGTTCTGGGGGGCGGAATTATTGTGTGAGAGAAGCTTTTAAAAAAATGAGCAGACTTTTCAGTTTAAACGCCTTGTTGTTTTGACGGGAACGCCAAAGTGTGTGTGATGAAACGCCTAAGCGTTTTAGGGAGATTTTAGTGTGCTGTTTATAAGTCACTTGTATGCTGTAATGAAAAGCTTGTTTGAATGTTGCATATTTTTTGTTACATTTGTCGCGCTTAATCCAATCACTATGTATCGTAAGGAAATCAGTAATCAAGTCGGTTCGCTTCGGTTCCATCAATGGAGCCGCAAGGCTTATGCTGCCTTTGCCAGCTTGAAGCGCCATGTCACCATGGGCTGTGTGGGCAAGGGGATTACGGAGGTTTCGTTGTGTAAAGGAGCGATGTGTGCGCAGGTTCGCATAAACAGAGCTTGGGCTGAAGACGATGCAATGACCGATACCAGTGAAGCCGATACGGATGTCCGTATAGCAGAACTCTTGCTCGAAGCAATTGCTGTGCCCGTATGTATGGTAACGGTGAAGGGCGGAAGCCGGCAGGAAGAGATTGATAAAAGAAAGAATTTATGGATAAAGGCGTATGATACGCCGGTATTTGTGCAAAAAAGGCACAGAAATACAGAGCTTAGGAAGGCTTTGTGTTTCTGTGTCTTTTGTTTTTTATTTAGCCTATGACAGAAGAATTGAAAAACAAGGTTTTGGCAGGTGAGGAAATTTCGCAGGAGGAGGCATGTTGCCTGATGACCGAAGCTCCGCTTGATGAGCTGAAGGAAGCGGCACATGAAATTACGGTGAAATGTGCTTCCCGGGTCTTTGATATGTGTTCCATTATCAATGCCAAATCCGGACATTGTCCGGAAAACTGCAAGTGGTGTGCCCAGTCGGCTCATTACCAGACCCATATTGAAACTTATCCTTTGGTGGATAAGGAGGAATGCCTGCGCCATGCGCGGCAGAATGAAGAAGGTGGGGTAAAGCGTTTCTCACTGGTAACCAGTGGACGACGCCCTACGGATAAGGAAATTGAAAAACTATGCGGACATTTCGCATACTTGCGTGTCCATTCAGCTATACGCCTGTGTGCTTCGTTGGGTTTGGCTACGCAGGAACAGTTGCAGCGGCTTCGTGAGGCGGGTGTGGAACGTTATCATTGCAATCTGGAAACAGCTCCTTCTTTCTTTCCGGAGTTATGTACCACGCATACGCAGGAAGAAAAGATAGCCACGCTCCAAGCGGCACGCCGTGTGGGAATGGACATTTGCTGCGGAGGAATTATCGGAATGGGAGAGACTGCGCTTCAGCGCGTGGAGTTGGCATTTGTCTTGCGTGGATTAGAGGTAAGGTCCATTCCGATTAATTTGCTTCAGCCCATTCCCGGAACTCCTTTGGAGCATAGCCGGAAATTGTCGTCGGAAGAGGTCATCCGGACGGTGGCTGTTTTCCGTTTTGTTCATCCGGAAGCCTATCTGCGCTTTGCCGGAGGACGCTCTTTGCTGGATGAAGAAACGCTTCGCCAAGCGTTGTATGCGGGAATCAATTCGGCGATTGTGGGCGATTTGCTGACTACGCTCGGCTCAAAGGTAGAGGAAGATAAAAAACGTATCAAGGAGGTGGGTTATGAATTTTGAAAAGATAGTCGACTCATTCGATCGCGAACATTTGTGGCACCCTTATACTTCGGCTACGCATCCGCTGCCTACCTATAAGGTGAAAAAGGCAGAAGGATGTGTCATTACGTTAGAAGACGGAACGGAACTGATTGAAGGGATGTCGTCGTGGTGGTGTGCTGTTCATGGGTATAATCATCCGGTACTGAACCGGGCATTAGAGAACCAGTTACATCAAATGGCTCATGTGATGTTTGGCGGACTGACGCATACTCCGGCTGTAGAACTGGGAAAGCTGTTGCTGAAACTGGTCCCACCATGTATGCAAAAGATATTCTATGCCGACAGTGGTTCGGTGGCAGTGGAGGTTGCCTTGAAGATGGCAGTACAATATCAGTATGCCAAGGGATGTCCGGAACGGAATAACTTTGTTACCATCCGTTCGGGGTATCACGGTGATACGTGGAATGCCATGTCGGTGTGCGATCCGGTAACCGGAATGCACAATCTGTTTGGTTCTGCTCTTCCGGTCCGTTATTTTGTCCCGTCACCGCAAAGCCGGTTCGGAGGTGAGTGGAACGAACAGGATATACTTCCTCTTCAACAGATGATTCGTGAGCATGGTAAGGAGTTGGCAGGACTGATTCTGGAGCCGGTGGTGCAGGGTGCGGGAGGGATGCGTTTCTATCATCCTCGCTTTTTGCAAGAGGCGGCTCGTTTGTGTCGGGAAAACGGAATGTTGCTGATTTTCGATGAAATAGCTACTGGATTCGGGCGGACGGGAAAACTGTTTGCGTGGGAACATGCTGGTGTAGAGCCGGATATCATGTGTATCGGTAAAGCATTAACCGGAGGGTATATGACGTTTTCTGCCGTGCTGACCACCGATGAGGTGGCAGGCAGAATCTCGGATAACTATCCGAATGCGTTCATGCATGGTCCTACTTTTATGGGAAATCCTTTGGCTTGTGCGGTGGCGAAGGCTTCGGTTGAGCTATTACTGGCTTCGGGTTGGCAGGAACGGGTAGCGCATATTGAACAACAGCTTCGTGAGGAACTTGCCCCGGCAGCATCCTTGCCTCAGGTGGCAGAGGTCAGGGTTCTTGGGGCTATCGGAGTGATAGAGACGCGTAAGGAAGTGGATATGGCATGGATGCAGCGTCGCTTTGTAGAAGAAGGAGTGTGGGTGCGTCCGTTCGGAAAACTGGTTTACATTATGCCTCCTTTTATCATTACTCCGGAACAGCTCAGTAAGCTTACTGCAGCTTTGGTGAAGATTGTGCGTGAAAGTGGAGTTTGAAAAACAGAAGTTTATGAATTACAGAAAAGATTTAGATGCATTGGCAGAACAGGGTAATTTACGGAAGTTGCCCGATACCTTGCATCAGGGGAAATATATAATAGAAGAAGGACATCGTTTGCTGAATCTTTCTTCGAATGACTATCTGGGGCTGGCTGCGGATGAGGCATTGCGTAACCAGTTTATGGAAACGGTAAGGGAGGAGGATTTTTTGTTTTCTTCTTCCTCTTCGCGTTTGCTGACCGGGAATTTTGAGATTTACCGTAAGGTGGAACAGCTGTTGGCTGCGCTTTATCATGCGGAAAGTGCGCTGGTATTCAGCAGTGGGTATCACATGAATACGGGCATTCTTCCGGCTGTAACCGATTCGCGGACACTGATTCTTGCAGATAAGCTCGTTCACGCTAGTCTGATTGATGGTATCCGGCTTTCTGCTGCCCGCAGCATCCGTTTCCGCCATCAGGATTATGAGCAGCTTGAATCGTTGATAAGCAAGAATCAAGATGCGTATGAGCGAATCATCGTTGTGACGGAAAGTATTTTCAGTATGGATGGGGATACGGCAGATCTTACGCGCCTGGTGGCTTTGAAGAAGGCATATCCTAAGGTCTGGTTATATGTAGATGAGGCGCATGCTTTCGGGGTAAGAGGCGCAAACGGCTTGGGACTTGCCGAGGAGCAGGACTGCATGGAAGCGATTGATTTCCTATGTGGAACATTTGGCAAGGCACTGGCTTCGGTGGGTGCTTATGTGGTTTGCCGGAAAGAGTTGCGTGAATACTTGGTCAATAAGATGCGTGCGTTTATTTTTACTACCGCATTGCCTCCCCTGAATATGGCTTGGACGTTCTTTTTGCTGGAGCGTCTCTCTTGCTGGAAGCAGCGTAGAGCCCATCTGGCATCTCTGTCTGTCCGTCTGAAAAATGGAATGATGGCAAAGGGAATTCCTTGTATTTCGTCCAGTCATATTGTTCCTTATCTGATAGGAACTAGCAGTCGGGCGGTTATTAAGGCAGCAGAACTTCGGCGGAAAGGTTTTTATGTGTTGCCGGTACGTCCTCCTACAGTTCCCGAGGGAACATCGCGATTGCGCTTTTCCTTGCGGGCTGATTTGACGGATGACGAACTCAATTTTCTTTTGTCAGGTGAAGAGGTCTCAGCTACTGGAAACTAAGTTTCCTTTCGGAGGGTACCTGGTTTCTGTAACCTTTAAATAACAACGAAATGAAACAAGTATTTATAAAGAAAGCACAGCATGCGCGTCTCTTTTTGTTTTTTGCCGGCTGGGGAGCAGATGAGCATCTGTTTAACTATCCGGTGGCTGAGGGGTATGACTATCTGTTGTGTTTTGATTACCGTACGCTTGATTTTGACTATGCTTTGCTGGATGGCTATCAGTCTATTCATCTGGCAGCCTGGTCGATGGGAGTATGGGCTGCTTCATGTATTTTCTCCGGGAAGGATTATCCATGGGAATCGTTGGTTGCCATCAATGGTACTCCTTGTCCGGTTCATGATTGTTATGGCATTCCTGAAGCGGTTTTTGGAGGAACGGTTCTGCATTTCTCGGAGCAGACCTTGGTACGTTTTCGCCGCCGGATGTGTGGGTCGGCAGAGGAAGTCAAGCTTTTCTTGGCTCATCAACCTTACCGTAGCTTGGATGAACTGCATGAAGAATTAGCTTTGCTTTATCAGGAAGTAAAAAAGAGAGATCTGCCTGTATTGGCTTGGAGTAAAGCGATTGTCGGGGTGCGTGACAACATCTTTCCGGCGGTCAATCAGCAGCGTTATTGGGAAGGGAAAACCGACCTTGTTTTGCTGGATATGGGGCATTATTCGGATGCCTTCTTCGCTTCGTATCTAAAAGGAAAGGAGGAAGAATGGATAAAGAGTTGATTCGCCGACGCTTTATGAGGGGAAGGGGAACTTATGATTCTCAGGCTGAGGCTCAGTGTCGTATCGCAGGAAAGATGGCAGGACTGATAGCTCGCTATGTTCCTCGCTCGTCGCAGCGCAAAGTTGTGGAAGTGGGATGCGGAACGGGCATCTTTACCCGTCAGCTTCTTCGGGTTGCCCAGCCGGACAGTTTGTGGCTGAATGATCTTTGTCCGGAAATGAAAGATTGTCTTGCTGATATTTTGGGGGAACAGGTGAGTTTTCATCCCGGTGATGCAGAACGGCTGCTGTTTCCTTCCGGTCAGGGGCTGATTGTTTCATGCTCGGCAGTACAGTGGTTTGTCTCTCCAGAATTGTTCTTTCAGCGGTGTGCTGACTTTTTAACTGCCGACGGGTATTTCTCGTTTACTACTTTCGGAAAGCAGAATCTATGTGAAATAGCCGAATTGACGGGCAGTTCACTTATGTATCGGTCGTTAGATGAGTTGAAAGAATCGCTTGGTCATCATTATCAGGTGATACATGCCAGTGAAGAGTTGATTCATCTTTCCTTTGCTTCTCCTTTGGCGGTGTTGAAACACTTGCAGGAAACGGGAGTGACCGGAATAGCAAGTTGTTCGTGGACAAAGGGTAAGCTTTTGGATTTCTGCCAACGCTATAAAGCGTCTTACAGTCAGCCTGACCATAAGGTCGGCTTAACTTATCATCCTATTTATATTATAGCTAAAAAAATTGCATCATGAAAAAAACAGTGTACTTTGTAAGTGGTATTGATACCGGAATCGGTAAAAGTTATGCTACAGGATACCTTGCCCGTGAGTGGAACGCACAGGGAATTCATACGATTACTCAGAAGTTCATTCAGACTGGAAATACAGACCTGTCGGAAGATATCGAACTCCATCGCCAGCTGATGGGAACGGGCTTGCTGCAGGAAGATTTAAATCATCTGACGATGCCGGAAATATTTACCTATCCTTGTTC
>URDR01000092.1 GCA_900546645.1 uncultured Bacteroides sp. | reverse complement strand
GTTGATGAGACGCTGATGGTCGTATTTCTCTTTATAGGCTATAATTTCTTTACCTTTATCTAATATCATAATAGAATCATTATAGAATAACAACGAATCACAATACATTTTTAGATATCGTTGATATTTAGGATTCTCACCCAATTTATACAAAGACTCATATATAGTCTTTTTCGTATAAATATTATCAGTATCCAATGCCTTATTAAGATAATAGAAAGTAGAATCTAATTCACCTAAACAAAAATAATTCTTCCCAATTAATGAAAATGAACGATATTCCACTGGAAAAGATTGCAAAATACTCAACGATTTCTCAATTTCATGATTATTTGTATACACTAAAGCTATTTCATGCTGAATATCATAATAATAATCAGTATTTTTAAGCCCAAGTTCTATGGCTATAGCACTGCATTGTTGATAGGATTCTATTGCTTGGGGTAGTTTATTTGATATACAATAACATCTAGCTAAATATTGTAATCCTCCCATTTGATACCGCTTATTTGAATCTTTCACTGCATAATTGTATGCTTGTGTACAAGATTCTAGTGCATAATCTGAAAGGTTGCGGTATAAATATAATTTCCCTAAGGAGGACATTATTAAATAGCCTGTTTTATAATCTTCTGTCTTCTCAATTTCCGTTTTACCTTCCAAATAATATCCCAATGCTTCTTCTATATTCCCTAAATTATAATTGATGTTTCCCATATAGAGAGCAGCCATAGCTTTTCTTCTAGCATTATCTGTAGCATTATAATAATCATATGCTATTCTCACAAGGGAATCAGAAGGGATTCTCATAACCTGTTTGTACTGTGCCTGCGTCGTCAGCAAGCACCACAGCGCATGGTTCTCCTTTTCCCAGCGTGCTGAAGGCATCGGCATGGACTCCAGTATATGCAATGCACTGTCCGGATGATCGAACATCACGGACTCTGCCCGAGTCAGTTCCGGAAGCGGGCTATTATCTATATTTCTCTTACTGCACCCCACCAATGTCAATATGGAGCATATTATATATGTGTATACCGTTTGTTTCATAAACCACTAATTTCCTGCAAAAGTATAAAAAACGACTTGACCAAACGTTTCTGCGGGACAAAAAATTCCCCGGAAAAGGAGCAGGTAGAGCAACCTGTCCTCTTCCGGGGAATCTGTTTTAGTCCTTATTGTAAAGTCTGATTAGAAACCAGCCAGTTCAAGAATCTTGTCAACTGCAGTTCTCAATCCTTCCGGATTCTTTCCGCCTGCAGTAGCAAAGTGAGGCTGTCCGCCGCCACCGCCTTGAATCAACTTCGCTGCTTCACGCACCAGCTGACCGGCATTCAAGCCCGATTTCACTTGGTCTTCAGTCATCATGACTGTCAGCAACGGCTTTCCTTCATATTCACTTCCAATCACAACGAAGAGATTTTCTGTGAATTGTCCTTTCAGCTGGAAAGCGATATTTTTTACAGCCTCAGCCGGCATAGGAAGTACGGCTTTAATAACCTTGACCCCGTTTACTTCTTTTGCGTTTTCAATCAGCTTGTTTTTAACTGAAGCTTCTTTTTCTTTCATGAACTCTTCAACCTGCTTCTTCAAGCCTGCATTTTCATCGATGTATTTAGCTACGGCAACCTTGAGGTCGGGAGCATTGTTGAAGAGAGCTTTCAAATCGTTGATGGTATCTTGAACCACATCGAACATTTCTTCTACCTTGGCTCCGGTAACGGCTTCGATACGGCGTATACCTGCAGCAACCGAGCTTTCTGAAATGATTTTCACCATTCCAATCTTTCCGGTAGCCGAAACATGGGTACCTCCGCAGAACTCAACCGATGAACCAAACTGTACGACACGCACTTCATCGCCATACTTTTCACCGAACAGGGCAATAGCTCCCAGTTCACGTGCTTTTTCAATCGGCAGATTGCGGTATTCAGTCAAAGGCACGTTCTCACGAATCTTGGCATTCACCAGATGTTCTACTTCACGAATCTGCTCCGGAGTGACTTTCTGGAAATGAGAGAAGTCAAAGCGCAAAGAATCGGGAGTAACCAAAGAACCTTTCTGTTCAACGTGCGTACCGAGTACCTGTCGCAATGCCTCATCGAGCAAGTGCGTACATGAGTGGTTGGCTGCACAAGCTGCACGCTTGTCTGTATCCACACATGCCATCATCGGTGCTTCCAGATGTTCAGGCAGTTTTTTTGCAAGATGGATAGGCAAGTTGTTTTCTTTCTTCGTATCGATAATCTCAATGGTTTCAAACTCGCTTACCAACACACCGGTATCGCCTACCTGACCACCACTTTCTGCATAAAACGGCGTATCGCTCAACACAATCTGATAAAGCGTCTGGTTTTTCTGTTTTACCTGACGGTAACGGAGGATAGAGGTTTCATATTCTGTATAGTCGTAACCCACGAAAGTGGTTTCACCTTCCTTCAAAGTAACCCAGTCGCCTGTTTCAACTGCCGCAGCATTACGCGCACGCTGTTTCTGTTTCTGCATTTCAGCCTCGAATCCTTTCACATCGGCAGCCAGACCGTTCTCGCGGAGAATCAGTTCGGTCAAGTCGAAGGGGAAACCGAATGTATCGTAAAGCGTAAAGGCATCTACCCCGCTGATTTCAGTCTTTCCGGCAGCCTTCACTTCATTCATGGTCTTATCCAGCAAGCGGATACCTGTTTCAAGCGTACGCAAGAAAGATTCTTCTTCTTCCTTGATTACTTTTTCAATCAGAGCCTGCTGGGCTTTCAGTTCGGGATAAGCACCGCCCATATTTTCAACCAATACCGGAACCAACTTATACATAAAGGCTTGTTTCTGGTTCAGGAAAGTATAAGCATAGCGCACGGCACGACGCAAAATACGGCGAATCACATAGCCTGCCTTCGCATTTGAAGGAAGCTGACCGTCAGTAATAGAGAAAGCAATGGTACGGATATGGTCGGCTATTACACGCATTGCCACATCGGTCTTTTCATCCTTTCCGTAAGTAGCTCCAGCCAAGTCACCGATGACCTTGATAATAGGCTGGAATACATCGGTATCGTAATTCGAGCGCTTGCCCTGCATAGCCATACAAAGACGTTCAAATCCCATACCGGTATCAATCACCTTTGCCGGAAGTCCTTCGAGGCTGCCGTCGGCCTTACGGTTATACTGCATGAACACCAGGTTCCAGATTTCAATCACCTGCGGATGGTCATGGTTCACCAAGTCGCGTCCGGGAACTTTAGCACGTTCTTCTTCCGGACGAAGGTCGATGTGGATTTCCGAACAAGGACCGCAAGGACCGGTATCACCCATTTCCCAGAAGTTATCATGCTTGTTGCCGTTGATGATATGGTCGGCTGGCATGAGCTGTTCCCAGTAAGAGGCTGCTTCGTTATCGCGTTCCAAACCTTCTTCAGGGCTTCCCTCAAATACGGTAGCATACAGGTTTTTCGGATTGATTTTCAAGACATCTACCAAAAACTCCCATGCCCAGCTGATTGCTTCTTTCTTGAAGTAATCGCCGAACGACCAGTTGCCTAACATCTCAAACATGGTGTGATGATAGGTGTCATGACCCACCTCTTCCAAGTCGTTATGCTTACCGCTTACACGCAAACATTTCTGAGAGTCGGTTACACGTTTATATTTGGCAGGATGGTTGCCCAGAATAATATCCTTAAACTGGTTCATACCTGCATTGGTAAACATCAAAGTAGGGTCATCTTTAATAACCATCGGTGCTGAAGGCACTATCTGATGTCCTTTCGACTCAAAAAACTTGACGAATGAGTCGCGAATTTCATTTGCTGTCAACATATTGTTATAGTGTTCTTGTAGTTAATATTCGCAAAATAGATTTGCAAAGATAATTGGTTTTATTATTTTTGCCCGTATATTTGGTGCAAAATCTTGAAGATTTGTACCTTAAAAAACTTCAAAACCCGATTTGAATGCGTAAAGTCTATTATATTTATAATCCCAAAACACGTACTTACGACCGAATCTACCCTACCATACGGCAGCGAATGGTAAGTTATCTGCGAAGCTTGGTCTTCGGTATCGGAATAGGAGCAGGAAGTTTTCTCTTGTTGCTGTTTATCTTCGGGTCGCCTTCTGAGAAGAACTTGCTGACTGAAAACTCTCGCTTGCAGGCGCAATATAATATTCTTTCCAGACGCTTAGACGAGGCACTGCATGTGATGCAGCGCCTGCAGCAGCGTGACGACAACTTATATCGGGTCATCATGCAAGCCAATCCGGTAACAGATGCCCTGCGTACTGCCAGCTATGGCAAAACAAACCGATATGAGGAATGGATGGATATGGCAAACAGCAAGCTGGTAGTAAATACCACACAGAAAATGGACCTGCTGGCAAGGCAGGTATATATTCAGTCGAAATCGTTTGATGAGGTGGTCGAGCTGTGTAAGCAGCATGATGAAATGCTGGCGTCTATTCCTGCCATCCAACCGGTAGCCAACAAGAACTTGAAACAGACTGCTTCCGGCTACGGAACGCGTATTGACCCTATCTATAAAACCGTGAAGTTTCATGAAGGAATGGACTTTTCTGCCAATGTAGGCACGCCGGTCTATGTAACCGGAAACGGAAAGGTGACCCAAGCCGGATGGGACGGGCTTTATGGAAACAGTATTACGATTGACCACGGATTCGGTTATGTAACCCGCTATGCCCATCTCAGCAAAATTAAAGTCAGAAGAGGACAGAAGGTAATACGCGGAGAAGTCATCGGAGAAGTGGGAAGTACCGGGAAAAGTACGGGTCCGCACCTGCATTATGAGGTGCATGTAAAAGGAAAGGTAGTGAATCCGGTCAACTATTACTTCATGGATCTGAGCGCCGACGATTATGACCGTATGGTGGAAATGGCAGCCAACCATGGAAATGTTTACGATTAACAAGATTACTTATGGCATTGCGTTCAGACAAAGAATTAAAGTTATATTATTCGATAAGTGAGGTAGCCAAGATGTTTGGAGTGGCTGAATCATTGCTTCGCTATTGGGAAAAAGAGTTTCCGTTTATTACTCCGAAAAAGACAGGGGGTAATGTGCGCCAATACAAAGAAGAAGATGTAGAAAAAGTCAGGCTGGTGTATCACTTGGTAAAAGAAAAAGGCATGACCATAGCCGGAGCGAAACAGCGCCTCAAACAAAACAAAGAGTTCGTGCAAAACAATGCAGAAATTGCCCAGCGTCTGAAACTGATAAAAGAAGAGCTTATCAGCATGAAAAAAGAATTAGACTATCTGACCTAAGCCTCTTCTCCTCACCGACACCCGTCCTCCCCTAAAAAAGAAACCGGATACGGGCAAAAGAAACAGGCATGCCCGTAAAAAAACCTGTTTTTCCTTATTCAATCTATAAACAAAGGCTCTGTTTCTACAAACAAAGCCTTTGAATGTACAAACAGAGCCTTTGAATATACAACCAAAGACTCTGTTTATAGATTTCATCCTTTACAACTCAGTTTTCTCTGCCCGTGTGAATCATTTTTCACGAGCTGCAACAGCATTTCAAGGCTCAGCACTTCTATTTCCGTTTTTTCCACCATAAATAATATCCGGTTAGCGGCAAAAGTCCTCCTATAAGAGCCGCAAGAAAATAAATAACCTGAGTCAGCATGCCTCCCCACCTTCCGGTGTGGAGTGTATAAAGGAAAACTTTCGGCGACTGTCCGCCTGGAAGAATCGCCTCACATATCTCATATACCACTGTCCGGTATCCTCCGAACGACCATGTAAGACCGGTGAGTGCCATCAACATCAGAAACAGCAGTGCGTAAAAGCCCAAAGATACATGCGCATCGTAACAGAAACGCCGCCATCCTTTAGTAAAAGAGATACGCAGGCGATTATTCAATGCCCTATGGTTTCGGGGAACCCAGATCACCAAGCCGCTTAATAATACAAAGACCATTGCCAATGTAGAAAATCCCACCACCATTTTGCCGACGGAGCCTTCTCCCCTACGCACAGGAGGGTCGAGTAGCCAGCGATGAAGCTTGCGCATCGTCTGAAAGAACGGATAGGAGTATGTAAAACCTATTACTTCTCCCGTATAAGGATTGACGCTTGCCATACGCTTACCTGCATTCTTGAAGCTGACCATACAGACAGCTCCCTCCCTTTCGGGCATCTTAATCGAGGTTATCTCCAACGTGTCTGGCAGCTGGTCTCTTACCCGGCTCTCAAGCAAGGTGGAGGGAAGAACTTCTTTCCCTTCGCTTTCCACTTCATAAAGATGATGCTGAAGCGCCTGTGTAATTTCGCGTTCAAAAACCAATGCTGCCCCACTGAAACAGATAACAGATATCAATAAGCCGAACGGAAGTGAAAGCCACAGATGAACTGATTTACAAATCTTTCTCATAAGCAACCTAAAATCAGTTGGCAGACAGTTTTCCAAGTCCGGTCAGTTGGGTAGCCTCCACAGTAAGCCCCTTCTTGGCAGAAGCATCGGCAGGGTCAATGCGATAAATAGCCGGATACCCGCTTTCGGTAGTTACAGCCATATAGGCTATTCCACCTTCAACAAAGGGAGCTTTTCCGAATCCGGTAATATCTTGAGGCAAGCCACTTACATAAGTCAGGTTTCCATCAGACGTGTTGAAGATAGCCAGACGAATGGCAGCCTTATCGCTTGCAGTAATCTCTTTATCATACATCAGCAGCAAGAAATACGTCCCTCCCACATACCAGGTCTGCTGGAAAGAAAGTCCTTCCGACTTTTCTTCGATGTTATAATAATAACTGTTGTCAAACGTTTCTGTTTGCGTATTGATACGAACCACTCCTGCCGGAAGGGTGGTTTGCTGACGGGAATCAGCCATGGTCTTGGCATAGCTGGGAGAGAATACGTAAACGAATCCATCGTCTGCTTTCCAGACCATCTGGTAATACTGCGATTTGAAACGTCCGGCAGGGTAACTGATTTTGTCGGTCTTGAGGAGCTTTACACTGTTTGCATCGAATGAGTCATCGGCAAACACAGCCACCCAACATTCATCGGGATATTGCGTCCATTGCAACTCATCTTTATTATATTTGCCGCTTCCCTGTCCACCCGATTCGGTTTTAATCAAGTCTTCATTCCCTGGTTTCACCCATTTACGGTTCTCATACATACATCCGTATTGGCTCAACCCCATAGGTACGACTCCTGTATAAATTTTCTTACCTACCTGCTCTATGCCCGTAAGCGTAACATATTCTCCGTTTCCAAGGAAGTTCTCGGAAAGGAAGGGTTTGTCTTTGTTCACCGTATTACTGGTATAGGTTTCGGTCACCGTATTGAGGTAAGAAACAAGGAACGACTTAGGAGTATAACCGTTCGCATCGTTCAGCTCAGTAGGTCCGGCTCCCGTAGAAGTTGAAATGATTTTATCATCGTAAAGCCCGTATGAAGTAAAACGGCTCACGTTATATTCTTTGCTCCGCTTTTCAAGCTGGTTTTCACTGTTCATCACAAACGACTGCGTAGTGCCGGCATTTCCCTGATTATAAGTCAATGCATAGAGGTATTTATTCTGGTTAAAAACCCAATAGGTGGCTCCTTCGTTTACCAGTCCGTTTCCTTTTGTGGTAACTGTTCCCTCATCAAGCGACTTGGAAGTAAGCAACACGTGAGTAGTATTTCCGGAAGCTGTGGTCTGGGCAGCTATTACATATTCTCCTTTCATAACTTCCGGTGAATTACCCGGTGCGTCATTCTCCGAGCATGAAACAAACATGCCGGTCACTGCCGCAGTAAAGACTCCGGCAAACAATGTATTCTTTTTCATTTTCTGTAGAAATTTATAGATGATTAATTGAGAGTTCTTAATTTCCGAAATGAACGCGTATCTTCCCATAGAAAGCACGTCCCGCTTTTTGCAAGCTGAAATTATCGTATAAATCTTCATTGGTCAGGTTACGGCACTCGAACGACAAATTATAACGTCCACCCCTCAGACTGTAGCTCAATGAAAGATTATGCGAGAACTGCCGGGGAACCATATAAGCGTTGCTGTTTCCTATCACCTCTGAGTAATAAGAGAAGCTGTGAAGATACTGGCTGTCGTACGTCAACGTCAGGATATTCCCTTTCTTCCAAAGATTTCTCCAATAAAAGTTCACGTCGTAATCGGCAAAGCGGTATGGCACATTCGGCATACGAGATTTGTAAGCGAGGTTCTCCACCTGATTTCCATTCGTACCAATCTGGTATTCTTCATTGTCACGCACATTCATCTGAGTAAAGTTACCTCCTACACTCAGCCATCCACCCCATCCGTAACGCAGGGAGATAGTAAATCCTTTGGTCAGCACTTTTCCGTAATTCACGTAAGTTGCTCCTTCTTTTCCTCCTCCAAGCGACTGGATATTCCGCTGAATATAATCTTTTGTGTTCCGGTAGACCAATCCCCCTTCAACATAGAGCGAATGTTTGCCCAAAGTCTTTGAGTAACTCACGTTGAAATTTACATTGTCGCTCTTCTCAGGACGAATGGTTATTTCACCGCTTTCCAAATCTTCGTCACCAAACATCTCCTCGATAGTGGGCAGACGAAAGGCTTTCTCATACGAAAGCTTTACCTGCAAATCGGGCATGACGAAATAAGTCCCGGCAGTTCCATACCCCCATGAATCAACCGTTCTGTCAATCCGCACATACGATGTAGCGTTATCGTCTTCTGCCATCGGTCCCGCTACATACTGACGGTAATATTTTCCGAAAGCCGAAACATTCCATTTTTCGGAAGGCATCCACCGGTATGATAATCCTGATATATTCTTCCGGGTTTGCTTTCCGATGGCATCGGTCTGTTCTACTTTCGCAAGCAAGGATGTATTTGAGCGGTTAAAAGCATTCAGTACATGATTAAATGTAAACACATGGCTGCGGTTAAGCCGATAATTTAACGTAAGGGTAGCATTCCAATTATCGTTATCGGCTCGTGCATATTGCTGTGACTGTTCGCCCGGAGAATTCAGTCGGACCCGTTCGCCCAACCAGTTATATTTATATTGCGCCGTATCCACATTGGTTGTCGCATTGCGGTTATAGTTGGCAGTAATTACTACATCCATTCCCTTTACCAAAAGGTTACGTTTGCGATATTCCAATGAGGGCATCAACGAATACCCGAAACGATGTTTCTCTCCATAAACTATCTTTTGACGTACCCCAGTCTGTAATTCTTTGTACATATGTGAATAAGTAAGTCCGAACATGAGCCGGTCTGCCCATTTCTTATCAACGACTCCTACCTTGGCTATGAAAGCTTCATTGTGATAGGTATCATGAAAGCGTTTCACACGTTGTTTTTCACTTTCGCTGAAGCTTCCCGTCTCAAAATTTTCTACCGGAGCATCTACCTTGTAAGAATTGTCTGAGTAATTCTGGAAAGCATTAATTTCATAAGTCAATCCGTTGCGGAAGGTCTGCCCGAAGCTTATATCAGACTTGTGGGTATTAAACGATCCATACGAATAGGATGCATCGAGATACCAATTACGGCGTTTCTTTCCGGTTACTATATTGATGACCCCACCTATGGCATCCGTTCCAAATCCAACCGGAACCACTCCTTTATAAACCTCAATACGTTCAGCAAAGTTTACCGGAATATTATTAAGTCCGAACGAACTGCCAACCCCTTCTTGGGGAACTCCATCAATAAACACTTTTACATGCTTACCGCTGAATCCGTCGAGCATCAACTGCATGTCTGAACCTACACCACCCGACTCACGCAACTTCATCCCCGGAGCTTTTGCCAAGGCATCGCTTAAGCTTTTTGTAGTATTCCGCATTTCCTTTGTATCAACCGCCACTGCATTGAAAGCCGAACGCTTTACTCTGCCTACACCTGATGACACGACGACTACTTCTTCCAGTTCCAGCACCGAAGGTTTCAGAAATACCGTCTGCTTACTTCTTGCTTCCGACTTCAGTTCAACCTTCTGCTCGTAAGCCTCAAAACCCACCGCCGACACCACAAGGGTATAAATTCCAGCCGGGGCTTTGAGGTGGTAGATACCCTTTTCATTGGTGGTACATCCGTAATTGGTTCCTTTCAAATAGACTGTAGCAAAATCTACAACAGATTTATCAGTTGACAACACCCGTCCCGAGATGATAGAGGAGTTTTGGGCTGAAACTGAAAGCACAGCCATCAGAAGATAAGCTAAAAAAAAGAATGGTTTAGTATTCACGTTTTGTTGCAATCTTTTATTATATGATACCTATTTTTACGATTGCAAAATTACGTAAAACAAAACCCGAAGACAATCACCATTTATCGGTATATATTGGCTTCGGGAGTAAGGCTCTATAACTATTAGTAGGTATGAGGGGATCGAGTAGGAGGAAAACGAAGCAGTTTTCTTCCTACTTTCGTTTTCCGACCTC
>URDR01000091.1 GCA_900546645.1 uncultured Bacteroides sp. | reverse complement strand
TGCTTATGCACTGGGAGGATTGGGCTCCGGTTTCTGCGATAATGAAGAAGAACTGAATGTGCTGGCTGAAAAAGCGTTCTCTTTCTCTCCGCAGGTGTTGGTAGAGAAAAGCTTGAAGGGCTGGAAGGAAGTGGAATATGAGGTGGTACGCGACCGCTTCGACAACTGTATTACTGTATGTAACATGGAGAACTTCGACCCGCTGGGCATTCATACCGGTGAGTCAATCGTGATTGCTCCTTCTCAGACGCTGACTAACAGCGAATATCATAAATTGCGTGAACTGGCTATCCGTATCATCCGCCACATCGGCATCGTGGGTGAGTGTAATGTGCAATATGCTTTCGACCCTGAATCAGAAGATTACCGTGTCATCGAGGTGAATGCCCGCTTGAGCCGTTCTTCGGCTTTGGCTTCGAAGGCTACCGGATATCCGCTGGCTTTTGTGGCTGCGAAACTGGGCTTGGGTTACGGCTTGTTCGACTTGAAGAACTCGGTAACCAAAACCACTTCGGCTTTCTTTGAACCGGCGCTGGATTATGTGGTGTGTAAGATTCCTCGTTGGGATTTAGGCAAATTCCACGGAGTAGACCGCGAGCTGGGCTCTTCTATGAAATCGGTAGGTGAGGTGATGGCTATTGGCCGTACGTTTGAAGAAGCCATCCAGAAAGGCTTGCGCATGATTGGGCAAGGTATGCACGGCTTCGTGGAAAACAAAGAGCTGGTGATTGAAGATATTGACAAGGCACTGCGTGAGCCGACCGACAAGCGTATTTTTGTTATCTCCAAGGCTATGCGTGCCGGCTATACCGTTGACCAAATTCATGAGCTGACCAAGATTGATAAATGGTTCCTCGACAAACTGATGAATATCATGGAAACCTCTAAGGAACTCCATGGTTGGGGAAATAATCATACACAAATCGCACAGCTTCCTAAGGAATTGCTTTATACAGCCAAGCGTCAGGGATTCTCTGATTTCCAGATTGCGCGTGCCATCGGCTACCAAGGCGATATGGAAGATGGAATCCTTGAAGTGCGTAATTATCGTAAGAGCCAGGGCATCGTGCCGGTGGTAAAACAAATCGATACGCTGGCTGCCGAATATCCTGCACAGACCAACTACTTGTATCTTACTTACAGTGGAGTAGCAAACGATGTGCATTACTTGGGCGACCACAAGAGTATCGTGGTATTGGGTTCAGGTGCTTACCGCATCGGTTCGTCGGTTGAGTTCGACTGGTGTGGCGTGCAGGCTTTGAATACCATCCGCAAGGAAGGCTACCGTTCGGTTATGATTAACTATAACCCGGAAACCGTATCAACCGACTATGATATGTGCGACCGTCTGTACTTTGACGAACTGACCTTTGAACGTGTCATGGATATTCTCGACTTGGAAAATCCGCATGGAGTCATCGTCTCTACCGGTGGACAGATTCCTAATAATTTGGCTCTCCGCCTGGATGGTCAGCAAATCAATATTCTGGGAACTTCAGCCAAGAGCATTGACAATGCAGAAGACCGTGACAAGTTCTCGGCTATGCTTGACCGAATCGGGGTCGATCAGCCGGAATGGAGTGCGCTGACTTCGATGGAAGACATCAATGCGTTCATTGAGAAGGTAGGATTCCCTGTTTTGGTTCGTCCGTCGTATGTACTTTCAGGAGCTGCCATGAATGTATGCTCTAACCAGGAAGAACTGGAACGCTTCCTGCAACTGGCAGCTAATGTATCAAAGAAACATCCGGTGGTGGTAAGCCAGTTCATCGAACATGCCAAGGAAGTGGAAATGGATGCAGTGGCACAGAACGGAGAAATAGTAGCGTATGCCATTTCCGAGCATATTGAATTTGCCGGTGTACACTCAGGTGATGCAACCATTCAGTTCCCGCCGCAGAAACTGTATGTAGAAACCGTTCGCCGCATCAAGCGCATCAGCCGTCAGATTGCAAAAGAACTGAACATTTCCGGTCCGTTTAATATCCAGTTCCTTGCCCGTGAAAACGACATCAAGGTAATTGAATGTAACCTCCGCGCCAGCCGTTCGTTCCCGTTTGTAAGTAAAGTGTTGAAGATAAACTTCATCGAACTGGCTACGAAGGTTATGCTGGGATTGCCGGTAGAAAAACCGGAGAAGAACTTGTTTGAACTCGATTATGTAGGAATCAAAGCGAGCCAGTTCTCATTCAACCGTCTGCAGAAAGCCGACCCAGTATTGGGTGTAGATATGGCAAGTACCGGTGAGGTGGGATGTATCGGCGAAGACACTTCTTGTGCCGTATTGAAATCCATGCTGTCAGTAGGCTACCGCATTCCGGAAAAGAACATCCTGATGTCAACCGGAACCCCGAAGCAGAAAGTAGAGATGCTGAAGGCTGCCCAGGAATTGAAAGCGAAAGGTTATAATATCTTTGCCACTGGTGGTACTTCGAAATTCCTTGCCGAGAACGGAGTGGAAAACACCCGTGTATTCTGGCCGAGTGAAGAAGGACATCCGCAAGCATTGGATATGCTTCACAAGAAGGAAATCGATATGGTGGTGAATATCCCGCGCGACTTGTCGGAAGGCGAGCTGGATAACGGATATAAAATCCGCCGTGCAGCTGTCGATTTGAATATTCCTCTGGTAACGAATGCCCGTCTGGCAAGTGCCTTTATCCATGCGTTCTGCACTATGACCATCGATGATATTGCTATCAAGAGCTGGGATGAATACAAGTAATCTTTTGCTTTTTAGTCTATCATAAAATAATCCGCCCGCAGGTTTCTCATAGTTGAGACTTGCGGGCGTTTTTTGTTGTATTGTAGGAAATATTGTTTATCTTCGCAAAAGTAAAACCAATCATATTATGAGTCCCAAGTTCAGACAAGAAGATGGATATATCTTTAAGATTTATTCCAATGAAGAAGAGCGTATGCACATTCATGTGGTAAAAGCTGAGTGTGAAGCCAAGTTCTGGCTGGAGCCGCAAATTGAGTTGGCCAATAATTATGGTTTTACAAATAAAGATTTGAAGAAGATAACTAAAATGGTAGAACAATATGGAAACGAGTTCAAACGATTATTTGCAGCCCACATCGGTAAGCGTATTGATGATTAATGCGCAGGGCATGATGCTCTCTGTGTTGGGACAAGACTATTTTTTATCATATAACCGTGTGCCGTGGTTACGCGATGCGCGTGTGAGCAGTGCCTTGAATGTCCGGATGTGCGGACCGAATGCCATCGAATGGCCGGAGCTCGACATTGACCTTGAAATAGAGAGCTTGAAACATCCCGAACGTTATCCGCTGGTGATGAAGCGTTCGCCGTTAGATCGTATTTAATAGCATCGCCCGCAGGTTTCTCATAGTTGAGGCTTGCGGGCGATTTTTGTTGTATTATAGGAAATATTGTTTATCCTCGCAAGAGTAATGTTTGTAATGATGGACGGTTAACAGGAAGTCCATCGATAAATAAAACTGAAAGATATGGCAAAAAAGAAAAAACAGGCAGAGCAGAAACAATGTTCTCCTCAAGAGTATATTCGCAGCCGGGCTCGTACGCTTCCGTTGGGTGACTGTTATGTAACTTCCGATTGGCAAGAATGTGGAGAAGCCGTGGCGTGTGTGGTACGGCTTCACCCGCAGCATACTTATACCGTGGGGGGTTATCTGATAGATACTTTTTGCTTGGGAGTGAAAGATAGTTACTGGTATTTCAGTATAGGCGAACAGAATTTTGAAGAGCTGATGCCCGTATCTGTGTGCCGGAGATGATGACTTGGTTGGCTGTTCAACACCCCGAGCGTCGTGCAGAAGTCATAGCGTGGTTCCAGACTTTACTTGTATTTTACGACGGGAAGCTGGAAACCCGCCAATGCTGCGACGGCTCGCTTATAGGAATGATAACCGGTTTTATACTGGATTTGCATGCAGAAGAATTGTTGCCTGAGCTGAAAAAACTGTATGATACCGGTCTGGTAGATGAGGAATGCAGCGGCAACTTTAAAACAGTAGTGAAAGAAATGAAAAATGGGATGAATTATTTCTCGCATGTTTATAACTTGGACATCCGTGAAAACTATAAGAAATTCAAGAAGCTCACAGAATAATAAAGGAGAAGGATTCATTTAAGTTAAGGGCTATAAGGCAACGTGCTGGCGGGTTGCCTTATAGCCTTTTTCATTATTAAATATCCTCGCATGAATGATTCTGTATGTACGAGAGAGCCGCTCCGATGGCAGTCCGGTATTCGGCATATTTCGGGATATGGAAACGCTTTCCGTACATCTTTTCCAGGGCAGGAAAAGTCTCTGCACACTGGGGCATGCGGGTGAGGTTCCCTATCAGGATAAAGTTGTCAACATCCGAATTCAAGGAAGACAAGATAGCTGCCTGTCCGATGCTTTGAAGCACCATGTGGACGATGCCGGCAGCAATATCTTCGGTGGCAGCATTGGTGGCAGCTTTCCCGAAAATGGAAGCGGTGGCATCCAAGGGCAGTCCCGGTAGCGGATGGTTGCAGATGTCCTGGATTTGCAGGTCGATGGAAGAGAGCGAGCCGCGTTGTGCCAGATCGATAATCTGCTTGAAGTCTTGCGTTTTCAGCATCAGCCGGGACAGACCGAGAATCGTTCCTCCTCCGATGCCGATGCCGCCTATATGGCGCACGTTGTTTCCGTCCACCCTGACAAACGAAGTGCCCGTACCCATACTGACCACAATCAGTTTGTTCAGCTTCGTCATATATTGCGCTCCTAATCCGTTGGCAAGAAATTCATCCACGCGGGCTGTAGGCAGTCCGTATAGAGGTTGGGTAATATAAGCACTTCCCACCCCCGTCAGTATAATCTTTTCCACTTCATTCAGCGGAATGTCATTATCGTATAAATATTTTCCGAAAGCTCCGAACAGCGAGGCTACCGAGTCGGTAGCACGTACAAACTGTGGATTACAGATTTGTTCGTCTCGTATGCCTACCACCTTCGTGGTGCTTCCTCCTACATCTATACCTATTACTACGCTCATAGTTTCTTTGTTTTGGGCTCAAAAATACGATAATTTTTATATACGGCAAAAGAAAAAGTTTTTCCTGTTTATGCTTATCATTTTTCATTTTGTCATAAATCCGCAAACGAATATAAAAATAGCTCTTTATTTATCCGAATTAAAACTTTAAATCAGAATGAAACGTATTGTGTTTTTGGATTATGTACGCGTATTTGCGTGCTTCCTTGTGATGCTGGTTCATGCCAGTGAAAATTATTACGGAGCCGTCGGGGTAGGTGAGATGGCAGGTCCACAGTCGTATCTTGCCAATGAGACCGACCGCTTGTGGGTATCGGTTTATGATGGCTTTTTGCTTGTTGTCTTGCTGAGTGTAGTCTTGGCTTCTCTCTTTGGATAAAACCAAAGAAATGGCAGCTAAAACTTGCGGATGTCGGCAAGACAACCTATCTTTATGCGTAAGAAAAGTCAAAGTCACAGTGTGGTTTGTAGAAATCACAGTGTGACCTGTACAAACCGCAGTGTGATTTGTATAATTCACACTGCGGTTTTCACTTTTTAATACAGGAATATGAACTATGTTTTTCATCGAATTGATTTTTATATATCGAACATTTAAATTTTAATCTATGGCACGTTATACAATGCAAGAAATGAATGACTTGCACCATGAGGGCAAGACTCTGCTTTATCCGAGAATGATTATTGAGCACTGTTGCGAGAGCGATGAACTGGCACGCGAGGTGGCAGAAGTGACCTCTTTCAGTGAGGGTGAAGTTATCGGGATGTTTCAGGAACTTTGGAAGCAAATGGCATGGCAGATGGCAAGAGGTTACTCAGTAAAGATAGAGGGGGTAGGAGTTTTCACACCTACGCTTGAACTGAAAGAAGGCAAGGAGAGAGAGGCAGTCGATGGCAATGGGGTGAGGCGCAATGCTGAGAGCATCCGTGTGGGAAATGTTACCTTCCGTCCCGATAAGTCGTTGGTTAGTGAGGTAAATCAGCATTGTCGGTTAGAGCGTACTTCGGGAAAATTTATGCGGTGCATATCGCCCTATTCTTTTGACGAACGCCTGAAACTGGCACAGGACTTTTTAGCTTCGCATGCCGTAATGACCATATCCGATTATGCTGACTTAACCGGGCTGAGCCAGACTACGGCAGGCAGAGAATTACGCAAGCTTTACCATGATCCAAGCTCAGGTCTGGATGTGAAAGGACGTGGCTCGCATCGGGTTTATGTGCTGAAGAAGGAAGAATGAGGGGAAGATGCCTCTCCCTCTGAAGCGTGAAAACCGATTTTTTTATCCGGTGGCAGTTTTTAGCTGAAAGATATTTATTACTTTTGTGCAGAAACATTTAAATAAAAAGACATTATGGGATTCGGAAAATGGATTGGAGGAGTCATGGGCTTTATGGCTGGTGGTCCTTTAGGGGCTTTGGCTGGCTATGCGCTTGGCTCTTTTTTTGATAAGGCTACCGATTTGGGAAATGTGGGAAGTGAAACGGCTTCGGACGATGCTTATGCCGGACCTGCTGGGCAGCGTAACAGTTTCTTGTTTTCCATGCTGGTGATGGCATCGTATATTATCCGTGCCGACGGACGTATCATGCATAGTGAGATGGAGTTTGTGCGCCGGTTTTTGCGGACGAACTTCGGTGAGGCTGCCGTGGCGGAGGGCGAGCAGATTCTTTTGAATTTGTTTGAACAGCGTAAGCAGATGGAGCGGACAGACCCGACTGCATTTCGGCGTACGATACGGGACTGTGGGGCTCAGATTGCAGCAAACTTGAGTTACGGGGAGCGGCTTCAGCTGTTGAGCTTCTTGGTGAAGATTGCTCAAAGTGACGGAAGTGTTTGTGCAGCCGAAGTAGATGCCCTGAAGGAGGTTTCACAGGCTATGGCTTTATCAGATCAGGAACTGGGATCATTGATGAGCTTGCGGAGTGATTCTTTGGAGGATGCTTATAAGGTTCTTGAGATTTCTTCCTCGGCTACGGATGCAGAGGTACGTGCGGCTTACCGCAGCTTGGCTTTGAAGCATCATCCGGACAGGGTTGCAACTCTCGGTGAAGATATCCGTAAGGCTGCTGAAGAGAAATTCCAGCAGATTAATGCGGCCAAGGAGCGGATTTATAAGGCAAGAGGAATGAAGTAAATAGTTGATTTCAATATTCAACGTAGGTGTTGATAAAATAATAAGGTGATTTGTTGAGAGGTCTTGGAGCCTTGTCAACAAATCACCTTATTGTTTTATGGTTTTGAAAGCTTTAGCTTAACCGGTAGTCGCCGGCTTTTTCATCAATGATTTTCTGCAGTTCTTCTCTTGATAAAACCTTTGTTTTAAATGTAAGTGTGGCAACGGGAGGGTTTAAGGTGACACTGGCTGTTACATCTTCAATGCCGTTCAGCACTTTTTCTACCCGTGCGCGGCAATGGTCGCACATCATTCCTTCTATTGTATAGGTACTGATAGAGGTGGAAGCCGACTCTGGCTCTCCGGAAGTTTCCGGTTCGGATGCTGCTATGCTGTCTGTGCTCAGTTTTTTCTTTCGCAGGCGCAGGCTGTTGGTTACCACACTGACACTGCTCATGGCCATGGCTGCTCCGGCAATCATCGGATTAAGGAGGAAACCACATATCGGATACAGGATGCCGGCTGCAACGGGGATGCCTATCAGATTATAGATGAATGCCCAAAAGAGGTTCTCGCGGATGGTGCGTACGGTGAGAGTTGAAAGATGAATGGCATCGGCTATCTTGCGTAAATCGGATGAAATGATGGTCATCTTGGCTACATCGATGGCAATGTCACTTCCTTTTCCCATGGCGATGCTTAAATCGGCCTGAGCCAGTGCAGCACTGTCATTGATTCCGTCGCCCACCATGGCTACATGTTTACCTTGTTGCTGAAGTTCCTTGATGAAATCTGCTTTTTGGGCGGGCAGAACTTCTGCGCGGAAGTGTGGAATGCCTGCCTTTTGAGCAAGGACAGCAGCTGTTTTCCGGCTGTCGCCGGTAAGCATATATACTTCGATTCCTCTTTCTTTCAATGTGTTTATAGCCTGCTTGGAAGTATCTTTTATCTGGTCTGTAATGGCTGCTACGGCAAGGGCTTCCGTTTCGTTGGCGAACCAGATTACAGTCTTGGCTTCTTCGGTAAAGCGGGAGGCGGCTTCAGCCAACCGGTTGCTTACTGTGATGTTGTGTTCGTTTAGCAGGCGTAGATTTCCGGCATAGTAAGTATTGTTTTCTGTTTTCCCGCATATGCCGGTCCCAGTCAGGCTTTCAAAATCGGTAAGCGGAAGGTTTTCTCCTTTAAGTGCACTGACCACAGCTTCGGCAAGGGGATGTTCCGAACGTTTTTCCAGACTGAAAAAGAGATTTGTCAGTTTAGGTGATTCGGTTTCCCATATAAGGTCAGTCATGACAGGTTTTCCTTCGGTCAGTGTTCCGGTTTTGTCCAGTACTACCGTGTCAATTTTTTTAGCCACTTCCAGACATTCGGCATCTTTAATCAGAATGCCGTTTTCGGCTCCTTTTCCTATACCTACCATGATAGCGGTTGGAGTGGCTAATCCCAGTGCGCAAGGACAAGCGATAATCAGCACGGTAACGGCTGCCAGTAAACCATGGGTGAATCCTTCGGAAGGGGACAGGAAGAACCATAAGAAGAAAGTGAGCAGAGCGATGCTTAGAATGGCGGGTACGAAGACTGCAGCAATCCGGTCGACGGTTTTTTGTACTGGTGCTTTGCTGCCTTGTGCTTCTTGTACCATGCGGATGATTTGTGACAGCATGGTTTCGCTACCCACTCGTTCGGCTGTAAAGATAAAGCTTCCTTTCTGATTGATGGTTCCGGCATATACTTTGCTTCCGGCTTGTTTTTTTACAGCAACCGGTTCGCCGCTAAGCATGCTCTCGTCAACATAGGAACTGCCTTCTCTGACTATTCCATCGACAGCGATTTTTTCACCCGGTTTTACTTGCAGACGGTCACCGGGAACTACCAGATTGACTGCGACCTCTTGTAGTTGCCCGTTGGGAGTCACTCGGGTTACAGCTTTAGGCTGTAGTCCCATAAGTTTGCGGAGGGCAGCAGAGGTATTTCCTTTGGCTCTCTCTTCCAGCGTACGTCCTAATAGAATAAAGGCAATAATCATGCTGGATGCTTCAAAGTAAATTTGGGGCTGAATGCCTCGGCTGAGCCAAAAATCGGGGAAGAATAAGTTGAATAAGCTGAACAGGTAGGCGATACCTGTGCTGTTTGCCACGAGGGTATCCATGTTGGCACTTCCATGCTTCAGTTGTTTCCAGGCATTGATGTAGAAATCGCGTCCTAACCCAAATACGACTGGAGTAGAGAGCAGCCAAGTGAGGTATGGGGCATAGGGGATGTCTATAAAGCACATGCTGATGATGGATATGGGTAAGGAAAGACAGATGGCAGCCAGTGTGCGCTGTTTTAGTTTTCTGTATTTCTTGAGGTGAGCCTCTTCTGCTTTGTTGATAGGATTGTTTTGCTCTGTTTCGATAATTAAATCATATCCGGCTGCTTGTATGGCTGATTTCAACGATTCAGGAGAACATTCTTCGGGAATGTATTCTACTGTAGCGGTGGCTGTGGCATAATTCACACTTGCCGAAATTACGCCGGGCTGACGGTTTAGTGTCTTGTCTACCCGAGATGCGCAGGCTGCGCAACTCATCTCCAGTACCGGGAAATTTTGTCTGATTGTTTTGGGGTTGCTCATATTTTACTTAGTTAGTTTCTCAGTCTGCAAAATTAATAGCTTCCCCGGTAAAAGGCTTTATATAATTTGGGGTACGATTTACAAGATTCAGGTAATCTGGTCGAGCGGCCGGCGTTTTTGGGATGTTTGCTTTTTAAATTGGCTGGGGGTCATGCCTGTTACATTCTTGAACTGTGCGCTGAGATGTGCAGAACTTGAATAGTTGAGCAGGTCGGCTATTTCATTCAGTGAAAGTTCATTGTACGCAAGCAGTTCTTTTACGCGCTCTGTCTTTTGTGCGATGAAATATTTTTCGATGGTAATGCCACAGGTCTCCGAGAAGAGTTTGCTTAGTGTGCTGTAATCTTGGTGGCAGCATTGGGTGAGATAGTCTGAAAGATTGCTGTGTAATTCTCCGTTCTGATGGTAGATTAGTTCAATGACAGCCTGCTTTATCTGTTCTGTCAGGCGGTTGCGCTTGCTGTCAATCAGTTCAAACCCCACACTTTCCAGTCTCTGGCGCAGTTTGTCGAGTTGTTCGCTTGTCAGTTCCTCTTTTATAGATACATGGCCTAACTCAACGGCTGTAGGTGAGATTCCTTCATCTCTCAATATACTTTTCACTACAATAATGCATCGGTTGCATACCATGTTTTTGATATAGAGCGTCATTGTATTACTTATAGTTTTATGATAAACGGAAGAAAAAGAAATAAAAAAAGCTTCTTCACCTTGAATGGTAGAGAAGCTTTTCTGTGTAGCCCGTGGGGGAATCGAACCCCCCTTTCAAGAATGAAAATCTTGCGTCCTA
>URDR01000090.1 GCA_900546645.1 uncultured Bacteroides sp. | reverse complement strand
GATCTACACGAGCCTTATCGTCGGCAGCGTCAGATGTGTATAAGAGACAGCTAAGAAATAAGAAATAATAAACCAAGAACTAATAAACTTAAAAACTTAAAGATTATGTTATTATCAGTTTTATTGCAGGCAGCTGCCGGAGTAGGAATCAGTAAGTTAGGGGCAGCAATTGGCGCAGGTATCGCCGTATTAGGAGCAGGTATCGGTATCGGTAAAATCGGTAGCTCGGCTATGGAAGGTATTGCCCGTCAGCCCGAAGCTTCAGGCGATTTACGTATGAACATGATCATTGCTGCTGCTTTGGTAGAAGGTGTAGCCTTGATTGCCATTGTGGTATGCTTGCTGACTCTGTTCCTGTAATCGGGATGTGGGGATAGTTGACAAGTTAACTTGCCAACTCAAAAGAGTCACCTCGTTAACTTGTCAACTAAAAATGCTCAAAACTAAAAACTAAAAACTCAAACAATATGGGATTACTAACTCCGGATCCGGGCCTGCTGATTTGGATGATTATCATCTTCAGCATCGTATTCTTCATCTTGGCAAGATACGGTTTCCCGGTCATCATCAATATGGTAGACAGCCGGAAAGCATACATCGACCAGTCGCTTCAGGCAGCCCGCCAAGCCAACGAACAGCTGGCTGGCGTGAAGCTGGAAGCTGAAAAGCTGCTTACTCAGGCCCACGAAGAACAGGGACGTATCTTGAAAGAAGCCATTGCCACGCGTGACCGCATCATCAAAGATGCCCAAAGCCGTGCGCTTACCGAAGGACAACGCCTCATGGATGAAATGAAAAAGCAGCTTGAAACCGAGAAAGAAAGTGCCATCCGTGACATCCGCCGCCAAGTAGCCGTACTTTCGGTAAGCATTGCAGAAAAAGTGATGCGCCACAAGCTGGCAGACGAAAATGAACAGCTGAAGCTCATAGACAGCATGCTGGATGAAATGATAGAATCAGCGAAAAAGTAAAACGGGTACAGACAAGCTTGTGAGTTACAATTCGGCTAATTGTCATTTGTCACAATTGTAACGTAACGCTACAAGTCGGCAAGGCTCTGAAAATGCTCTGGTATCTGAAAAACCTCGTCAACTCGTCAACCTGTCTGAAACCCAAAAAACTCAAACAAATGAATACAGGAGCCGTATCAATGCGTTACGCAAAAGCCCTGCTCTCTTATGCCAAGGCAGAAGGGCAGGAAGAAAAAGTATATGGAGAGATGAAGCAGCTGGCAGCCCATTACCTGAGCGTAGAAGGGCTGCGCCGAGCCATCGCCAACCCCGTGCTCAATCCTCCCGCCAAGCACGAGCTGCTTTGTGAGGCAGCCGGAGGCAAGCAGCTGAGCCCGCAGACCAGCCGCTTCTTCGAGCTGGTGCTTCAGGCACGGAGAGAAAAACTCCTCCTTTTCATGGCGTATGCATACATCGACCTGTACCGCGATGACAAGAACATCCTTGTAGGAAAACTCACCACTGCCGTTGCATCCGAGAAGTTGGTAAAACACCTTGAGCAGCTGGCCAGCGAGCGCACCAAAGGGAGCGTGGAACTGGAAGCTGTGGTCGACCCCAAACTCATCGGAGGATATATCATCGAGCTGTCGGGCTATCGGCTCGATGCCAGCGTGGCAAACCAGCTCAAGCGGGTGCGCCAGCAGTTCGTGGCACGCAACCGACGGATTGTTTAACTTAGAAACGCTCGTGTACAGAGATTTATAAAACCAAAAGAAGATATGCAAGAAAATACAATAAAACCCAGTGAAGTATCCGAAGTATTGCTTCAGCAATTACAGGGAATCGATACTTCGTTAAAGTTTGATGAAGTAGGCACGGTGTTGCAGGTAAGCGACGGTGTGGCCCGCATCTATGGTCTGCATCATGCCGAAGCCAACGAACTGCTTCAGTTTGAAAACGGCATCATGGGCACGGTGATGAATCTGGAAGAAGACAATGTGGGAGCCGTGTTGCTCGGTCCTACCGACCAGATTAAGGAAGGCATGATCGTGAAACGCACCAAGCGCATCGCCTCCATCCGTGTGGGAGAATCCATGCTGGGACGCGTCATCGACCCCTTAGGCGTACCCCTCGACGGACGAGGCGAAATCGGCGGAGAACTCTTTGAAATGCCGCTGGAACGCAAAGCTCCCGGGGTAATCTTCCGCCAGCCCGTAACCGAACCGCTCCAAACCGGACTGAAGGCTATCGATGCCATGATTCCTATCGGACGCGGTCAGCGTGAGCTCATCATCGGCGACCGCCAGACCGGCAAGACCGCCATTGCCATCGATACCATCATCAACCAGCGAAGCAACTATGAAGCCGGAAACCCCGTATATTGCATCTATGTAGCCATCGGTCAGAAAGGCTCTACCGTGGCAAGCATCGTAAACGCCCTGCGTGAAAAGGGAGCCATGGATTATACCGTGGTGGTAGCCGCTACGGCTTCCGACCCTGCCGCCATGCAATACTTTGCCCCGTTTGCCGGAGCAGCCATCGGCGAATACTTCCGCGATACCGGCCGTCATGCCCTCGTGGTTTACGATGACCTCTCGAAGCAAGCAGTAGCCTACCGTGAAGTATCGCTCATCCTCCGCCGCCCCTCAGGGCGTGAAGCCTATCCGGGCGACATCTTCTACCTCCACTCACGCTTGCTGGAGCGTGCCGCCAAGATTATCGGTCAGCAGGAAGTGGCTGAGCAGATGAACGACCTTCCGGCTTGCCTGAAAGGAAAGGTGAAGGCAGGAGGCTCACTTACCGCTCTGCCTATCATCGAGACACAGGCAGGCGACGTATCGGCTTATATCCCGACCAACGTGATTTCGATTACCGACGGACAGATTTTCCTTGAAACCGACCTCTTTAACCAAGGCTTCCGCCCCGCCATCAATGTAGGAATCTCCGTATCACGCGTGGGAGGCAGCGCACAGGTGAAGAGCATGAAGAAGGTGGCAGGTACGCTGAAAATCGACCAAGCCCAATACCGTGAGCTGGAAGCCTTCTCCAAGTTCAGCAGCGATATGGATGCCGTAACCGCCATGGCTATCGACCGCGGACGGAAAAACAACCAGTTGCTTATCCAGCCGCAATATTCACCCATGCCCGTAGGCGAACAGATTGCCATCCTTTATTGCGGCACACACAGCCTTATGCGTGATGTTCCGCTGAGCAAGGTGCGCGCCTTCCAAGATGCCTTCCTCACCAGTCTCCGCGCCAATCATCAAGCCGATGTAATTGATGTGCTGGCTTCAGGAAAGATTAACGACGAGGTATCGGATATAATAGAGAAAGTGGCGGCAGATACCGCACGCCCGTTCTCTTCTCAAGGCAACTAGTCACCTTACTAAAAATAAAAACTCAAAAACTCAAATAAATGGCATCACTAAAAGAAGTAAAAGGAAGAATCAACTCCATTAACGGAACGCTGAAAATCACCTCAGCCATGAAGATGGTATCTTCTTCCAAGCTGCATAAAGCGCAGGGAGCCATCGAGAATATGCTTCCCTATGAGCGCAGACTTCACCATATCTTGACCCATTTTCTGGAAGCGGGTGTAACCGTACAGTCCCCCTTTACCGAAAAGCGAGAAGTGAAAAAAGTTGCCTTAGTGGTATTTGCCTCCAACAGCAGTCTTTGCGGCGGATTCAACATGAATGTAATCCGCCGCTTGAGCGAACTGGTTGACGAATATGCAGGAAAGACAGGCAGAGAGAACATACTGATTTATCCGATAGGGCGAAAGGTAGCTGATGCCGTAAAGAAGATGCCGGGAGTGATTCCGATGGGCGATTACCAGCACATGAGCGGCAAGCCGAACTATGAGGAAGCAGCAGCGCTGGCTGCCGACCTGATGAAGCGTTTCCTCAGCGGAGAAATCCAGCAGGTAGAGTTGCTATATAATCATTTCAAATCGACTTCCACCCAAGTGCTGACCCGCGAAACTTATCTTCCCATAAGTTTCCAGACATCGGCAGAGCAGCCGCAAACTCCTGCCGGAAATGATTACATCATTGAGCCCTCGGGCGAAAAACTGATGAGCGCCTTGCTTCCCAAAGTGCTTCGCATGAAGGTATTCACCGTACTGCTTGATTCGAATGCTGCCGAGCATGCCGCACGCATGATGGCCATGCAGGTGGCTACCGACAATGCCAACGAGCTGATTCAGGACCTGACGCTCATTTATAACAAGAGCCGCCAGCAGGCCATTACCAACGAGCTGCTCGATATCATAGGCGGTACGATGGCGTAATGAGTTGTCTCTCTTTAGCAATAGGAGCAAGAAGAAATAATTTGGTTTATTCTGAATTATTTCCTCTTGCTCCTATTATTTTGCATTCTCGCCTAAATTCGTATGAAACACAGCAGATATATGTCTTCTCTTTTATCCCATTGCAAGGAATTATGCCCTAGAAAGGAAAATCCTGCAGCAAAGCCTCAGTTTACCCTTCATTTAAAGAAATATTTCTCTAATTCGGTGCCGAAAAGTTCTTTTATTCCTTATTTTTTCTTTAATTTTGCACACAAATTATAAAACCATTTTTTATAACCCAATATGGCAAATTTAATTAAATTGCGTAAAGGCTTGGACATAAACCTGAAAGGCAAGGCTTCGGCTGAAATTATGTCTGTAAAAGAGCCGGGATTTTATGCTTTATGTCCCGATGATTTTACAGGTGTAACTCCGAAGGTCGTTGTAAAAGAACAGGAGTATGTATTGGCCGGAGGACCCTTGTTTATTGACAAGAATCATCCTGAAGTGAAATTTGTTTCGCCCGTAAGCGGCGTAGTAACGAGTGTGGAGCGTGGTGCTCGCCGTAAGGTGTTGAGCATTACGGTGGAAGCTGCTCCTGAACAAGACTTTGAAGAGTTCGGAAAGCAGAATGTATCTACCATGAACGGGGAAGCCGTTAAAGAGGCTTTGCTGGGCAGTGGTATGTTTGCGTTTATCAAGCAGCGTCCGTATGACGTGGTGGCTGACCCTACCGTAGCTCCGAGAGCTATCTTTGTTTCGGCTTTCGATACAAATCCGCTGGCTCCTGATTTCGAAATGGCGCTTAAAGGGGAGGAGCTGAACTTCCAGACAGGGCTTGATGCGCTGGCTAAAATGGCTAAAACGTATCTGAGTATCAGTGTTAACCAGAAGTCGCCTGCTTTGACTCAGGCTAAGAATGTGGTGGTTACTGCTTTTGACGGACCTCATCCTGCAGGTAATGTGGGCGTACAGATTAACCATATCGCTCCGGTAAACAAGGGGGAAACCGTATGGACTATCGATGCGCAGGCGGTTATCTTCATCGGACGTCTGTTTAATACCGGACGTGTAGACTTGACTCGTATGGTGGCTATTACCGGTTCGGAAGTCAAGAAAGCTGCTTATTGCAAGCTGAAAGTGGGTGCACTGCTTACCGATGTGCTGGCTGGCAATGTGAATAACGGCAAGGAGTTGCGCTACATCAGCGGTAACGTGTTGACCGGCAAGCAGATTTCGGCTAACGGATTCTTGGGCGCTTTCCATAGTCAGGTAACCGTTATTCCGGAGGGAAGTGATGTTCACGAAATGTTCGGCTGGATTATGCCGCGCTTCAATGAGTTCAGTACAAGCCGCTCTTATTTCAGCTGGCTGATGGGCAAGAAGGAATATACGCTCGATGCACGTGTGAAAGGTGGCGAACGTCACATGATCATGTCGAATGAATACGACCGTGTGCTCCCGATGGATATCATGCCTGAGTACTTGATCAAGGCTATCATTGCCGGTGATATTGACCGTATGGAGCAATTAGGTATTTATGAAGTGGCACCCGAAGACTTCGCTCTGTGTGAATTTGTCTGCTCTTCTAAGATGGAATTGCAACGTATTGTTCGTGACGGCTTGGATATGCTCCGTCGTGAAATGTGTTAATACAAACTATCAAACTAACAATTAAATGAAAGCATTAAGAAATTATCTCGACAAGATAAAGCCGAACTTTGAAGAGGGAGGCAAATACCATGCTTTTCGTTCGGTATTCGACGGCTTCGAAACTTTCTTGTTCGTTCCGAATACTACTTCGAAAACGGGTACACACATCCACGATGCGATTGATAGCAAACGTATCATGTCACTCGTGGTTATCGCATTGATGCCGGCTTTGCTGTTCGGTATGTATAACGTGGGTTACCAGCATTTCCTCGCTACGGGGGCTGAAGGTAGCTTCGTTGAAATGTTTATCTATGGTTTTCTGGCTGTATTGCCTAAGATTATCGTATCTTACGTGGTAGGTCTGGGAATCGAATTTGTGGTAGCTCAATGGAAGAAGGAAGAAATTCAGGAAGGTTTCTTGGTTTCGGGTATGCTGATTCCGATGATTGTGCCGGTAGACTGTCCGTTGTGGATGCTGGCCGTGGCTACTGCCTTCTCTGTGATTTTTGCTAAGGAAGTATTCGGCGGTACAGGTATGAATATCTTCAACCCTGCACTGATTACCCGTGCTTTCTTGTTTTTTGCTTATCCTACCAAGATGTCGGGTGATGCCGTATGGGTATCGGGCGACAGCATTTTCGGATTGGGAAAAACCGTTGACGGCTTGACCGCTGCTACTCCGCTGGGTGTGGCTAAGGTGGCTGAATGTCCGGCTTTCTCATGGGATATGGTTACAGGATTGGTTCCGGGTTCTATCGGTGAAACCAGTGTGATTGCCATTGCTATCGGTGCGGTTATCTTGTTATGGTCGGGTGTGGCAAGCTGGAAAACCATGTTCTCGGTATTTGCCGGTGGTGCTATCATGGCTTTGATCTTCAATGCCGTAGGTCCGGATACAGGTGTGGCTCAGATGCCTTGGTATGAACATTTGTGCTTGGGCGGTTTCTGCTTCGGTGCGGTGTTTATGGCTACCGACCCTGTTACTTCTTCACGCACAGAAAACGGTAAGTTTGTTTATGGCTTCCTGATTGGTGCCATGGCAATCATCATCCGTGTGCTGAACCCGGGTTATCCAGAAGGTATGATGTTGGCTATCTTGCTGATGAACATCTTCGCTCCGCTGATTGACTATGTAGTGGTTCAGAACAATATCTCACGCCGCGCTAAACGTGCTATGTCTAACAAATAAAACCGAATATACAATGAATACTAATAGTAACTCTTATACTATCATTTATGCTTCGGTAATGGTTGTTATCGTAGCATTCCTGCTGGCTTTCGTCAACTCTTCTCTGCGCGACATTCAGGGAAAGAACGTTGAGCTGGATACTAAAAAACAGATTCTGGCTTCACTGGGCATCACGGAAGTGAGCGATGCGGAAGCTGAATTCAACAAGGTGGTAAAGGCTGATATGGTGGTGGCTGAAGATGGTAAGCTTACTCCGTATGAAGGTGCTTTCGTTACCGGTTATGAAAAAGACTTCAAGGAAAACGGACATTCACACTTGTTTGTTTGTGAAATTGAAGGTCAGACTAAGTATGTAATTCCTGTTTACGGTGCTGGTTTGTGGGGCGCTATCTGGGGTTATGTTGCCTTGAATGAAGACAAGAATACCGTATATGGTACTTACTTCTCACATGCATCGGAAACTCCGGGTCTGGGTGCGGAAATCGCAACCGAACATTTCCAGGATGAGTTTAAGAACAAGAATGTACTGGATGGCGATGCGATCGGTCTGGGAGTTGTGAAGAACGGTAAGGTGGAAAAACCGGAATTCCAAGTTGACGGAATCTCGGGAGGTACCATTACTTCTGTAGCGGTTGACAAGATGCTGAAAGATTGTATGGGACAGTACACCAATTTTTTAACTACTAAAGAATAAGAAGGAGGAGATAATAATATGGGAAGTTTATTTTCAGCTAAAAACAAAGAAGTATTTTCTGCTCCTATCAGCATGAACAACCCGGTTACCGTACAGGTATTGGGTATCTGCTCGGCTCTTGCCGTAACCTCTAAACTGGAACCGGCTATCGTAATGGGGCTTTCGGTAACTATCATTACGGCTTTTGCCAATGTGGTGATTTCACTGATCCGTAAAACCATTCCGAACCGTATCCGTATCATCGTTCAGCTGGTGGTGGTAGCTGCGCTGGTTACTATCGTAAGTGAACTTCTGAAGGCTTTTGCTTACGATGTGAGTGTTCAGCTTTCAGTATACGTGGGTTTGATTATTACCAACTGTATCCTGATGGGACGTCTGGAAGCGTTTGCCATGGCAAATGGTCCGTGGGAATCTTGTCTTGACGGTATCGGTAACGGATTGGGTTATGCCAAAATCTTGATTATCGTGGCGTTCTTCCGTGAACTGCTGGGTTCGGGTACGCTTTTGGGTATCAATATCCTGAACTATGATGCAATCAAGAGCCTGGGTTATGTAAACAACGGTTTGATGTTGATGCCTCCTATGGCGCTGATTATCGTGGCTTGCATTATCTGGTATCAGCGTGCAAAACACAAAGAATTGCAGGAAAAGGAATAATAAAATTTAATGAAGAATGAAGATTGATCCGTCATTCATCATTCTTAATTCAAAACGTAATTATGGAACACTTTATAAGTTTATTAGTCCGCTCTATCTTTGTGGACAACATGATTTTCGCATTCTTCCTCGGTATGTGTTCATACCTTGCCGTATCAAAGAATGTGAAGACTGCTTTGGGGCTGGGTATTGCCGTAACATTCGTATTGGTAGTTACGTTACCCGCCAACTATTTGCTCCAAACTAAGGTACTTGCCGCCGACGGTATTTTGGGTATCGACTTGAGTTTCTTGAGCTTTATCCTTTTCATTGCCGTGATTGCTGCTATCGTACAGTTGGTTGAAATGATTGTGGAACGCTTCAGTCCGTCTTTGTACGCTTCACTGGGTATCTTCCTTCCGCTGATTGCCGTAAACTGTGCCATCATGGGTGCTTCTCTGTTTATGCAACAACGCATCAACCTGACTCCGTCTGACTCTAAGTTCATCGGTGACATCTGGGATTCGGTTTCTTACGCTTTGGGTTCAGGTATCGGCTGGTTGCTGGCTATCGTAGGACTGGCTGCTATCCGTGAAAAAATGGCTTACTCTGATGTTCCGGCTCCGCTGAAAGGTCTGGGTATTACATTTATCACGGTAGGCTTGATGGCTATGGCGTTTATGTGTTTCTCTGGTTTGAGCATCTAATAAAGAAAGGAATAATACAATGGATATGAATTTTATTTTAGCAAGCATTGGAGTATTCCTCGTGACTATTCTGGTGCTGGTAGTAATCCTGCTGGTTGCCAAAAACTTCTTGGTGGCTTCAGGTAAGGTGAAATTAACGGTCAATGGAGAAAACGAGCTGGAGGTTGAATCGGGCTCTACTCTTCTCAATACGCTGGCGGTTAACAATGTTTTCTTGCCTTCAGCTTGTGGTGGTAAGGGTTCTTGTGGTCAGTGCAAATGCCAGGTGGTAGAAGGTGGCGGTGAAATCCTTCCTTCTGAAGTGAGCCACTTCAGCCGTAAGCAGCAGAAAGATCACTGGCGTCTGGGATGTCAGGTGAAAGTGAAAGGCGATATGGCTATCAAGGTTCCTGAATCGGTAATGGGGGTTAAGGAATACGAATGTACCGTTATCTCAAACAAGAACGTGGCTACCTTTATCAAGGAGTTCAAGGTGCAGTTGCCTAAGGGTGCGCACATGGACTTTATTCCGGGTTCTTATGCACAGATTAAGATTCCTAAATTCGAAATGGATTATAACAAGGATATCGACAAGAGCCTTATCGGTGACGAATATTTGCCGGCTTGGGAAAAATTCGGTTTGTTTGGCTTGAAATGTAAGAACGAAGAAGAAACAATCCGTGCTTACTCTATGGCTAACTATCCTGCCGAAGGCGACGTGTTCATGTTGACCGTACGTATCGCTACTCCTCCGTTTAAAGCCGACAGAAGTGGCTTCATGGATGTAAATCCGGGTATCGCTTCTTCTTATATCTTTACGCTGAAACCGGGTGATAAGGTATTGATGAGTGGTCCTTACGGTGATTTCCACCCAATCTTCGATTCGAAGAAGGAAATGATTTGGGTAGGTGGTGGTGCCGGTATGGCTCCGCTTCGTGCGCAGATTATGCACATGACTCGTACGCTACATACTACCGACCGCGAATTGCATTACTTCTATGGTGCCCGTGCGCTGAACGAAGTGTTCTATCTGGAAGACTTCATGGCGCTGGAAAAGGATTTCCCGAACTTCCACTTCCACTTGGCACTCGACCGTCCGGACCCGGCGGCAGATGCAGCTGGCGTGAAGTATACCGCAGGTTTCGTTCATCAGGTAATGTTGAACACTTACTTGAAAGATCACGAAGCTCCGGAAGATATCGAATACTATATGTGTGGTCCTGGTCCGATGTCAAAAGCGGTTGTCGGAATGCTGGATAGCCTTGGTGTTGAAGAATCTTCTATCATGTACGATAACTTCGGCGGATAAATCTTCCGTAATCGAGAAGATAAAATATCAAGTCTGATATATTAACAAGAAAGCTCCTGTAGGTTTTACAGGGGCTTCTTTTATGGCTTTCCGGGTGGGTATGCTTCCAGTTATTCCCTTATGAGTGAATGTTTATCATAGGCTTGTATAACGCTCTTTTCGTGACTTGCTTGTTGCCCGGATATATCTCTATGAGCGATATCCAGAAGGTATGATTGAGAAAATGATTGAGAAAAGGGAAACCAGATTGACCTCTGATGGTTTCTTGATTTTCGAAGAAATCAGATTGGCTTGAGTGCTGATTGCCTGAACAAATGAGATGAGAGAGCGATTCAATCGAGTAGGAGGAAAACGAAGCAGTTTTCTTCCTACTTTCGTTTTCCGACCT
>URDR01000089.1 GCA_900546645.1 uncultured Bacteroides sp. | reverse complement strand
GTATTAGGGAGAAGAAGTAAAACAATCGTGTATGTAAATATACTGCAAAATGCAAACAGATAAAGTATTAAAAAAAGTCCACAAAGAAAAAGCCTTGGTTCTTTCTTCTGCTCTTGTTACGATGCTTCTTTTAGGAGTTGGAGAATATTTCCTATATTTAATGATAAAAGGCGAATTTCCCTATGTCTTAGGAATAGGTTTTCTTGCTGTTTTTGTTGCCACATTGGTCATTTCATATGGATACGCCCCGATGTCTGTTGAACTGTCAGACCAATCACTTACATTATATAGAGGTATTGGAAAGAAAGTTTTCAAGTTTTCTGAAATAAAAAATGTTGAAGTCTATATAAGTAATGGAGCTGTAGTCAGAACCTGTGGGGTCGGTGGTCTTTTTGGCTTTACCGGTCGATATTACACAAAAAGAATAGGAAACTATTTTTCGTATGTTGGCGATTATTCACAGACTTTTTATATAGAACGAAAAGATGGTAAAAAATATGTGTTGAGCTGCGATGATTACGACTTTATTGTATCGTTTATAAAAAAGAATCTTTCTTAAAAGAAAGAGGACAAAAGAAAACAACTTACTGATTTTATGATTGTTCCTTTTGTCCTCTTGTTATTACAGTACGAATTAATTTTCTTCCGTTTTCTGTGCAGCTGCTGTATGCTGTTCCTGCATCAGATTCATGGCAGCATTTTGCAAGGCAACCACTGCATTTTCCTGGATGAGGCGCTGCTTCTCCTCTTCCTCTTTCTGACGTTGTTCTTCCTGTTCCTTCACATAGCGGCTTACGCTCAAAATCATGCCGATGTATGCACAATTAATCAAAGTGGCTGTACCTCCCTTACTGATTAAGGGAAGCGGCTGACCGGTTACGGGGAACAAGCCTACGGCTACCATCATGTTGAGTAAGGCTTGTGAAACAATCAGCAAGGCAATCCCCATGACAAGATAGGCAGGGAAACTCTTGTCGCACCTGCGGGCTATCTTTCCGGCTCGCATTAACAGCCAAATATAAAGAATAGCAACAAACAGTCCTCCTACCAGTCCGAGCTCTTCGATAATGATGGCAAAGATAAAGTCGGAAAAGGCTTGTGAAAGGAAGTCGCGCTGTATACTGTTTCCGGGCATTTTCCCTATGACATTGCTTGATGCAATTGCGATATTGGCATGAGCTATCTGCGCATCTTTGTCGATGTCGAATTTAGCTGCAGGTACAGCCTCTTTGTCTTCAAAAAAGCCTTTGATACGGTTCTGCCAAGTTTCTACACGGTGCATAAGCGGTACATCGTCCAGCTTGTCGGTAGGAATGATGATGACAATGCTTATAAACACCGTCAAAAAGAGGGTGACTACCCCCGTGAGCTTGCCAATCAGTTTCCAAGGAATCCTTCCGATAATCATCATGAGAAAGACCACTCCAAACAAAAGGAGTGCCGTAGACCCGTTTTCAGGTGCAATGAGGAAAAAAGCCCCAATGGTGAAGTACATAATCCATCGGAAGGCTTTGGGGGTAGCTCCGTTTTCGTCTTGAAACCTAGATAACAGCCGGGCCGTTACAATGACTACTGCCATCTTTGCCAGTTCGGAGGGCTGGAACTGGATGCCGAAAAATGTCATCCATCGTGCCGCTCCATTCACGCGGTCGCCTGTTACAAGCCCCATTATCATGACAACGAACAGCAGGGTAAATGACAGGGGAATAAGGAAGTAAGGCAAAGACTGAAAGAGTCGGCATGGAATATTATGAACCAGATATACGATGAGGGCACCTACCATCAGAATGACACAGTGCTGGGTGATGGGAGCCAGATGGTCTCCGCTCTTATAAGAGAGCGTGCTGGCAGCACTGAATACCTCAACAATGGAAACCAGACAAAGGAGGAGGAAGATAATCCACACAGCCTTGTCGCCTTTGAGTAAGTTCTTTAATAAATCCATTCGTATAAGTTTTTAGGTTGGAATTACAGGTTTCTTACGCACTGTTTGAATTGTTCTCCCCGGTCTTCGTAGCTTTTAAACAAATCGAAACTTGCGCAGCATGGGCTTAAAAGTACCGTTTCGCCTTTCTTTGCCATCTTATATGCCGCGTCAACTGCATCATTCATGCTTTGTACATCGGCAATAGGGAGACCGAAGCCATCGAAGAATTCATGTAACTTCTCGTTGTGTAGTCCCATGAAAATAAGTCCGGTACATTTTTCTTTTACCAGATTGGCTATTTCGTTATAGTCATTACCCTTGTCTTTGCCTCCCAAAATCAGTACCGTTTTGGTTTTCATACTCTGCAGGGCATACCAGCATGAGTTGACATTGGTTGCCTTGGAGTCATTGATATAGTCTACTCCGCGTACGCGTGCCACTTTCTCTAACCGGTGTTCTACTCCTTTAAAATCGTTTAATGCTTCACGGATGCACTCCTTGCGGATGCCGGCGATATTGGCAGAGATTCCCGCTGCCATAGAGTTGAATAAATTATGTTTACCGGTCAGTGCCAACTCTTCCTGTTCCATGTTAAAGGCAATGGGCTGAGTGAAATAAACCTTGTTTTGTTCCACAAATGCGGCAAGTCCTTCGTCTTTTTTCTCGGCAAAGGGATAATAGTGACCGTGAATGCCGTATTTATGCAGTTCCTTCTGAATAACCGGGTCGTCGTTCCAGAAAATGAATGCATCATCGTCGGTCTGGTTCTGGATGATGCGGAATTTGGCATCAACGTAGTTTTGCATCTTGTAGTCGTAACGGTCAAGATGGTCAGGAGTGATATTCATCAGTACGGCGATGTTGGCATGGAACTTATACATATTGTCAAGCTGGAAACTGCTGAGTTCGATGATGTAATAGTCATAATTGTATTCAGCTACTTGGAAGGCAAGACTCTGTCCGATGTTTCCTGCCAATCCTACATTCAGTCCGGCTTTTTTAAAGATGTGATAAATCAAGGAGGTAGTGGTAGTTTTTCCATTGCTTCCCGTAATACAAATCATTTTTGCCTGTGTGTATCGTCCGGCAAATTCGATTTCAGAGATGACGGGGGTGCCTTGTGCCTTCAGCTTTCCGATGATGGGTGCATCATTGGGAATGCCAGGGCTTTTGATAACCTCGTCAGCGTTCAGAATCAACTCTTCCGTGTGTTTTCCTTCTTCCCACGGAATGTTTCTTTCATTTAACATGTCCTTATATTTATCTTTAATCAGTGACATGTCTGATACAAACGTATCGAATCCTTTCTTTTTAGCCAGAACGGCTGCTCCCGCGCCGCTTTCTCCGGCTCCTAATATGACAATTCTTTTTGTCATGACTCTTATCTTATCTTTAAAGTTATAATCGTTATAGCTGCTAATACGATGGTTACAATCCAGAAACGGACGGTAATTTTTGATTCATGGAACACATTGACCGGATGAGTGAACATATAGCTGCAGTTGGGGTCAAGCTGAGCCAGTGTGGTACGGAAATGGTCATGAATCGGAGTCCGTTTGAAAATGCGTTGTTTGACTCCCTTCTTTTTCCCGCGCTGGAAGTATTTCACCTGTAAAATAACCGACAGGTTTTCCACAAGGAATACACCGCAGAGGATAGGTATCAGCAGTTCTTTGTGGATGATAATGGCAAAAACAGCAATGATACCGCCTATGGTTAAGCTTCCTGTATCGCCCATGAAAACCTGTGCCGGGAAGGCGTTGTACCATAAGAAACCAATCAGGGCACCGATAAAGGCGCAGATAAAGATAACCAGTTCTTCGCTGCCCGGTATGTACATGATGTTCAAATAGCCGGCATATTCGATATGACTCGATACATAAGCCAGAATGCCGAGGGTTACTCCGATGATGGCTGAGTTTCCGGCAGCCATTCCATCCATACCATCGTTAAGATTGGCTCCGTTTGAAACAGCAGTGACTACAAAGATAGTAATCAGAACGAAAACAATCCAACCGGCGCTCTGTGCGTGTTCGCCCAAGAAGCCTACAAAGTCAGCATAGTCCAGGTTGTTGTTCTTGAAAAAAGGGATAGTGGTCTTGGTTGATTTCTCATCTTGGGTTTTGTGAACCACTTCTACTATCTCACCGTTCCGTTGGATTTCAACATTCTCGCGGATAACCACATTGGGGCTGAGGTAAAGCGTTAACCCGACAATCAAGCCCAGACCAACTTGTCCGATGATTTTGAATTTGCCGTGGAGTCCTTCTTTATCCTTGCGGAATACTTTGATATAATCATCCAAGAAGCCTAATGTCCCCAGCCATATTGTGGTAATCAGCATCAATATCATATAGATATTATGTAGCTTGCCTAAAAGCAGACAAGGTATCAGGATAGCCACAATGATGATGATTCCTCCCATGGTGGGAACGCCTACTTTGTTTACATTAAACGGGTCAATCGAGGCATCGCGCTGGGTTTCTGTAATTTGTTTTTTCTTAAGGTGGTTGATAAAATATTCACCGAAGATGGCTGAAATAAGTAGGGCAAGAATGACAGCCATCAGTGAGCGGAAAGACACGTAACTGAACATGCCTGCTCCGGGAAAGTCAAATTGCTCTAAATAATTAAACAGGTAATATAACATTGCTCCTCCTTATTGTTCGTTGTTGAAAATTTCTTTTATCACTTCTTTGTCGTCGAAGTGATGTTTAACTCCTTTAATTTCCTGATAGTTCTCATGCCCCTTTCCGGCTATCAGAATAACGTCACCGGTCGAGGCAAGCATGCAAGCAGTGCGGATAGCCTCTTTGCGATCGGCTATGGAAACCACTTTCTGTAATTGCTCTTTGGTGAGTCCGGCAAGCATATCATTGATAATGTCTTGCGGGTCTTCAAAGCGGGGATTGTCGGAAGTGATGATAACTCGGTCGCTTTGCTTGACAGACTCTTGTGCCATGATCGGCCGTTTTCCTTTATCTCGGTTTCCTCCGGCTCCTACCACTGTGATGACTTTTCCTTGTCCTTTCAGTACATCGTGAATGGCATTCAAGACATTGACCAGTGCATCGGGGGTATGTGCATAATCTACAATAGCTGTATAGCCTTTTGGTGAACGCAGCGCATCAAACCGTCCGGAAACAGGGCGAAGCAAGCTGAGAGCAATCAGTACCTCTTCGGCTGATTTGCCTAACAGGCATGCAGCTCCATAAACAGCTAATAGGTTGGAAGCATTAAAGCGTCCGATAAACTGTACATTGACTTCCCGGTTGTTGATATCCATCAGCATGCCTTCGAATCCGTCTTCAAGCACTTTTCCTTTAAACTCGCACAAGGTGCGGAGTGAATAGGCAGCAACCTTTGCCTTGGTGTTTTGAACCATGACGAAGCCGTTTTTATCATCGGCATTGGTTAAAGCAAATGCATTTTTCGGCAGGTTGTCGAAAAAGGTTTTCTTTGCTTTCAGGTAATTCTCTACCGTCTTATGATAATCCAGATGGTCACGGGTCAGGTTGGTGAAGATTCCTCCGGCAAACTTTAGTCCTCCAATCCGTTTTTGGGCAACGGCATGTGAGCTTACTTCCATGAAGGCATATTTGCATCCCTCGTCTGCCATTTGTCCCAATAAGCGGTTGAGGGTAATGGGGTCGGGAGTGGTATGGTCGGTTGGGATGGCCACTCCGTCGATATAGTTACATACCGTAGAGATAAGTCCCACTTTATATCCAAAGTGACGGAACATATTATATAATAAAGTAGCAATGGTGGTTTTTCCATTGGTTCCGGTTACTCCTACCAGGTCGAGTTTGGAAGTCGGGTCACCATAAAATGTTGTAGCCAGTTTCCCTACCGCTTCTTCAGAATCGGGTACTTGTATATAAGTGACCTGTTCAAGTAGATTTTCGGGAAGGTTTTCGCATACGATGGCAGTTGCTCCCGATGCGATAGCTTTGTCAATATATGTATGTCCGTCGGTTTGTGTTCCTTTTACAGCAACAAAAAGATACTCCGGCTTGATCTGTCTTGAATCCATTTCAAGACCTTTGATGTCTTTTTGCAGATCCCCTGCCGACTGGCAGATATGGACTGTTTTTAAAATTTCTTCCAGTATCATTTTTTATCAATTTATTTTAGCGTTAATGTAATAGTTTGTCCTCTATGTACATACGAGCCTACAGGTATACTTTGGGAGATGACTTTCCCAACTCCTAAGAGTCTTACTCTTAATCCTTGGTTTTCTAATAAGTAAACCGCATCTTTCGCTCCCATTCCTTTAACATTAGGAATATGTTTGGCGCTTAGCTTAGTCTCTTTTAGTTCAGCATAGGCTTCTGTTTCCGTAGCTTTTCCCCAAACGGGTTTTTGCTGTTCCGGGATGTTGTCACTATTGCTGTTTATATTAAGTTCTCGTAAGAGGTACGCAGCTTCAATGATATCTCCGTTTTTGATGTCGGGAATCAAAACCGAGGTTGAGTCTTTGGCTTGTGCCAAATCTAAATTAAGATGTTTGGCATAGACCCGCTCGGCTATTCGGCTGAAAACACTTCCTGCCTGTATTCCTCCGGAAGGCGAGCCTTTGGGACCTTGTATGGATACAAGACAACTGTATTTAGGAGCTTCCGATGGAAAATATCCGCAAAAACTGACCAGATAGCTGGTTCCTCCAGCTTTATATCCGGCTTTCCCCTGAGAAATTTGTGCCGTACCAGTTTTTCCTGATACGCTGAATTGCTTGCTGCCAGCAGGCTTGGCAAGTCCGTGCGACACGACTCTCTGGAGGATGGTTCGTATCTGGGCCAAGGTTGTGTCTGAACAGATTTTAGGGTTGATAATCTCAGTGGGGAACTCTTTTATTACTTCTCCGTCTTTGGCTATCTCCCTCACAAATTTAGGTTTGACCATAACTCCATTGTTCGCTATGGCATTATAAAAGTTTAGGACATAAATCGGCGGAATCATGGTTTCATATCCGATACTCATCCATGGCAAAGTGGTTTTGGCAAAATAGCGTTCCTTAGGACCTTTGATGCGCGGTACCGCTTCACCCACAAAGCCTAAATTCAGCGGGGTATCGATGCTCATGCGGCGTAATCCGTCAATAAACCTTTGAGGGTTATTCCCGTAATATTTGTCGATGATGGATGAAACTCCGATATTGGAAGAAACCTCCATGATTCGTGTAACATCAATTTCCCCATATCCGCCTTTATACCAGTTCCAGTCTTTCATGTTGCTTCCATGCATGTTGACAATTCCTTTTTTGGTGTCAACAAGTGTATGAGGCGTAATGTATTTATCTTCGAGTGCTACCATGATGGAGGCTGTTTTAAAGGTTGAGCCGGGTTCCATCAGGTTACTTACCGATAAATTTCTCATCTCGTAATAGTGTCCGTCATTTCCCCGTGTCATATTGACGTTTGCCTTTACCTCTCCGGTCGCTACTTCCATTACGACAGCTACTCCTGAGGCTGCTTCTAAGTTGGTTAGCTGGTCTACCAGTGCTTTTTCTGCAATATCTTGAATACCAACATCGATAGTTGTTACGATATCACAACCGTCAATGGGCGGCATATCCACGATGTTCAAGTATTTGTTCATCACTTTTTGCCGGTGCGTAATCCCGTCTTTTCCTCTTAAAATGGAGTCATAGGTCAGTTCAAGTCCGTTTTTTGCTCCCAGAGTCATATCTGGAAACATGTCCCCCAAGGTGCGTGCAGCTAAAGAGCCGAATGGTTTTTTTCGCTGGTTATAAGCCAGTTCATGGAACCCTCCTTTGTATTTATTCAAATTGAATACTGGCAGTTTTTTAACTTCCTTATATTCAATATATGAGATGCGCTTAGGGTAAAGAAGGTAGTTTCTGCTTTTCAAGCGTCGTCCCTTTAAAATGTGACGGCGGAACTCCTGAGCACTTTTATCTGGAAAAATCTGATGGAGCCCTTCGCAGATTTTGGTTAGAGAGTCCATTAGTACAGAGTCTCTGCCCGATTCTCTTACCGCCACAAAGTCCATGAAAATCTTATATTCCGGCAGACTGCTTGCCATCAGTTTATTATCGGCCGATATAATGTTTCCGCGCGTAGGATGTACCACTACGTTTTCTTTGATATAGCGGTCGGCCACATCTGTCCAGTATTGTCGTTCGCCAAACATAATGATACCGGCTTTGACAATGACAGCGATGGCAACCAGTGTCATAAGAAATACGATGAACGTATAGCGGTACATGCTGTTTTTTTGTCCGGGTATCATATTTTTAATCTTCTTTAATCAGATAAGGTGGAGTAGCCGCAGTTTTTAAAGGAGTTCCCTCGGCAGATATATACTCTTCGATTCGTGACTGGCGGCTACGTTCAGTCAGTTCAGAAGAAATGGTCAGTGCGTCGTATTTGGTGTCAATTAATTCTTTCTTCAGATGGTCTATCTCGATGATTTCACGCTGACTTTCATATCGGTTGTTGATGTAAAAGATGGTCAGCACAACAATCAGAATCAGAAGATTGGTCTGCCGCTTCAAAAAATTATGTGCCAGGATGTCTCCTCCTAAAATGCTTTTTAGGGTAACCTGGGTCGTTTCTTCTTGTAACTTGTCTTCTTTATTTTCCATGTGTGTTATTTTTTTTCTGCAATTCTCAATTTAGCACTCCGTGAGCGTGGATTGCGTTGTATCTCTTCGTCGGTAGGTACGATGACTTTATTGTTGACAAGTTTAAAAGGAGTCTGTATGTTGCCGAAAAAATCTTTTTCAGCTTTGCCTTCTATGTTTCCCGTTTTCATGATATTCTTCACCATTCGGTCTTCTAAGGAGTGATAGGTGATAATAACCAGTCGTCCTCCCGGTTTTAAAGCTTCGGTTGCAGCATATAGCATTTCTTTTAAAGCTTCCATCTCCTGATTGACCTCAATGCGGAGTGCTTGAAAAACCTTTGCCAGTTCTTTCTTTTCCCGTTCCTTCCCGTAAAGCGGTTTGACTATTTCCAGAAAGTCGCCAATGGTAACGATGGATTTGACACTTCGGGCTTTCACCAGCACGTTAGCTAACTTACGGCTGTTTTTCAGTTCTCCGTATAGATAAAAAAGATTTGCCAACTGTTCTTCGTCGTAGGTGTTGATGATTTCAGAGGCAGTCATTCCGGCACGTTTATTCATGCGCATATCCAGATTTCCGTCAAAACGGAAAGAGAATCCGCGCTCACTGTCGTCGAAATGGTGGGAAGAAACCCCTAAATCAGCAAGAATTGCATCTACTTTGTCAACTCCATAGTAGCGCAGGAAGTTATGCAGATAGCGGAAGTTGCTCCGGACAAAAGTGAACCGGGAATCATCCACAATGTTGCGTTCGGCATCTTCATCTTGATCGAAACTGAACAGACGGCTTTCTGCGTCCATTTGTCGTAGAATTTCCTTTGAATGGCCTCCGCCTCCGAAAGTCATGTCTGCGTAAATTCCTCCCGGACGAAGATTCATGCCTTGAATGCTTTCCTGCAAAAGAACAGGGATATGATAAATAGGTTCTGTTTCGTTCATGAGCGTTTAAAATAGTAAAGTTTTACCTTAAATATATAATTAAAGGTGTAAAATTAGACATTTTCTTACATTCTTTCACCCTCTTTCTGGAAGAAATTTCCAAGAAGTTATCAACAGGTTGTTTACTCTTTTGGTTTGGGAAGCGTGGGGGTAGCTTGATTTCTCCAGTTCGATAATGATAGTGGTTAAGTTTTTGTTCTAAAGAAGATTATCTGTAGGAAGCGCTGGCTTTCTATGGAAATTTGTCAGTGGAAATAGGGTTATGTAAAAAATATGATGCTGGGGAGAGAGCGGCAGGTGGGGAGATAAATCCCTTTAAAAATGAGATAGTCGAAAAATGTTGCTGTTTTATTTGGGTTTTCCAAATATTAAGCCCTACTTTGCATGAAATAAAATTAAAAACAGAACTACTGATAAAATGAAAAACATTTGTTTAGCGGGTCTGATGTTGGCTTGCATGGCAACATCGTCTTTATTTGCACAAGAATCAGTTGTGAATAAAATCATTGAAATGGGGCAGAATGATAACCAGGTAATGCATCACTTGGATATCTTGACTAATCGTTTTGGTGGACGTCCTATCGGTTCGGATGCCTATAACAATGCCGGTGAGTGGATGCTGAGAGAATATAGAAAGTGGGGCTTGGAGGCTCGTGCCGAAGAAGCCGGTGAATTGCAGGTAGGCTTTAACCGCGGTCCTTGGTTTGGAAAACTGATCAGTCATGATAAAGGGATGGTCTTACATTTTGCCACTCCTTCATACACATCCGGAACGAAGGGCGTACAGCGTGGACACGTGGTGATGGAACCTCGTACGGAGGCTGAATTCAATCGCATGAAGCATCGCCTGAAAGGGGCTTGGGTCTTGATTTCAGGAACAAACAAAGGATGGCCTATAGACCGTTCTGCCAAAGGAGATTCTATCCGTGAGGCTGTGAAGAAAGAGAATCAGGAAATTGTGAAAAAGAATGCAGAACTTCGTCGCCGTAACTGGGAGAATGGAGAAAAAAATGAGATGATACCTTTGCGTGAATTCCCGGCTTTGTTTTACCATGAAATGGAAGATGCAGGTGTATTGGGATTTATTCAATCGTCTCGTGTACCTATCCGTGCGCTTTACGACCGTAAGATGCTCGATACGATGACTTTCGATAATGCTCCGGAACTGCCGGATATTAAATTGGATGAGCATCAGTATGAGATTATTGCCCAGATGGTGAAAGAACGGCGTGAAGACTTTTTGCTTGAATTTGATATTCGTAATCACTTCAAATTGGGTCCGGTAAAGCATCATAATATCGTTGCAGAAATCAAGGGCTCGAAATACCCCGATGAATACGTGATTGTAAGTGGTCATTTGGATGCCTATGATGTGGCGACGGGTGGAATAGATTGTGGTACTGGTATTGGTCCGATGATGGAGGCTGCCCGTATG
>URDR01000088.1 GCA_900546645.1 uncultured Bacteroides sp. | reverse complement strand
CGTCACCGATCAACTTACGTTTCGGGTCAGTAGACAAAGTAGTCTTACCTGTACCAGACAAACCGAAGAAGATAGCTGATTCAGTTTCGTCCATATTAGTGTTAGCAGAGCAGTGCATAGAAGCGATACCACGCAATGGGTTGAAGTAGTTCATCATAGAGAACATACCTTTCTTCATTTCACCACCATACCAAGTGTTCAGGATAACCTGTTCTTTAGTAGTCAAGTTGAACACAACTGCAGTTTCTGAGTTCAAGCCCAATTCTTTGTAGTTTTCAACTTTTGCTTTAGAAGCGTTGTAAACGATGAAGTCAGGTTCGAATGATTCCAGTTCTTCTTTAGAAGGACGGATGAACATGTTAGTTACAAAGTGAGCCTGCCATGCAACTTCCATGATGAAACGAACTTTCAAGCAAGTAGCTTTGTTAGCACCGCAATAACCATCAACAACATACAATTTTTTGTTTGACAATTCTTTTGCAGCCAGAGCTTTCAGTTCTTTCCAAGCTTCAGTAGTAACAGGTTTGTTATCGTTCTTATATTCTTCAGAAGTCCACCATACAGTGTTTTCACTTGTAGCGTCTTTTACCAGGAATTTATCTTTAGGAGAACGACCCGTGTAGATACCAGTCATTACGTTTACTGCACCCAGTTCAGTTTCCTGACCTTTTTCAAAGCCTTCCAATCCAGCTTTTGTTTCTTCTGCGAACAATACTTCGTATGAAGGATTGTGCAAAACTTCTACGGTACCTGTGATACCGTATTTGGTAAGATCTAAATTTGCCATTGTTTCAAATGATTAATTTGGTTATATATCAAATGTTTACTATCAACATTCATCAGCACCTTGTTTAAGGCGCTACAAAAATAGTAGTTTATTTTTAATCAAAGAAGTTATTACAGAAAAAATTCCGTAATCCAAATAAAGATTTATACTTGTATAACAAATTTGCAAGTTCTACATGACAAATCAATTTTATTTTGTTTCTTTGCACCAATCAAACAGCTAATTGCATAACAAATAATCTATTCTGAAAGTTTATTATGAAAGTCATTAATTTAAGTCTGAACAATACGCTGATGAATCAGTTTTTAGCAGAGGTTCGTGACGTAAAAATACAAGGTGACAGTCTCCGCTTCCGCCGTAATATTGAACGCATCGGTGAAATCATGGCTTACGAAATCAGCCGGGAGCTTCCCTATCATACCCTGTCGGTACAGACCCCTTTGGCTACTGCCACCGAAAACGTACCGGCTCTCCAGCCGGTTGTAGCAACCATCTTGCGTGCCGGACTTCCGTTCCATCATGGTTTCATCAACTATTTTGACCGGGCAGAAAATGCATTTGTCTCAGCCTACCGCAAATACATCGATGCGGACAACTTTGACATCCATATTGAATATATCGCTTCACCGCGCCTTGACGGAAAGACGCTTATCATCACCGACCCCATGCTGGCTACAGGTGGTTCGATGGAGCTGGCTTATCAGGCTTTGCTCACCAAGGGAGAGCCGGAGCATATCCATATTGCCTCGGTCATTGCAAGCCAACAGGCCGTAGATCATGTACAGAAAGTGTTCCCCGCCGATAAGACCACGGTATGGTGTGCTGCCATTGACCCGGAACTGGATGCTCATTCTTACATCGTGCCGGGCCTGGGCGATGCCGGTGACTTGTGCTACGGTGAAAAAGAATAACCGATTTCAAACAGAAAAACTCACCTAAGTGTTTTCTTAAAAACGCTTAGACAAAAAGAAAAAATGCCTTGACGTTTTATTCGAAACGTCAAGGCATTTTTAATGGGTTTCAGCAAAGATGCTCTTATTTCACTTCCCAGGTATCATTTGTATCCAGAAGTTCTGAGAAAGTATGATAGTTCTTCTTCGAAGAAACCTCTTCAATCTGTGCTTCTACCGCTTCATCATAAGTAGGAGCTTCCACATCGCGAATCACACCGAGAGCAATGGGATAATCAGGACCTTCCATCAAAGCCAACTTCAACTGAAGCGTATTATCTTCGCAGTGAGCATCATGAATCAAGATGTCTTTCTCTGTAATGCCGTTTTCACCCAGTTTCACTACCTTCAGTCCGAAACCTTCCTGCATCAGTCCAAACTCACGGTTCGGTCCGAACAGCATGGGTTTACCATGCTCCAGATAAATGGCATTCCGTTCACGATCTTCCTTCTTGGCTACTGCATTATGGGTTCCATCGTTAAAGATTACACAGTTTTGCAGCACCTCAACCACCGAAGCTCCTTTATGCTTGGCTGCAGCCTTCAGCACTTCTACAGAAGGACCTCCGTCAACAGCTGCACAACGGGCAAAGAAGCGTCCGCGTGCACCGAAGCAGAGTTCTGCCGGACGGAACGGGTCTTCTACCGTACCATAAGGCGATGACTTGCTGACAAAACCACGGGCCGATGTAGGTGAATACTGCCCCTTGGTCAAACCATAAATGCGGTTATTCAGCAAAATCATATTGATATCTACATTTCTACGGATAGCATGGATAAAATGATTGCCTCCGATAGCCAGTCCGTCGCCATCGCCCGAAATCTGCCATACGGTTAATTTAGGATTAGCCACTTTTGCTCCGGTAGCAATGGCTGCCGCGCGTCCGTGAATGGTATGCATGCCATACGTATTCATATAATAAGGCAAGCGTGAAGAACAGCCAATACCGGAAATCACCGCAATTTCATGGGGCGGTACGCCCAACTCAGCCAATGCCTTATGAAAAGAGTTTAAAAAGGCATGGTCACCACATCCCGGACACCAGCGGGGTTGCCCTGCCTTATAATCGGCAGGTGTATAGTTTGTTTCGCTCATACACATTATTCCTCCATGATTTTAGTGAAAGCATCAACCAGTTCCTGTACCACAAACGGCTGACCTTTTACCTGATTAAACTGATGCAAATGAATGCCTTCCACCTTCATGCGCAAGTATCCGGCAAACTGTCCCAAGTTCTGCTCTGCCACTACAATTTTCTTATAACGGCGCAACACTTCTTCTGTATTCCGCGGTAGCGGATTGATAAAACGGAAATGAGCCAGTGCCGCTTTCCTTCCCTGCTTGTTCAGTGCATCCATGGCAGAATGAAGATGGCCATAGGTTCCGCCAAAGCCTACAATCAGTAAATCTGCATCTTGACAACCTTCTATCTCAAGCGGTGGAAGCACATCGGCTATTTTCTCTACTTTCTCAGCACGTAAGCGGGTCATCAAGTCATGGTTTCCCGGTTCGGTAGAAATAGCTCCTGTTTCATTGCTCTTTTCCAATCCGCCGATGCGGTGCATAAATCCTTCCGTTCCCGGTATAGCCCAATAACGCACTCCAGTTTCGGGGTTACGCAAGAAAGGAGTCCATGTTTCTGCCATTTCAGGACGCACGTACGGCGGACAGATGGCAGGATATTTGTCCAGTTCCGGAAGTCTCCAAGCGGCAGAGCCGTTGGCTATATAGGCATCACTCAACATAACCACCGGAGTCATGTGTTCCAATGCAATCTTACAAGCCATATAAGCAGCATCAAAGCAGTCGGTCGGCGAAGAAGCTGCAATGACGGGCATCGGACTTTCCCCGTTACGCCCGTAAAGCACCTGCAACAGGTCGGTCTGCTCCGACTTTGTGGGAAGGCCGGTTGACGGACCTCCGCGCTGCACATCAATAATAACCAAAGGCAGTTCGGCAATCACTGCCAGATTCATAGCCTCACTCTTGAGGCAAATCCCCGGACCCGATGTGGTTGTTACTGCCAAAGCTCCGGCAAAGGCAGCTCCCACAGCAGAAGCACATCCGGCAATCTCGTCTTCACATTGTACGGTTTTCACGCCAAGTGACTTGTGTTTTGCCAGCTCATGAAGAATGTCGGTGGCAGGAGTAATGGGATAAGAACCTAAATAAAGCTCCAATCCGGCTTTCTCGGCAGCAGCCATCAGACCATAAGATGCCGCCTTGTTTCCGTTAATATCCATATAACGGCCAGGAAGTTTTTGCTGCTTGCTTGGTACCATATAACTCATAGCCACAGAAGCATGGGTGTTTTCACCGAAATGATAGCCGTCATAAAGTACCTTCACATTAGCTTCGGCAATTTCCGGCTTCTTCGCAAATTTTTCGCGCAACAGTTTTTCGCCCAACGCGATATCACGATGAAACAGCCAACATACCAGACCGAGCGCAAACATATTCTTGGTGCGGAGTATCGTTTTATTATCCAGCCCGCTATCTTTCAGGCTTTCCTTACACATGGTGGTAATAGAAGCCTCAACCACTTCATTCTTAATACCCAACTCCGAGAACGGATCTTCAAGCACAAACTGAGCTTTTTCCAAGTCACGCTTGGTAAACGAATCGGTATCAATGATAATGACAGCCTGCGATTTACAATATTTATATTGCGTTTTCAGGGCAGCCGGATTCATAGCCACCAGCACATCACACTTATCGCCCGGTGTGTACACCTTACCGGAACCGATATGAACCTGAAAACCTGAAACCCCGGTCAGCGAACCTTGCGGAGCGCGAATATCGGCAGGATAATCGGGGAACGTACTGATATCATTTCCCTCTGTAGCCGAAATATTAGAAAACATATTGCCCGCCAACTGCATTCCGTCACCGGAATCACCGGAGAAACGTACCACTACATCGTCCAGCTCTTTGACAATCATTTCTTCTGCCATATAGAAACTTTTTAAATTTAAAATTTACAAAATCAATACTCGCAAAATTGGCGAAGTTCCATCAAAAAACAAAATAAATCAGCAGGTATTTAGAAAAGTACCAACAAAATGAAGCCGTTATGAGTTTTTTCTGAATAATAATAGAAAAGTTTACACAAAAAGAGTTACATTTGCACCCGTTGCCTTGGTAGTTCAACGGATAGAATAGATGTTTCCTAAACATTAGATAGGGGTTCGATTCCCCTCCGAGGTACAAATTATTTCTCAGAAATCCCCTGCCTCATACCAATTCCTTATTTTTACGGCAACTTGTTTTTTCAGCAGATAATCTTCATTTACCGGAGGTAAATCAGGAAGAGAAGCACGCTTCACATCAGCATGGAAAGCACCATACATCAACAATTTGTATTTATCGTATTCCCCCAACAGCAGATAAGGTGTAGCAAGATTCGGTAATAATCTGACTGCTCTCTTAAGGTAAGTACTTGCCGTAAGCGTATCCCCTATCCAATGGACAGCATAGCCGTATCGGGCATAGTCTGAAGCCGAGGCTTCATTGCCAGGTTTTTTCTCCAATGCTTTCCGCACCACACGCACATGAAAAAGACTATCACTCCGCTTCCAGCCATGCATCCATTCGTCATCCAACAGGCGAGGAGTATAGCAAATGGCTTCCGCCATCATCCGGCAGGCCGTTTCCTTATCACCTTTTGTATAGCACCTTCCGGCATAAGCTCGCAGATATAAGCTGTTTCGGGGAAAATCCATTGTCAGCTTCCGCAACATACTGTCTGCCTCTTCCGGATTCTCTTTCAAAAGAGTGCGTGAAGCATATAAGTAACAGAGTTGTGCATCATCGGGATGCTTCATCCAAGCTTCCCGGTAATCTCTCTGTTCCAAATAAGTCCCCGTAGGATCAACCATCCGCAGCACTACCGGTACATTCCATGCCAACACAGCCACAAGCGAAAATCCGGCTATCGTATAGCTACTTGCTGACAATGGAATACGCTCCGGCTTTTCCTCCTCTTCCCTTTGAAGATAAGCGAGAAGCAGATAGACCACTAGCATAAGAAAAGGTATCTCTCCCCAAGCAGACTGGCTCATATCCTTAGCCAACAAAGCAAGAAGTGTACAACCGATGATGCGGCTTTCCCTCCGTTTGCGCTTCTGCCATAAGACACATACTACGGCGAGCAAAAATAAGACATAAAGTGATGTTCCAACAATTCCCTTTTCCACCAGCATCCGCGCCAACGTATTCGGCGGCATTGAAGTAAACGATTTCGTGCTGTCCTGCCCCGTTGCTGTATCAAGTGCATACATATAGTTCCCGTTACCATACCCCAACAACGGGCATACCTTGAAAGCAGTCCAAGCCGCTGATGTACCTTGTACCCTGCTTTCCGTACTTTGCCGCTGGGAAGCAGTACGGTTCATAGCCAAAGTGGTTTGCACTTCCTTCGGACAACACACCACAACCAACACCAGTGCCGCCAACGCCGAAAGAACAATCCGAAGTTTGTCTGCCTTATGCATTACCAGCAAACTACCGACCAGATAAATGCCCGAAGCAACATAAGCTCCGCGGGAAAAGGACAAAAAGATAGCCGTAAAAGTCAAGAAGATGAAGACTGACGCATAACGCCGGCACGAAAGACACGCCCATCCCAAAATGAGCAAGAGTATTTCCGACCATACATTGGTGACATATCCTAACGGGCGAAACAGAAAGCGGAAGTGGTACGTATCTTCGAAGCCGACTTCCAGCACGGACTTCCGAAACACAAAGAAAGACAATACGGCAAGCACAAGGGCGATACCCGTCAGCACATTACTGCCCGAACGGACGATGCGCTCCGCAGGTTGCCACGACAGAATCCGGCGAAACACAAAATATGCCACCAGCGCATACAGGGAGTACAAAGAAACACGAATGGCAGGTAAAGGGCATTCGGCATAAAGGCAAGAAAACAGGTCGTATAGCGTAATCAGACCAATGCATATGTCCAAGACCATCCACCGCCTGAAAGGAAGCACGCGGATTGCCGTCAATCCGCCAGCCAGCAGCAAAAAAGAAACCAAGCGGGAATCATCTATACGAAACAAGAATATTCCCATTGCCACCAGCAGCATACAAGCCGTGGCGTACCACACCTCCTTATTCGGGCAGAACCCCGTATTATTATTTTCTTGCATACCGTTTTGTGAATGAAGTAATCGTCCTGTACACAAGATAGCCTATCAGGGCAAGGAATATCAGTTGCATACCGATGTTGCGCAGCAAGGCGAAAGGGGGCACCATGCGGTTAGACATATAAAGAATCAGTTCATTCACCGCATCGGGGAAAGTCCGTACAAAACGGTACAGGAACATGGGTATAGCGTAACAGAAGTAAAATCCCATAAAGATATTTACCACGACCGAATATGCCAGCAACCCATATTTCTCCAACGGGCGTATCTGAAGCAAGTAAGGTTTTCTGCCGATTGGTTCCCGGCGGACATGCCGGTACAGGTAGCCCAGCAGTTCCAGCGAACGCTGCCGAAGGTTCGGCACGCCCAGCAGATCCGAAGCTATCCAGTAGCCGTCGAATTTGAAGAAAGGATTCAGCGTCATCACGAAACCCAGGTTCATAATGAGTATCAGGTAGCGCAGGATGTCGTTTCCCGTTAGGAGAAAAGCCGCCAGCAAGGCTATCAGCCAGTACGACTGGAAGTAAACCCCGGCAAGGTTCACCACGCACCGTTGAGCCCGATTCAGCTTCCACACTTCCGTAACATCCGTATAAAGCACGGGAAAGTTCAAATATAGTCCGAAGCCTATCCCTCCGTGACGCACGCCAAAGTATTTGCAGGCGGAAGCGTGTCCCAACTCATGAAAAAAAGAAGAAGCAAGCATAAATACCAGCAATTCCACCACCATATAGAAGTTCACTTTGTTGTTGAACAGAAGCAGGTCGGGGGTTGTGAGGAAAAACCAGGCATCCAACACCAGCATCACCGCCAGTACCACCGCCATATATGCCTTGTGAAATAAAAAGCGGAACGAATCCGAGAACCTGTCTATCGCCCCGGCACTGAACAGTTCTTTTTCGTAAAGGAAAGTCCGCTTCTTCGGTACTGCACGGAAAATGGGAGCGATGAATTTTTCTATCACCTCCCGTACTTGTTCCGGGCTGTACTTGTCTCCTTTTTTTCGGATGTATGCTCCGATAGCCACTTCTTCTTCCTCATATCGTTGCAGTTCTTCCACCAGTTCCACAATGGCATGACTAGCTTCGTAGTATTGCCCGTTGTAGGACAACAGGTATTTTTCCTTCTGCACCGAAGAAGAAAAACGATGATGGATGGTGATATTACTGTAAGGTTTCATTTCTTTATTCCGCTTTCAATATCGCACTATTAATCTTTTTATTTATATTGGCAGCTTCACGGGACACTTTCTTTCCAAAATCAACCGTATAACTCAACTTCACATATCCGGTTTGCTGGTTGATTCGGCTACTATACCGCTTATCATACTGATACACCCCATAGTTACCGTATTCTTTATAATAACTGTGCTTGGTAAACGGATTTTCCGTACCAGCTTCTATATTCCATTGTTTCCATGCCCATCCTACGGAAAGACCATAAACAACCGGGGACTGCTTATGATTCAACATCCATACAGACATCTGCCGGGTAGCAGCCTTTCCATACACATTTACACTAAGATTTTTCCAAAAGTAATTAAGGTCTGCTGCACCTTGAAAAACATGGTCACTCTCATGATACAATTGGGAATTTACCTTTTCGTACATATAAGTACCAGACAGCTTGAATCTCAGATTATCCGAAAAGCGATAAGCAACATCCAAAGTTGTCTTGAACAGATGAGCCTTTCCTCCCTGAAAGAAAGAACGGATTAGCTTATCGTTCTCCTCATAAAAATGAAAGAAAACATTGTCTGTAAAAAGCATGTAATCGGAATTAAGCTGCACATTCAGTTTCTTATACTGGGAGTTAAACACCACTCCGCCATTGTATATCTTGGTATTCCCGATATTAGGATTACCCCGTTGTATCTGCAAAAAATCAATGGTTTGGTCGACATCGTTCAAATACTCAATATCGGGAGCGGTATTACCTATATTTACATAAGAAACAAGTTGGTTGGCTTGATTCATCTGATACCTGAACATCGTATTGAATCTCAATGAGGCAAACTGCTGCAAATCGTGTTCGTGCAAACGGTAGTTCAAGAGTGAAACTCCGGGACGTACTATAAGGCTGATTTTTGGATTAATGCGATGCTGATAAGTAGCGAACAGCAGACTTTCTCCATGCCACAGGTGTTGCCACGAGTCATAGTCCCCGCTGTAGAGAGAAGAAGTCACCTCGTGATGATGCAACGCATAAATGTTCAAGGAATTGTTATGCTTGAAAGGAATCACATAATTCCCCGAAAAAGAGAAAGTGTACATATCCTCCCTTACAGAAGTAAACGATTTTTCGGCATTTTCCCAGTAACTTCTTTGATACTTATTATCCGAATACATTCCCCCCAAGCTGAATTCCAGCAACTGTTTCTTCGGTAAGTTGAAATTAGCATGCAGGGTAACAGCCGGTTGCAGGCTTTTCTGTTGCTGCCAGCTTCCCGACAGGACACGCTCCGTATGGTAATCCAAGGAAGTATGATTCTCGTTTTCAGGAGTATAATCCCGTACAAAAGACATTTCTCCCGACAACAACCTTTTATCAGTACGGTTATTGACTTTCAGCAAAGCATATTGCTGGTCGTTACGATAGCGGGAGCCTTCCAGCTTCGTATTACGGCAAACCGTACCTCCCGGAAGATAAAAGGTTTCTTGTTCTTCCTCTATATTATTCTTATACTTCCTGTTCGAATAACCGCCTGACAACATATACGATGTGTTATTGTGAACTAGTTTGGAGCTGAAATTATAATCACCGGACAGATAGCCTATCATTTGCTTGCCATTGACCGACACATATCCACCCGACTTGTATTTCTTGGTAATATAATTTATTGCGGCAATGTCATTGGCATATTTTCCCGAAGGCACGTCATAGTATTCTACATCTTTTATATCTTGCGGGCGCAGATTCTGTACATCCCTGCTAGTAGCCTTTTCACCGTCAATGTACAAGGTAACTTCCCCTGCAAAAGCCGTAACTGTTCCCTTGCGTTTGTCTACCGTCAATCCGGGAATCATCAGATTATACAATACATCATACCCGTTGCTGGCATGCTTCACCTGCTGTTTGTCGGGAATAATCAACACGTAATCTTTTTTACGGATAAACGAACTGCCCGTTACAGTCACTCCGTCCAACTGTACATTGTCCGTTTCCAATGCTATAGGTGATAAGTTCAAAGATTTATTTTCCATCACAATAGGATAAAATTTACCCTTATAACCTATAGAGCTAAACGACAATAAATAATGCCCTGCTTGTACATTTGAAAGAGAGAAAGTTCCCAAGCTATCCGTTACAGTACCTTTTACCAATGTTGAATCGGTATACAACAATCTTACAGTAACATAAGGAATACCCTTTTTTTCTACATTATTTATACACCCTACTACATTGTTTTGAGCATATAACTTAAAACAGAATGAGCAAAAAACAAATACTATATAAAAAAAACATTTTAAATACATTGTCGTTCTATTTAAGGGTGAATAGTTAATATCCCTATCCACCCTTTTGTTAACAATCACCATCCAATATGGAAACCACTTTCACATGTAAAATCGAAACAATCTACATTAGTAGAAACATCTGCATCAAGGTTCAATAATCCACTCACCGCTAACGGATCGGTTTCCAATCTGTCTTCAAGTTGTTGAATGCTTAAGTCCATGTCAGAATTCTCATTCAATGATGTCATAACATCAGATTTCTTAGTTTTCATAATGTAAAAAATTTAATAATTAAAACATTACACTTGCTTATACAAGTGCTTATATATTCTATTGATTGTATTTTTAAATTTTACAGGATAACCATCACAATAGGATTCAATATTGAAATTAAGAACTTTTGCATAACATCCTCCCCCACACAATAACGCAAATTTACATTTACTACATTTATCCAATATCCCCACATTTCTATTAGTCCACTTTTCTTTTACCTCATTCCATCTTACATGATTTATATATGTTCCAATAGCTTGTCTTTTGTTGCCAACACAATCCAAACAGGAATAAATATGCCCAAAAGGATCAAATATATAATCAGTTACAGCTTGAGCACCACAATGAATGGGTAATAATTTCAAACATTTTTTACTCTTAATAGCTAGGGTGTCCAGTTCTACGTTCCTAAAAACGTAGTACAAAACGCCCTCGTTATTA
>URDR01000087.1 GCA_900546645.1 uncultured Bacteroides sp. | reverse complement strand
ATTAAACTTTAATTTCTACTTCTACCCCACTCGGTAATTCCAATTTCATCAAAGCGTCTACTGTCTTTGCAGTTGAGCTATAGATGTCAATCAGTCTCTTGTAAGAAGACAACTCAAACTGTTCACGTGACTTCTTGTTAACGAAAGTCGAACGGTTTACAGTAAAGATACGTTTGTGTGTAGGCAATGGAATAGGACCGCTAACGATAGCACCAGTAGCCTTCACTGTTTTTACAATCTTCTCAGCCGATTTGTCAACCAAGTTGTGATCGTAAGATTTCAGTTTAATTCTGATTTTCTGACTCATGTGTCTATTTAATAATTATATGTTTGAATGAGATGAAGCATGAGGGTTAAGAGTCATTCGCTAACCCTCATCGGCTTCAATCTTTTATTTTTATTATACCAAGTCTACGCGACCTTTCACTTCTTCCAGCACAGTCTTAGCAATAGAGCTAGAAACCTGTGCATGGTGATCATAAGTCATTGAAGAAGTAGCACGACCTGAAGTGATGGTACGCAAAGCTGTTACATAACCGAACATTTCAGCCAATGGAACCTGAGCCTTAACGATACGAGCACCTGAGCGGCTTGTCTCCATACCTTCTACCTGACCACGACGTTTATTCAAGTCACCGATAACGTCACCCATGTTTTCTTCCGGAGTTACAACTTCCAGTTTCATAATCGGTTCCATCAATACCGGAGCTGCTTTAGCACAAGCGTTCTTGTAAGCCTGGATAGCACAGATTTCGAATGACAACTGGTCAGAGTCAACCGGGTGGAATGAACCATCCTTCAACACGACCTTCAATGAGTCAAGCGGGAATCCAGCCAAAATACCATTCTTCATTGCAGTCTGGAAACCTTTCTGTACTGAAGGGATAAATTCCTTAGGTACGTTACCACCTTTCACTTCGTCAACGAACTGCAAACCACCTTGTTTAAAGTCTTCATCAACCGGACCTACAGTTACGATGATATCAGCAAACTTACCGCGACCACCCGACTGCTTCTTGTAAACTTCACGAAGTTCAACAGTCTTAGTGATAGCCTCCTTGTAGTTAACCTGAGGACGACCCTGATTACATTCAACCTTGAACTCACGTTTCAAACGGTCGATAATGATATCCAAGTGAAGCTCACCCATACCAGAGATTACAGTCTGACCAGTCTGTTCGTCAGTCTTAACGGTGAAAGTCGGATCTTCTTCAGCCAACTTAGCCAAACCGTTAGAAAGCTTATCAAGGTCTTTCTGAGTCTTAGGTTCTACAGCGATACCGATAACCGGTTCCGGGAAATCCATTGATTCCAATACAATCGGAGCTGTTTCGTCACACAAAGTATCACCAGTACGGATATCTTTGAAACCTACACCTGCACCAATATCACCAGCACTAATTACCTCAACAGGGTTTTGCTTGTTTGAGTGCATCTGGAACAAACGAGAAACACGTTCTTTCTTTCCAGAGCGAGTATTGTAGATATAAGAACCAGCTTCAACCTTACCTGAGTAAACACGGAAGAAAGTCAAACGACCTACATAAGGGTCAGTTGCAATCTTAAATGCCAATGCAGAAGTCTTTTCGTCTTCATCCGGACGGCGATCTTCTTCAGCACCTGTGTCAGGGTTAGAACCCACGATATTCGGAGTATCCAATGGAGAAGGCAAGAATGCACAAACGTAATCCAACAGCGGCTGAACTCCTTTGTTCTTAAATGAAGAACCACAAAGCATCGGAACGATTTCCATCTTCAAAGTACCTGCACGCAAAGCTCTCATTACTTCTTCTTCTGTAATAGTAGAAGGATCATCGAAGTATTTTTCCATCAAAGCTTCATCGAATTCAGCTACTTTTTCCAACATCTTATCACGCCATTCTTGTGCTTCGTCTACCAAGTTAGCAGGAATTTCTTCTGTATCGTAGTCAGCTCCCATGGTTTCATCGTGCCACAAGATAGCTTTCATCTTGATCAAGTCGATTACACCCTTGAAGTTTTCTTCAGCACCGATAGGAATTTCAACCGGACAAGGATTAGCTCCCAAAACGTCCTTCATCTGGCGAACTACTTCATAGAAGTCAGCACCAGAACGGTCCATTTTGTTTACATAACCGATACGAGGTACATTGTATTTATCAGCCTGACGCCATACAGTTTCTGACTGAGGTTCTACACCACCTACTGCACAGTAAGTAGCTACAGCACCATCAAGAACACGCAAAGAGCGTTCTACTTCAGCAGTAAAGTCCACGTGTCCCGGAGTGTCAATCAAGTTAATCTTAAATTTCTTGCCTGCATAGTTCCAGAATGTGGTAGTAGCAGCAGAGGTAATAGTAATACCGCGTTCCTGCTCCTGAGCCATCCAGTCCATTGTTGCAGAGCCATCATGAGTTTCACCGATTTTGTGAGTCAGACCTGTGTAGAACAAGATACGTTCAGAAGTTGTAGTCTTACCTGCGTCGATGTGCGCCATGATACCGATATTACGGGTCAAATGCAAATCTTGTTTAGCCATTTTTCCTTCTTATAAATTGATTAGTACTTGATTAGAATCTAAAGTGAGCAAATGCACGGTTAGCTTCAGCCATACGATGCATATCTTCTTTACGTTTGAATGCACCACCCTGTTCGTTATAAGCGTCCAAGATTTCAGCAGCCAATTTGTCAGCCATAGATTTACCACCGCGTTTACGAGCGAAAGCAATCATATTCTTCATTGAGATTGATTCTTTACGGTCAGGACGGATTTCAGTAGGAACCTGGAAAGTAGCACCACCGATACGGCGAGATTTAACTTCCAACTGCGGAGTTACATTTTCCAAAGCTTTTTTCCAAACTTCCAAAGCTGATTTTTCTTCACCCGGAAGCTTGTTTTCGATTGATTTCAGAGCATTGTAGAAGATTTCATAAGAAGTATTCTTCTTTCCATCATACATCAGATGGTTTACGAATTTAGAAACCTTCTGGTCATTGAATACCGGATCCGGAAGGATCACACGTTTTTTTGGTTTTGCTTTTCTCATTTTGTTTGATAATAATGTTTAGTTTGGGGCTGCATCTTTGTTTTCTTCAACGTCTCCTCCGAGACATTTACTCAACCTTAAAGCTTTTCCAACAAACCAAAACGAATTAATAAAGTTTTTCTATAAGGATTGTACTCAGCGAGAAAGATTACTTCTTACCTTTTCCTGCCGGAGCTGCCTGTCCCGGTTTCGGGCGTTTAGCACCGTATTTAGAACGTCTTTGTGTACGGCCAGCTACACCTGCGGTATCCAATGTACCACGAACAATGTGATAACGTACACCCGGAAGGTCTTTCACACGACCACCGCGAACCAATACGATTGAGTGTTCCTGCAAGTTGTGTCCTTCTCCCGGAATGTAAGAGTTCACTTCCTTAGAGTTTGTCAGACGCACACGAGCAACCTTACGCATTGCTGAGTTCGGCTTTTTCGGAGTTGTAGTGTAAACACGAACGCAAACACCACGTCTCTGAGGACATGAATCCAGCGCCGGAGATTTACTCTTCTCAACCAAAACCGTTCTTCCTTTTCTTACTAACTGTTGAATAGTAGGCATTTTGTTTGATTTTTAATTGTTATATATTTCGTTTATTGTTTTTTCCAATCCTTGTCGAAACTATACATTTCGGGCTGCAAAATTACAAATAACTTTTTAATCAGCAAAACCTTTTAAAAATAAAAAGGGCTGTTTGGAGCATCTATCCCACCAAACAGCCCTTTCAAGCCTCAATTTATATTTATTTAACAGTAATCCCTCTATAAATTCATAGAGAAAGACGATTAGGCTTCGCCTTTAAAGTCACTCAAGGGAGGAACAAAAGTTTTCCCGCCCGCATTCTGTTGCTCTTCCGGCATTCGAATCGGACCAAAGTTTTTTTCATACTTAGTCACGTTATCCTGCAAAGCATACATCAAGCGTTTGGCATGTTCCGGAGTCATTACAATACGCGACTGTACATTTGCCTTCGGCAACCCGGGCATGATACGGACAAAGTCAAGAACAAACTCCGAAGTTGAGTGAGTGATTATAGCAAGATTTGCATAAGTTCCTTGAGCCACTTCCTCCTTCAGTTCAATCTGAAGTTGGTTATTTTTGTTTTCGTTTTCCATAATGATTAACTTGTTTTATTGTGTCACTAATTTTTTGCAATGGCAAATGTAAAGAAAAAGTTGATATGTCAAAGCAACAAGGGTATAAAATTTTTGCTCTCGTACCAACTGGTACTTTCCATCATAGCACTCAAGGTCACAATCAATCGCTTTTGTAGCTATAAGCTTATTATGATTAAAAGACATATAATCAAATGCGAACTACTATAAAAGCGAGCAGCAAGCGTGTAGGCAAATCCTGCGCCCTACACCACCCTACACTGCGTCCTACACGTATCTAATTTACTTATACATAATATATTAACCCCAAAAGCGTGTAGGGTGCAGGCAATTTTCGAAAAAACATTTTTTGAGGGAGAGAAGAAAGGCATATAAAAATACAGATGAGTCTTAGTAACGACGAAAGCAAGCTGTTAGTAACGACCAAGCCCCGTCGTTATTAATGATTCTATAAATGATAAGTGAGGAGTCTCTACATAACAACCGGGTTTCTTCCGCATCGTTACGACGCATTCAAAAAACGCCTAAACGTTTTTCCCGAAACGTGAAGACGAATAAAAAAAACGTCCCGATGTTTTTTTAAAAACATCAAGACGTTTTTCCCGCTTTCACCGAAGCATCATCCGGCAACATGTATTTTTCGCTCCCGCCAAATATAAACTGAAGCCGATGCCAATCCCAATAACACGACGAATACCCCTACAAGCGACGGATAACGATAACCCATACCATATTCAATCGGAAGCCCGCCCAGATAGGCTCCCATGGCATTCCCCATATTAAATGCCACCTGCACACAAGCCGCCCCCATCAATTCGCTCCCCCGAGAATTTTGAATCAGCAATAGCTGCTGCGCAGGAGAAACAGCGAAAAGACAGGCTGTACCGATAAACATCAGCAAGACCGAAAGCCAAGGAACAGAGGCAAAAAAGAACGTTCCCAACAGAGCCAAAATCATAAAGTACTGAGCAAAACGAACGACCGGAGCAAGACCATATAAATCGCCGCATCTGCCACCCACCAGATTGCCGATGGTCATGCCTAAACCTGCAAACATCATGATGAGCGTCATATGGGAGGAAGAAAATCCGGCTTCGTTCATCATCTGCGGAGTAACGTAACTAAACCAGCAGAAAATCCCTCCGTTACCGAACATGGTAGTTAATATAATCAGCCAAGGGGCCAGTTTTTTCAAGAAACGGAACTGACCTTTAAAGCCTGTATCAGGAAGTGCCGGTATAAAAGGCACCCACTTCCATACCAGATAAAAGGTAAACAGTCCCCACACACCGTTAAAGGCAAAAGGAAAACGCCACGAAACTAAATTACACAGCATCGTACCAAAGGGTACTCCAAACAAATTTGCAATGGTCATGCCTGCTATCATCAGTGATACGGCTTGTGATTCGCGTCCCTTATCGGCTACCCGCTCGGCAACAATAGAACCGGCACCGAAGAAAGCGCCATGAGGAAGTCCGGACACGAAACGCATGAACAATAGCATCCAATAACTGGGCGATAAGGAGGCACATACATTGCCAAAGATATAGATGGCTACCAAACCTAATAGGATTTGTTTCAACGGACGGGTCCGGGCTACTACCACTGTAAGAGGAGCACCGACACACACCCCGATGGCATAGGCTGAAATCAAATGACCGGCCGTAGGGATGCTTACCCCCAAATCATGAGCTACATTGGGAAGGATTCCCATCATTACGAACTCCGCGATACCTAATCCCAAGGTCCCGGAGGCAAGGGCTAATAAACTCTTTTTCATCTTTCTTTGCTTATCTGACTGCAAAGGTACATCAAATAAGTGCTCAATATACACCTAAACTTATTTCTTGATTTATATCAGTTTGAGTTGATGAGTTTATGAGTTAATGAGTTGATGGGGTTTAGCCAATGAACTTTTTAGACCTGAGGTTACAAGTCCTCAAAATGAAGTACGATAGGCACGCAGTTCCTTGCGCAAAAGTAAAGCTTTCCCTTCTGTCATGCCATCAAGCAACTCCCAAAATCGGGGACCATGATTCATTTCTTTGGTGTGAGCAAGTTCATGAAGAATAACATAATCCATCAGCTTTGCCGGAAGTAACATTAAGTAACACGACAAGCTGATGGTGCGCGCAGCCGAACAACTTCCCCAACGGGAGCGGGCACCGGTGATACGCACTTTACGATAAGTCAGCCCAAAACGTTCTGCCCACATGGAAAGTAACGGAGGAAGATAAGTCTCTGCTGCCTTCTTCATGGCTCGAAGGATAGCACTGCGTACTAGTTTCTGCACATCCTCTCTTTTGAAATCTACATTTTCCGGACAGTAGATAATCATTTCCTCCTCTTCCCTACGAATGGTAAAATGTTTTAGCTTGCTGGATGCCAATGAAAGATGAAAGCAGTCGGCATGAATACGGAAACTTAAATCGACAGGCTTGGGGGCTATCTGCTCAAGCTGCTCCAACAACTGCTTACGATAGGGCTGTAAAACTTCGAGTACCTTTTTCAATAAGCTGCGAGAAGGAACAGTCAGATGCAACCCATCGGGCTTTACACGCATGGTTATATTCCGTGCTCCCCGACGTGTATGTATGATAATCTGCCCAAAATCATTATCGGCTACCAATCGTTTAGATGCCATAAGCTTTCATTCCTTTTATATCTTTTTATTCTGCTGCTCTTGCCCTTCATACCCCATCCGACTGTGTTCCGCTAATCATCCTGCCCAATTTTCTCTGTCAAGATTCCGGTAGCTTATGGCTTCTGCCAAATGCCAAGATTGTATCTGCTCTACTCCTTCCAGATCGGCTATCGTCCGAGCAACTCTCAATATACGGTCATACGCACGGGCAGACAAATTCAGCCGCGTCATGGCATTGCGAAGTAAATCCAAGCCTTTATCATCTGGACGTGCATACTGATTAAGCAGCCGAGAAGTCATCTGAGCGTTACAATAAACTCCGGGAACAGAGGCAAAACGGGCGGTCTGTAGCTGACGAGCACGTACCACCCGCTCACGGATAGCCGCACTTGATTCAGCCTGGGTCTGCTCCGACATTTTTTCGAATGAAACCGGAACGATTTCTACCTGAATATCAATACGGTCAAGCAATGGACCGGATATACGATTCAAATAGCGTTGCACCTGACCTGGACTGCAAACGCAATTACGGGTGGGATGATTATAATATCCGCACGGACATGGATTCATGGAAGCTACAAGCTGGAAACTTGCCGGATAATCAAGGGTATATTGAGCTCTTGATATGGTGATGTGGCGGTCTTCCAAAGGCTGACGAAGCACTTCAAGCACACTTCGGTTGAACTCAGGGAGCTCATCGAGAAACAGGACACCGTTATGAGCCAGACTGATTTCTCCCGGCTGCGGACTTGCCCCTCCTCCTACCATAGCAACTTGCGAAATGGTATGGTGAGGTGAACGAAACGGACGGACAGCGATCAAAGAAACATCCTTTCCTAACTTTCCTGCCACTGAATGTATTTTGGTCGTTTCCAAACTTTCACCAAGTGAGAGAGGAGGAAGAATACCGGGCAAACGCTTTGCCATCATTGACTTTCCACTTCCGGGAGCTCCAACAAGAAGAATATTATGCCCACCAGCAGCTGCAACTTCCAAAGCCCGCTTTACATTTTCCTGCCCCTTAACTTCTGCAAAATCAAAGGGGAAGTTAGCCTGGTTACGATAGAATTCTTCACGCGTATTAACCTCTGTGGGAGTAAGCTGACCTGCTCCATTGAAGAAATCAATCACCTCGGTTATATTTTCTACCCCGTAAACCGACAAGTTATTGACTACCGCAGCTTCACGTGCATTCTGCTTTGGAAGAATCAGTCCTTCAAAACCTTGTGAACGGGCAGCGATCGCGATAGGAAGCGCCCCACGAATAGCTTGCAATGAGCCATCAAGTCCTAATTCTCCTATCAACAAATAGCGTCCCAGTTTTTCGGACGACACCGTTCCTGTGGCTGCAAGAATTCCGATGGCTAAAGGTAAATCATACGATGACCCTTCTTTACGTAGGTTGGCTGGAGCCATGTTGATAACCAGCTGGCAGGTGGGAAACTTATATCCGTTAACCTGCAAGGCTGAGATGATGCGCTCATGGCTTTCTTTTACGGCAGAGTCTGGCAAACCTACCAGAAAAAATTTAATGCCGCGTGAACTGTTTACCTCAATGGTTACAATGGTAGCGTCAATACCTTGTACGGCGGCACCAAATAGCTTGACTAACATGTAATTTTATTTTTTATCCTTCTCTTCATCTATAAGTTGAAGCACCTTATTATATAATTCCTCCCCATAAAGGTTTGTTGCTAAAATCTTACGGTTCCGGCTTATCAATATGTTGGCTGGTATACAAGCTATACGCTGCTGCTTGATGAGCGAATTTTCCCATCCTGCATAATCGCATACTTCTACCCAAAAATCTGTATCTTTCTTACAAGCGTCCAACCACGCTTTTTTCTCATAGTCTAATGAAAAATTAACTACACGGAACTTTTCTTTCGGCAAACGCTGACATGACTTCATCAGCGAATCACGCTCAGCCATGCTTCCCTTGTCCCAGCTTGCCCAAAAATTAATCAGAATATAATTTTCTTTATTTCCTGTCCAAGAGATGTATTTTCCGTTTCGATCTTTACAGGAAAAATAACTCAGGTACTCGGTGTCATTATCGCTTTTACGCTGCGATATGGTTTGCAGAATCATGCTCAGCAGATGGCTGTCTTTGACTTCTCCCCGCAAGGGATTAATCAATCCACGAACTTTTTCTACATCGGGTTGAGGTATCTGTACAAAATACTGGTCGATTACATAAGCAGAGGCGAATGATGACGGATGTTGCCTGACAAACTCTTCTGCCCAGTGGGCAAGAGCGATTGAATCACCCTGCAATGTTTTTGCTCGGCTAAGAAACTCCTGATAGTCACGATTAGGTCCTTCTCCTTTTACCTGAGGTGATGCAAGGCTTCCTTTTACCGTTACCTCCCAACCTTTATCGGCAAATACAGGCAAGTAGTTTCCATTCGTATCAACTAAACGAAATAACTGCAGCGTGTCTGGGGTAAAAGTATAAGTAAATTTTCCACTTTGAGGAAACAGAGTATCAAGCCGAATTTCCGGGTCGTCGAATACAACCCAAAGTGTATCTAAAGATAAATCTGTAAGTTCGCCACGGAGTTCGAATGCTTCTTTTTGCTTGCAAGAGTCAAAACAAAACAGAAGATAAAGTAAAACCAGCAACGAGTAAAGTTTCTTCATTCTTTTTTGTTTTTTTGCGAAAATACGTAATTTTATTGGTATTAACTACATTATTTCCTTTTTTTTATATTGAAACAGTCAGGCGTCCAAAACAAGGAAATGACATGATTATATCAGATTACTTGCTTCTGCCAACTTGCTTTCCGCATATAAAGAAAACTCAAAAGCCCTATAACACCTGCATAAACATATTCGGCTCCCCAACAAACTGCCACATCTTGCTTCATAATCAAAATAACCACAACGATGTATAACAGATAACATGACAAGGCTATCAATTCCAAGAAAAAGGCTGAGCGGGTGTTCCCCGTACCCGATACGGACTGGAAATAGATATATCCAGATGTTTGTAATAAGTAGCTTCCGCAAAGTACCCAAAGCGTAGGAACAGCAGTTGTTATCAAATCGGACAGATCTGTGTAAACATGCAGAATGGGCGTTGGAAAACAGGCTATCAAAAGAATAATAGGCCAGACAATGGCAGAACATAACCGAATGTGCTGATGAATGGTGGCACGTATATGAACAGCGTCACCTGCACCTATCTGATTACTGATAAGCGAACTGCATGTGGAAGCAAATGCCATGATAATCATAAAGGGAATACTTGACACATTGCGTACCACATTCGTTATTGCCAATGAGCGCTCTCCCAAGTGTTCTATAAAAATGAAAAACAAGAACCAAGTACTGATGGATATCGCATTCTGTATCATGGTCCATAGGGAGACTTTCATTATATGGCGGAGCTCATCTAGCCTGAAACGAACCAAGTGGTTTAAGTTATACTTCTTACAGTCAACCCGCTTCCATGTATAAAGAATAAAAAACAATAAAGAAACTAATTCAGCTAAAGAAGAACCTATAGCTGCTCCGACAATTCCAAGAGCCGGCATTCCCCATTTTCCAAAAACCAATATATAGTTAAACAAAATATTGGAAAGAACCATTACAACGGAATTCAAGGTAAGTGTCTTGGTTTGAGTTGTTCCTACAAAAAATGCACGAAACATCACGGCTGCAAAAGAAAAGAAGAAACCAAACACACGCCAGTTTATATAACTGACTGCTGCCTCACAGATACGGGGAGATACAACAAGCTCTCCCAAAACAGATGAAGAAAATAAGTGAGATAATACAAACATGACAACTGCCATGAACAGCAAAAAGTAAAGCCCCTGATAGAATATACCACCTATCATTTTATAGTTACCTTCTCCATTACGCCGGGCTATCAATATTTGGGCTCCCACGCTGAAACCAAAGCCAAGCATGAAAATAGCAAGATAATATACTCCTGCTATAGCAGAAGCTCCCAACTCTATTTCTCCCACTCTGCCCATAAAAGCTGTATCTGTCATACCTATCAGCTGTTCCATTATCAAACTGATTAAAATAGGATAAGCTATTTGCCATATTTGCCTGTTCGAATATGTAACTGGTCTGTCCATTTCATTTTGCTTTTATACCTTACAATCAAAAAGTCTATTTCATACAATAGCCACTGTAGTAAGCCTACAGCTGCTCTGAACCGAAGACAAAAAAAGCCGGAGTAGACAACTCCGGCTTCTCTGTATTTTCAGTAAAAATCAATTATTTGATTTCGTTTGCATACTTAGCAAATTCACGATCGTTTTGAGCGCTTGCAGCCAAAGCAGCATCTTTCTGAGCTACTTTTGCCATGCTTGATTTAACCAAGTCTGCATTGTTAGTTCTAGCACCTACAACAGCCATCAAATAGTCAGTGTAAGCATCCGGATTCTTAACTGCATTCAACGTATTTTTAGCTTTGTTGTAGTCTTTTGCAAGAATCTGAGCCAAAGCAGCTGAGTTTGTCTTAGTATCACCAAATGCCTGAACAGCACGATCATACTGACCTTGTTTGATATACAAGTTACCCAAAGCTTCGTTTGCAGTGTTTGCACCTGTTGACTTGCTCAAGTAAGTTTCTGCGTTAGCAACATTACCCTTAACCAATTCGCAAAGACCAAGGTTAGTGTTTACTTCAGCAGCGTTAGAGCTCTTGCTTGCAGCTTGTTTAAAGTAGTTTTCAGCAGCAGCTTTATCACCAGCAGCATAAGCCATCATACCCAAGTTGTTGTATGCACGATAGTCGTTAGGATACAACTGAACTGTTTTCTTAT
>URDR01000086.1 GCA_900546645.1 uncultured Bacteroides sp. | reverse complement strand
CCGTGACGAGCTTCGTCTTTAGCCATTTCGTGAACAGTATCGTGGATAGCATCCAAATTCAAAGCTTTAGCGCGAGTAGCGATACGCTTCTTGTCTTCGCATGCGCCACATTCAGCGTTCATACGTTTTTCCAAGTTAGTTTTAGTATCCCATACGCAGTCACCCAGCAATTCTGCAAATTTAGCAGCGTGTTCAGCTTCTTCCCATGCATAGCGTTTGAAAGCTTCAGCAACTTCAGGATAGCCTTCGCGGTCTGCCTGACGGCTCATAGCCAAGTACATACCAACTTCTGTGCATTCGCCCATAAAGTGATTGTTCAAGTCTTTGATCATTTCGTCGTCGCAACCTTTAGCTACACCGATTACGTGTTCGTCAACGAAGTTCAAGCCGCCTTCAGCTTCTTCCATTTCTTTGAATTTTGAAGCAGGAGCTTTACATAATGGACACTTTTCAGGTGCAGTTTCGCCTTCATGAATATAACCACATACAGTACAGATAAATTTTTTCATGTTCTTAAAATTTTAGTTATTAGTAATATCTTTAAGTAAAACTTGTTCAGTTTTTAAAATCTTCTTTTTCTTTGCAAGGCGGACAAATACCTTTATAATAGCGGTGTGACTCCTCTACAATGAATCCTTCTTGCTCCATGTCTTGTGTTTCTTCATTGTGCGAAAGAAACGGGATGTCATAAATCTTTCCGCACGACTTGCATTGGAAATGGGCATGAATAGAAAGGTCGCCATCAAAGCAGGCATTACGCTCGTCGATAGTCAGCATAACCGCAGCCCCATGTTCAACAAACAACTTTAATGTGTTATATACAGTTGTCTTTGAAAGGGTAGGAATATCTTTGCAGAGAGCCATGTAAATCTCATCAATGCAGGGATGAGTTTTGTGCTTCAGCAGGTAATCCATAATAGCAATGCGTTGTACGGATGGCTTAATGTTATAGCTAATCAAGTATTCGTAAACGTTCATATATTCTTTCAACTCTGTAATTGTTACAAATTTATTTCAAAGGCAAAGGTACAAAGATTTTTCAGAATAACAAGAGAGAAGAAGATTTTTTTTATTTTTTTACTTTTGGTGTTGTCTCGCATTTATTCGTTATTTTTGCAATGATTATTATTTATAATATATAGTAGTATGAAATTTGGCTTTGTGAAAGTGGCGGCAGCTATTCCGGCAGTAAAGGTAGCTGACTGTAAGTTTAATGCACAGCAGGCAGAGAAGCAGATTGTGATAGCCGACGGGAAAGGTGTTCAGATTTTGGTTTTTCCTGAGTTAAATCTGACAGGGTATTCATGTGCCGATCTGTTCGGTCAGCAGATATTGCTTGAAGAAGCAGAGTTTGCCTTGATGCAGATAATGAACAATACGCGGCAGCTTGATATTATCTCGATTGTAGGGATGCCTGTAGTGGTAAACTCTACTTTGATGAATTGTGCGGTGGTATTTCAGCGGGGAAAGATTTTAGGTGTTGTTCCTAAAACTTATCTTCCAAACTATAAGGAGTTTTACGAGCAGCGTTGGTTTACTTCTGCTCTCTCTCATCCCGAAACGACGACTGTACGCTTGTGTGGTCAGTTGGTTCCTGTAAATGCCAATTTACTGTTTGATACTCCAGATGTTTGCTTTGGGGTGGAAGTTTGTGAAGATGTATGGGCTACTATTCCGCCGAGTTCTTCATTGGCTTTGAAAGGAGCAGAAATCATCTTTAATATGTCTGCCGATACAGAAAATATTAGTAAACATCAATACCTGCGTTCGTTGTTGTCACAGCAGTCGGCACGTTGTCTGGCAGGATATGTTTTTGCTTCGTCCGGATTTGGAGAATCAACAACCGATGTGGTGTTTGCCGGGAATGCTCTGATTTATGAAAATGGCTCCTTGCTGGCAGCTTCAGAGCGTTTCTCATTTGAAGAGCAGCTTGTAGCCACAGAGATTGATGTAGAGCGTTTGCGGGGAGAACGTTTGGCCAATACAACCTTTGCAGCGAGTGTTTCTCGGTATGCGCAAATGCCGGCACAGCATGTAGCTACCGAACTGGTTACCGGGCGTGAGTTGACTCTGACACGTGCGGTCGACCCTCATCCTTTTATTCCGGCGAGTGGTAATCTTTTGGATGAACGTTGCGAAGAGATATTCTCTATTCAGGTGGCAGGATTGGCGAAGCGTTTGCTTCATACGAATTGTAATACTGTAGTGGTAGGCATTTCCGGAGGGCTGGACTCTACGCTGGCTTTGCTGGTTTGTGTGAAAACATTCGATAAGTTAGGTCTCTCGCGAAAAGGAATTATAGGTATTACCATGCCGGGATTTGGGACTACAGACCGCACTTATAACAATGCGCTGACTTTAATGAGTTCTTTACAGGTTACTGTGAAGGAAATAAGTATCAAGGATGCTTGTATCCAGCATTTTCAGGATATTGGTCATGATATGTCTGTTCATGATGTTACTTACGAAAACGGACAGGCGCGTGAGCGTACACAAATCTTGATGGATTATGCTAATAAGGTTGGCGGACTGGTAATAGGTACAGGTGATCTTTCTGAACTGGCATTAGGATGGGCTACTTATAATGGTGACCATATGTCAATGTATGGAGTAAATGCCAGTATTCCTAAAACGCTGGTGCGTCATCTCGTAGGTTGGGTGGCACAGACTGGAGTGGATGTTTTGTCACGTAATACTTTACTTGACATTATTGACACACCGATTAGTCCGGAGCTGATACCTGCCGATGAAAACGGAAACATCAGGCAGAAGACGGAAGATCTGGTAGGTCCGTATGAACTTCATGACTTTTTCCTTTACCATTTCCTTCGCTTCGGCTCTCGTCCGGCTAAGATTTTCTATTTAGCAGAAGTTGCTTTTCGCGGAGTCTACGACAGTACTACAATCAAGAAATGGTTAACCAACTTTTGTCGCCGTTTCTTTGCCCAGCAGTTTAAGCGTTCTTGCTTGCCCGATGGTCCTAAGGTGGGGTCTGTTTCTTTGAGTCCCCGTGGCGATTGGCGTATGCCGAGCGATGCAAGTGCAGCTTTATGGTTGAAAGAATGTGAAGAGTTACAGGCTTAAAAGGGGATTACCTGCCTGCTCTTAATTGCGGACAGGCAGGTATTTCCAAATAAATGAGGGGATAAGTTTCCAGAAGAAAACCAAGAGGCGGTAGCGCCAGTCAATGATGATGATGCGCTTCCGCTTTTTTAATGCCCGTATGATATGATGTGCTACGCGCTGTACATCCATTAAGAGAGGGTAGTTTTTCCCGTCATTTAAGAGTCCGGTAGCCACAAATCCGGGACGGATATCTGTAAAGTCAATAGAGAGATGCTGTATGTTTGCCAGCTGTTCCAAGGCATCGATATAGGTATTTTGGAAACGTTTTGTAGCAGAATAGGCAGGGGCGATGCCCAGCCCTTTGGTTCCGGCTATGGAACTGATAACAGCGATGTGTCCTTTTCCTTGTTTCTGAAAATAATGAAAGGCGGTAGTGACCATTCGTACAAATCCTGTACCATTGGTTTCTAAAGTATTCAGCTCGATTTCGGGCTTTAAGGTAAAGTTTTGATGACCAATACCCGAACTATGGAAATATAAATCCATTCCTCCCAAATCATTGATAAGCTGAAGAAGTTCTTCTCCTGCATGCGGCAGGCGGATATCAATAATGCGGGTCCAGACACGTTCGGGAGCTTGAGCTTGCAGTATTTGCAGTTCTTTCTCACGGCGGCCGGCTATGCCTAAATGCCACCCCTCGGCAAGCAGCAGGCGTGCTGTTTCGTATCCTATACCGGAGGTGGCTCCCATAATGATGGCCCGTTTGACAGAAGGGGATGATAGTTGATTCATAGATAATATGGAGTTAGTTCTCAATTAGTTGATTGGGTTTTGATAAGAAATAGTTATTTATTGCTGCGAATTTCATATAAAAACTCCTGATGTAAGGGTGCGTTTATTTCACTTCTCTGATAATAAAATCTCCCCATAAGAGGCATTTGTGGGTTTAAAGGCTTCATGCTGGAATCTAATCGGTTACAGAAAGTGATATATGAATGGCTATTGGCACGCGTTCCTGCATCGTCTCGGTAAATCAGCAGATAATGGTTTAAGGGACGGGCATGTATCAGTTGGTTTATCTGCAGGGCTAAACTGCGTGCTTCATCGGTTGAAATCCGGTCGAATAAGTTTGAAAGATTGAAAATTATCAGTTCTGATACGATGGAATGGGTAGACCAGAATTCGGGTCTGACAGCTTGCAGGCGTGGATAAAAATGAGTGTGTACATGGCTGTACGCTTTAGTCTGGAAAAAAGCCTGCGCTGTATGCTCCATCAGTTCCGATGCGAATACGCCTACATAAGAAAGGTCAATATGGGGAAAACGTCGGCACATATCGGTAAAAGCCAATCCTGAAGAACCGGCTTCGTTTGATAAATCGCAGAAAACCATGCGACCTGAAACATTTCGGATAGCATTTCCCAGCCAGGTTCCACACGCCTCGTAAAGAGCTTGGGCTGCAAGATATTGTTTTCGCATATAATAAAAGTTATATTGATAGATGTGCGATGATACAAGTGAATCAGGATTACTGAGGTCCATGCGTCCGTAGCTGATGGATTCTTGGCAAGCTGCCGTTTTTTCAAGCTCTTTTCCGGTTGGGAATAACATATGAAATACTTCGCTGAAATGCTCCGGTAATGTATATATTGGGTCTTGCAAATCCCATTCAGTATCATATGCGGGTATTGTGAATTGCCCCCGGCAGAAGTCTTCAGCCGTTGTTTCAATATAGCCGTTATTCATGCGGATATATTCCATAAGCTTAAAAAAAGTAAGGTTGGCTCCTAAAATTTCGGGGTTCCCGGTAAGGAGTAACTGTTTGCGTGCCCGCGTAATGGCTACATTCAGTTTCCGGTCGATAGTGAATTCTCCTTCTTGGAATGTATTGGCAGTGAGGAAATTCAGTTGACTGAGATTCTGTATAGTAAACGAATAGATGATTACATCTCGCTGACTTCCTTGATAACGCTCTACCGTATCAATGGAAATTTCGGATAACTCTGGAATGCCTGTCAGAGAGATTTCCTTTCGGATCATGGCTATCTGGTTGCGGTAGGGTACGATGACGCCTACCGTTTGATACGGACTAAAATTGCCGTTGGAAAGCCGATAAATACGTTCCAGTAATTTGGCAACAATACGTGCCTCGTTCTGGTTTGTTTTTTCCGACAGGTTCGGATTGTCCGGAGTTTCAGCCGGGATAAACACCATACGCCGCTCTGTTAATAATCGGTCTATATTATCTTGAACTTCACATGTACGGCTGTACGGGTGATCTTCCTCTTGATGAGGAAGAGGGACAGGTTCCAAATGTTCATTATAGTAAAAAGCATTGTTGGGAAATTCAGCAATGGCAGGGTGCATGCGTCCTTGTTTATGCAGGATGCTTCGGAAACGTTCGTTGCTTTGTTTGTAGAGTCGTTCAAAGAGCGAACTTCTGCAATCGTTTAGACCGATGGATTGCAGGAGCGGATCGGTTACAGAGGCTTCTTCTGCGCTTTGCTGTGTAATGGCGGGCAGCTGTTTGTAATCGCCTATCAGGATGAACTTGTCAATCGCATTCTGCGTGTCATGACGTGCAGAAAGAATACCTGTAAGGTCGGGCTCAAGAATCTGTGATGCTTCATCAATGATTGCTAAGTTAAAGTGTTTGAGGTTAAAGAGATGAAGCCGGTTATTGATGGCTGTGGTGGTACCTACAAAGATACGTGTCTGTTCAATTTTTTTACGGATATCTATGAGCTTAGGGCAATCTTTCAGACTGTTTTTCAGAAGAAAAGGAACGAAACGCTTGTCGCATGACAACTCATGCCCCATACGGATGAAGGGCGTATGAGTGGCAATACCGGAACTAACCAGCATGTTGCAGATTTCATCGACGGCGCGGTTGGTATACGAGAGTAGTAGCAAAGAGGTGTTTTCTTCGCTGAGAGCTTCTTCTACCATATAGCGTAAGGCACACGAGGTCTTGCCGGTGCCCGGAGGACCGACCAGCAGGAAGTAGTCGTTGGCTTGTTTCTCTTTTAAGATGAGCTCGTCAAAACGTTCTCCATAGGTGCCATTTAATGTCAGTGCTTCATTGTAAGAAGGTGCACGCTGGCTGAGCAGAAGCTCTTTGCGGTCGGCACGTGCTGCAAGAAAGGCGTACAGCCCCCGTATGGCGCTGGTTGCCGAAACATCAGATGCATCATGTTCAATCGCAAAGGTCTGTTCTTCGCTTCCGATAATATCTTTATTCTGCTGTCCGTTGCGTAATAAAATGGTAATTTGTTCTGTCTGAATATCCAGAATATTCCCTTTCATTAAGATTTGTCTTCTCAAGTCAGGATAATCTTGGTAAGTATAGAGGATAATAATATCTCCAGTTCGGAAGTTTGGAAGAAAATCTTCGCCTTGCTGTGGAATTTTTAATTCAATAATGTCATATCCTTTTTCCGGACTACTTTTTTGCTTATTACTTATGGTTAATCCGAGCAAGATATTTCCTGCTTCTATCTTTTCATTGAGAGGGGTATGCCAAGTGCCGGCAAATCCTCTTGCCGCATCGTTTCGTCCTCCGGTTTTGTTGAGCAGCTGTTCTTTAGAGATAAAAGTAAAGAAACGCTGGAAGTAAGCTCGCTCTAAGGGAGTACATCGTTTCAGCGTATCAATTGTTTTTTGCAGTTCGGGCTCTTGAAAGTCAGTCCATAGTTTGTTATGCACTTGAAACTCATTCAACAAATCTGTAGAAAGAGTTTCAGTGAAAGATGCAATGGCACCTTCGCTGAGAGCTATTTCATTGCTTACGATGGCATTGCGTAATTGAATACATTTGCGGAACAAACTTTCATTGAAGTGCTCAATCATGAGACCGTCTGTATATTTTGAATAAAGCAGAAGCGTCTGTAAGTCTTGGGTTTCCTTTCCAAAGTTATATGCCAATACACCCTGGTATAGCATCATCTGGATGAAATGCTCCTCACGGTGGCGGTGATTACGCTCATCTCGTTTTCCGGCTTTTTGTTCAATGAGTACACTAAAGTCTTTTTGGAGCATATCCACACGCCCCTGTAATCCTAACTGTTCGCATATAAACGAGGCTTCAAGCAGGTTTTTTTTCTTGTCGAACTTTTGGATGTTATGAGGAAGAATGTCATGAATAAAGTTTCGGATATGAGTCATCTGTATTTGTGCCTGTGAATGAAAATTAACTGGCAACTGACAGGTGCAGAATTCAAGAGCATAGGCAGCAAAAAACTTTTTGATGGATTGTACATAAGTTACGGGCTCGTTGCTTCGTTCGTTTATATAATCATCAAGGAACTGGCTGGCAAGATTACCCAGCAGGATAGGGGCTGTATTGGGCTTGGGTTTCAGCTTGTTGATGAAATAGTTGAGCGGGCTGTGTCCATATTCTCGGAAACAGGCAGCCAGTGAACTGATGTCAATGAGGTAATCTGGGTTGGTGATGATAAATAAAGGAATGTAATGATTATTTTCATCAATGTTGACTTCAAGCAAATTGATAGGTAAGTTCTCGGTCAATAGTTCTTTTATGTAGAGCAAATCTCCGTTATATCCTCCTTTGCCGTAGTCTATAATGATAAAAGGGTCGTTATCGCAATCGGTCGCTGCGAAGATATGTGTATCATCCCAACTACTTACAGACGCTCTGAGGTAGGGAATACGTGAGCGTGTGGTTCCGGCATACGGGCGGTTGGAATGTGGAATTTCGGGAAGAATGGATGCAGGAATATCTTCTTTGAAGCCTAATGAAATAAAGCGGACCAATGCACGTAAGTCATATAGATATTCTTCCATATTAGGACAGAAGTCATTTCGCATTGCCTTATTGCAATTGCGCCGCATGGTTTGGATGGCATATCGGTCTGACGGATTCATTTTTGCCTCCTTACATGCATAGTCTAACCGTGAAAACAGGTTGGCAAATGAAAGCGTAACATGGGTGGTCAGTTCATAGCAGGCTTGTTCAAGCACCTTGTGAAGCAGAATGTATTTGGCTCTTATGTTTTTTAGGGAGGCAGTAGGCTTGTGATGGATTTTTTCAATCTGTCTGAATAAGTCAAATGACTGGAGCTGAATTCGATTGTTTGCAGAAGGAATCATATTATCGTTATGTCTTGAGAAAAGCAGAAAGGCATATAGCGGAAAATCTGATAAACACCGGTTGATGATTATCAGATTTTCATATTGGAGATTAGACTAAAATCGTTATGTGTTATTTTTTCTGTTCATTTGGTCCCTCAGATTCCGGCGTTGGAGGTACTATTTTTAAGATGCATACCGCTTTGGTCAAGTTAGGGTATGTTGTCTTATAGACAGATGTAACATCTTCTTGTAACTCCATGGCAGTGATTACATCTTCCGGGGTTCGGGTAGTATATAAATCATAGTTACGTTGGATATTTCCCAGTGTCATGGAAAATTGAGTAAACGATTGCCCTTCGTGTCCTTGCCACTCATCCCCTTGTATGAAAGTTCCTTTTATTCCTTGAGGAGTGATAACTACTTCTCCTGCCGATTTGTCATCTTCTGTGTAGGTTAGAATATATTGACTTCCAATGCCGACCTGCGCATTATTTATAATCGCCTTTTTTATTTTTTGCGCGTCTTCCAGCGTCAGGGAATTGCCCTGCACTGAAGCTTCTATGCCGGAAACTTCAAAAATTTGTTTGCGGTATTCAATATCAACAATTAAAATATAACTGTTCCTGCTCCGGTCGGTTATGATAATGTCACCGGAGTCGGGTATTTGAGAAACTGGGAGTATGGTAAGCGTATCTCCGTCATAATGAAAATTTACAACGTTCTTGTTGGCTGCTTTGATGTGATAATCACCACTTCCTCCATGAATGGTGAATGATTCTCCTTTGCTGAACGGAGTGATTGACAAATGATTATTTGGGTCAATAGGCATTTCTCCATTTTCTTCGGCATATGCCAAGGTGATAGGTGAATAGTTTTCATCGCTGCATGAACTTATGGCAAAACAAGCCCATGTAAATAAGCCTGCTGTTAAATATCTTATATTCATTTGTCTGATTGGTTATTGTTAATCGCTTCAAATATACGATATTTTTTTGGTTTTTCAAGCTTTTAGTGGTTAAACGAGATTCGTAAGGAAGGTGGAATTTGTCGTTCTTTTTTCTGATACCTATGTGTATGGATAACAATAAAGGCATCAAATAACAAGAAAAATGTTATTAGATGCCTTTATTGCTTTTTTGAATTGTATGTTTCAGTTCATGCTTCATCAGAGAAAACTTCATCCTCTTCGTCATCGAAGTCGAAATCAAAGTCATCTGTAAATTCGGGCATGAAAAATTCATCAAGGTCTCGGCGGTCTTTTTTGGTGGGACGTCCGGTTCCGCGGGCGCGATCCACAAATCCGCTGATTTTACTCATTTCCAGCAGTTCATACTGGTCGGGAGTTGTTACGTTTTCCATAACTTCAGGAACCAACTTGGCACCAACTCGTTTTTCAATAGCTTGTAAAACCTTGAAAGAATACGTAATCGGGGACTTCTTGACCTGAATTACATCACCCGGTTTCACCGTCCGTGCTGGTTTGGCTTGCGCTCCGTTAATCGAGACCCTTCCTTTCTTGCAGGCTTCAGCCGCAATGGTGCGTGTCTTGTAGATACGAACCGCCCACATCCATTTGTCAATTCTTGCTTCAGGCATAATTTATTTGTTATTGAATTGGTTCATCGTTATGTTAAGACCTGCCAGACAGAAACTTTTGATGATGTTTGTAGCCATTTCTATGCGCTCTGGCATAAGCTGCATATCAGCTTCATCGAAATGTCCCAAAACAAAATCAATTTGTCCGCCTTTGGGAAAATCATTGCCGATACCAAAACGAAGGCGCGCATAATTTTGTGTTCCTAAGGTTGCAGCAATGTGCTTTAATCCATTGTGTCCAGCGTCACTGCCTTTACCTTTCAGGCGTAAGCTGCCAAAGGGGAGAGCGAGGTCATCCACAATGATCAGTACATTTTCCAGTGGAATTTTTTCTTGTTGCATCCAATAGCGTACGGCATTCCCACTTAAATTCATATAAGTAGATGGCTTTAGCAGGATTAGCTGTCTTCCTTTTACAGATAAAGAGGCGGTTGCTCCATAACGTCCGTCTTTAAAAACAATATTGGACGCCTTTGCAAGGGCGTCCAATACCATAAATCCTATATTATGACGGGTATTCCGGTATTCTTCACCGATATTCCCCAGTCCTACAATCAAATATTTCATTGAAGGGATTTGTGTGTTGTAGAGTTACTGACTTGATTATTTACCTGCAGCAGCTTGAGCACCACGAGCAGCACGAGTCAATTTAACTGCACATACTACAGCTTCTTTTGCGTTCAGGATTTCCAGACCTTCGTAGTTCAACTCGCCCACTTTGATAGTTTTTCCAAGACCCAAGCTAGTAACGTTTACAATCAAACGTTCAGGGATAGCGCTATATAAAGCTTTCACTTTCAGTTTACGCATTTGCAGAGCCAATTTACCACCGGCTTTAACACCTTCAGCCAAACCTTCCATCTGAACAGGCACTTCCATTACGATTGGGTTTTCTTCGTTAATCTGCAGGAAGTCTACGTGCAAGATTGCGTCAGTTACAGGGTGGAACTGAATGTCTTTCATGATAGCGTTTACAACTTTGCCGTCGATGTTCAAATCTACAACGTAGATGTGCGGTGTGTATACCAATTTACGCAAGCCATCTACAGTTACGGTGAAGTGAGTTGCAACTTGGTTGCCGTTTTCGTCTTTCTGCATTCCGTACAATACACAAGGAACGCTGTTGTTTTTACGCAAGCTGTGAGTAGCTTTTTTTCCGGTTTCAGTTCTCAAAGAACCTACGATTTCAATTGATTTCATTTCTTTTAAATTTTTGTGTTACTCTAAATTAAGTATATTCTTTTTGCTTAATTCGCCATCACACGATGTGGTATATCACACGATGAGCTTAAAAAAAGCGCTGCAAAGGTAGGTAATTTCTTTTATTTTACCAAATTACTTTATTAGAAATCAATGTCTATCTTTATTTCATCCGTTTTTAATGGAGTTTCTTCTCGGTTTGTTACAAAGTTTCTTCCGTCTTTGGTATATTCTTCCGGGGAGTTTTCTTTTATATATTGTATGGCTTGCTGTAGTCCGTTTGCGAATTTTTCAAAATCTTCTTTATATAAAAAGATTTTGTGTTTTTCAAAGCTGACCTGTGAATCATTTCCTTCTTCCGATATGATTTTTTTACTTTCGGTAATGGCAAGATACATTTCATTTTTCCGGCTCTTCTTGACATCAAGGTAGTAAATGCGTTTGCCTGCTTTTATCGCTTTTGAAAAGATAATTTCTTTGTCGTTTTCTAAATGATTTTTCTTTGTCTGCTCTTCCATAATCTCTTGCTTTGTAGTCTTTAATGAAATTGAAATTAAATATACGCCTCAAATTTGCCTATTTTTTTTGAATGAGCAAAAGAAACGGCAAAAGAAAATGCTAAGTTTTTTAGAGGGGCTTTACTTGTCGGGGTAAAATTATATTTGAAACATTGGTTTGGAACTTTAATAAGATGGGGCAGATGAAAGATGTATGACACGAAAGCCAGATGAAAATGAAAGAAAGATGGTTGTTTGTTGGCTTAACTGGAGCGCTATTCGAAAAATAGTATAAAAATAGAGAAAAAAGCATCGTTACATGTAGTATATATAAATGATTTTTCTTATTTTTGCACCGCAAATTTATGTTATAATTACAGATATGATAAACAGAGTTCTTATTCGTCTTAAGATAGTTCAGATAATCTATGCTTATTATCAGAACGG
>URDR01000085.1 GCA_900546645.1 uncultured Bacteroides sp. | reverse complement strand
CAGACGACCTTTGGGTTATGAGCCCAACGAGCTACCAACTGCTCCACTCCGCGATATTATTTCTTAAATGCGTTGCAAAGGTACGGCTTTATTTTGTAAGAAACAAATATTTTTTGAATAAATTTGAAAAAACTCGTTTTAGGAAGTATTCAGAAGCTTGGCAGTCTTTTGTTGAGATTATATATATAAAGTGTCAGTACTTCCGTGGAAGTACTTCAGTACTCAGCCGAGAGTACTGCTGTACTTTGGCGGAAGTACTGGAGTATTCTGCCGGGAATATTGTGGAATGTAAGGGAAGGCTTTCCTTTTTTGTCTATAAAAGAAGCAATGCCCGGATGAAATACAGGCCGATGTCTCATCAGGCTGTATCCTCTTTCCGGGCATTTTTAAGTATCTATTTATACCTATTGCTTATCGCTTCAAGTTCGGATTCTTTTCCACTTCCTTGGGGGGATAATTATGGTAAATAGATGACTCATTATTCCATGGAGCAGTAACTTCCATGTTTTCTTTCAAGACTACATCTTCAGCAAGTGTATAAGTAAACGGATTACCGTCTTTGTCCATACTATGAGTCAGTGTTCCTTTCGGCACCAATACTTCGTTTTGAGCTCCGGTACGGTAGTCGTAAGCTTCTTTCAGACGATTCATACGGAACTGGTCGGAACGGCGAGTTACCATGGCAAGCATGTACCCTGCTACTTCATAACCATGTTCGGTATAAGCTGCTTCAGCCAATTCGTCTGCACTCATGCCATCTACTTCGTTTACTTTAGCCTGGTCTGCATAAGCACGTTTATGTACTTCTTTCAATGCTTCCTTGGCATCTGTCAGGTCGGCAGCTCCGCTGCGGGCAGCTGATTCTGCATACCAAAGCAATACTTCAGAGTAACGGATAAGCTGGTGGCGCTTGTTGATACAGTTGCCTCCCCAGAATGGCTGGGTGTAATCATAAGGAGCGGCAGCCGGTCCTGCATTTACAGTGAAGGTTACGTACATCGGACGATAGTCACTTACTACCGCATTCCCAAGGCGAAGGGAACCGCTCCTAAAAAGAATTTAGGTTCTACTTTCATAGTTTTAAATTTAAAGGTTCGATTTATTATAAAGATCAGTTTTCGGTTTCATGCTTTGTAGTGCATGGTTACAAGGTTGGGATTTGTTTTTCCCTTAGTATTAGTTTTTCAATAGTTGTTAACTGCAAACTGCTGTTATAACCGGAAGAAACAGACGGCTGAAACAGCGGCAGGTGTTTAGGTTTTAACTTAGTATTGTTTTGTTGTAATGATGCATTATTTTTATATCTTGTTTCATCATTGCGCTGCAAATATATAATGTATTTTATATATATACAAAATAATCTAAAAAAATTATTTATGTTCTTTAATATAAAAAATATATTTAGGATATAGGGGGTTTGGATAGTCCTATTAATAAAAATGTCTTCTTCCATTTTATATAATGTGTGAAAACGCTTAGTCGTTTTGTTTCAAACAACAAGGCGTTTCATTTGAAACGCCTTGTTGTTTGGTTTTAAATGTCAAGGTGTTTTAGGGGATGACATTCATGAGATATTTATTTTTACTTTTTACTTATTTTAGCAGGTTCCCTTCGTTAAAATTGCATCCAATTTGTTTTGTAGCAAGAAAAAGCGTACTTTTGCTCACTGTATATACCTTATGTGCAATTTAAACAGACAATGAGTGTAACAAAGACCAGAGCCCAATTAGTAGATGTAGCCCGTCAGCTTTTTGCAAAAAATGGCGTGGAAGCAACGACGATGAATGACATTGCTTTGGCTTCAAAGAAAGGTCGGCGTACACTTTATACCTATTTTAAGAGTAAGGAACAAATCTATCTGGCTGTGGTTGAGGCGGAGCTGGAGATGCTGTCTGGCCGTTTGGAGAAAGCAGCGGAGAAGTCCATTCGCGCTGACGATAAAATACTGGAGCTGATTATGACGCATTTGGACTCGATTAAAATGGCTGTTTATCGTAACGGGACCCTTCGTGCCAACTTCTTTCGGGATATCTGGCGGGTGGAAACCGTGCGGAAACACTTCGACCAAAAAGAAGTCGGATTATTCAGGCGCATCTTGATGGAGGGCAAAGAACAAGGACTTTTTGATATAGACAATGTGGTTATTACAGCCGATATTCTCCATTATTGTATTAAAGGTATAGAGGTTCCTTATATTCGTGGCCAGATAGGCGAAGAGTTAGACGATGAAACCGGATGGCGTTATGTAGCCAAACTGGTATTCGGCGCTTTGGGATGCAGGAAAAGAAGTTTATAATATTCATTTAAATAAAACAAATCATGGGATTATTAACAGGAAAAACAGCTATCGTTACCGGAGCTGCTCGTGGAATCGGAAAAGCGATTGCACTGAAATTTGCTTCTGAAGGTGCAAACATTGCATTTACAGATTTGGTTATTGACGAAAACGGTCAGAATACTGAAAAAGAAATTGCAGCTTATGGCGTAAAAGTTAAAGGATATGCTTCGAATGCAGCAAGTTTTGAAGATACTGCCAAGGTGGTAGAGCAGATTAAGGAAGATTTCGGTTCTATCGATATCCTGGTGAATAACGCGGGTATTACAAAAGATGGTTTGATGATGCGTATGAGCGAAGCTCAGTGGGATGCTGTTATTGCCGTAAACTTGAAATCGGCATTTAACTTCATTCACGCATGTACTCCGATTATGATGCGTCAGAAGTGTGGAAGTATCATCAATATGGCTTCTGTAGTGGGTGTTCACGGGAATGCAGGTCAGTGCAATTACTCTGCTTCAAAGGCAGGTATGATTGGTTTGGCTAAGTCAATCGCTCAGGAACTAGGTTCTCGCGGTATTCGTGCAAACGCTATTGCTCCGGGATTTATCATTACTGATATGACTGCTAAGCTGTCGGATGAAGTGAAGGCTGAATGGAGCAAGAAGATTCCTTTGCGTCGCGGAGGTACTCCTGAAGATGTGGCTAACATCGCTGTATTCCTGGCTTCTGATATGTCTTCATATGTATCAGGACAGGTTATTCAGGTTGATGGTGGAATGAATATGTAATTATATGACAGTCGTTTACGAAGATAATCATATTATTGTTGTCAATAAGACGGCTTCAGAAATAGTACAAGGTGACAAGACAGGGGATATTCCCCTGTCTGAAACCGTGAAACAGTATATCAAGGAGAAATATGCCAAGCCTGGAAATGTGTTTCTGGGTGTAACTCACCGTTTGGACCGTCCGGTCAGCGGACTGGTGGTTTTTGCCAAAACCAGCAAGGCATTGACGCGCTTGAACGAGATGTTTCGTAATTCGGAGGTGAAGAAAACCTATTGGGCTATTGTGAAGAACTGCCCTCCGGCTGAAGAGGGTGAATTGGTGCACTTCTTGGTGCGGAATGAAAAGCAGAATAAATCGTATGCGTATGATAAGGAGGTGAAAAACTCAAAAAAAGCTGTTTTGCATTACCGTCTGATAGGGCGTTCGCAGAACTATTACTTGCTTGAGGTGGATTTAAAGACGGGACGTCATCATCAGATACGCTGTCAGCTGGCGAAAATGGGATGTCCGATAAAAGGAGATTTGAAATATGGTTTCCCGCGTTCTAATCCAGATGGAAGTATTTGTCTTCATGCCCGTAAGGTGAATTTCATTCATCCGGTGTCAAAGGAGCAGATTAGTCTGACTGCACCGCTTCCTTCCGGAAATCTGTGGAATGGTTTTCAGATGATAGAATAAAAAAAAGAGAGCGCTTCACAGCGTTCTCTCTCCAATTAACACATAGGCATCTTCATTTATCAAGAGATCGAATGAAAAAACAATCTCTAACTTTATTTTATGGGGTTGGGTTTATAGTTTAGTTTCGTTTAGCTTAGCTTACTTTATCTCGTTTAGTTTCGTTTCCTTATTTAGCTTCGTTTTGTTTTTATCTTTGCCTTTATATATCGAATAAAGATGATTGCCTCGTTCTTTAAATTAAAAACAATTCTTGTGCCAAATTGTTTTCTTGAAATGGCTTTTTGGAAATAAAATCGGAACGTTTTTTTGAATAAAGGGTGTAAGGCTTGTATTTCAGGTGTTTATAGGTGGATAAAAAAAGAGAAACAGTTGGAACGTCGGCACTTTTCTGTGATTTTCTTTTCCGTCCTATTTCTCTTTCCTTTTTTTATTGTGGGTAAAGTGTGGAACAAGTTGTGGCAGCTGTGGAATTATTCCACACTATTATTGTGGAATATTGTAGAGCTTCATCTTGTTATATAATGTTTTTCGGTCTACACCTAATAATAAGGCGGCTTTTGTCTTGTTGTTCCCGGTCTGCTGTAAGGCATTTAGAATCCGCTGTTTTTCGGTAGCTTCATCGTAAAGGGAAAAAGAAGAGGCAGGCATTGTAGAACCAGACCGGTAGTCGGTCAGTTCCTCTCCTAAATCTTTTAATGAGATGAAGTCTCCTTTAGCTAACAGCGTGGCCCGTTTTACTGTGTTTTTTAATTGGCGAAGATTTCCCGGCCAAGGATAGTTTTGCAGCGCTTCACTGGCCATGGCGTCAAATCCAATCAAGTTACGCTCCAGCTCGCGGTTGGCTTGGTCGAGGAAGAAATTGGCAAAGAGCAAAATATCTTCTGTACGTTCCTTCAGGGAGGGCATACGCAGCGTAAATTCATTGATGCGGTGATAAAGGTCTTCGCGGAAGGTCCCTTTGGCTATGGCTTCTTTCAGATTCTCATTGGTAGCGCTCACAAGACGTACGTTGACTTCTATTTCTTTGGTAGAACCGATGCGGCGGATGCGGCGTTCCTGCAAAGCCCGAAGCAGCTGAATCTGGATTTCATAACTCAAGTTTCCTATTTCATCAAGAAACAAAGTTCCTCCGTTGGCCTCTTCAAAAGCTCCCGCTTTGTCAGTGAAAGCTCCGGTAAATGATCCTTTTACATGGCCGAAAAATTCGGATGCAGCCAAATCTTTGGGAATGGAACCGCAATCAATGGCAATAAATGGCTGTGAAGCCCGCTTGCTTAGTTGATGGATGCGGTGTGCCACATATTCTTTTCCTGTACCGCTGGCTCCGTTAATCAGTACGGACATCTGGGTTGGGGCTACCAGGTTTACATAGCTGTATAGCTGATGGGCCGCTTCGCTCTCTCCTTCAAGAAAATGTTGGGATGCTTGGGGGTCAGCAGTGTCTTTAGGTACTTCCGGTGTTCGGGCGGCAGGACAGATTGCTTCGTTTATTTTTTTCAGAAGCATGTCTGGTTGTACCGGTTTGGATATATAGTCGGTGGCTCCTTGCTTCATGGCTTCAACAGCGTTTTGAATTTCCGCGTAGCTGGTCATGATGATAAAAGGAATTCGGCTGTTTTGTTTTCTCAGCCATGTTAATAACGCTAATCCGTCTTGATCGGGTAGGCGTAGGTCTGATAACACAAGGTCGAACTCGCAGGAAGATAGGAGTTTTCGGGCTTTTGCTTGTGTTCCGGCAGTTTCTATTTCAAATCCTTTTTTACCCAACCATGTTTTCAGCATGGTAGAAAAAGTCAAATCATCCTCAACGATAAGTATAGACGAAGCCATGTGTGATTTTTTCTGATTATTTTAATAATGCAAAGATAAAACTTTATTCGGAGATAGTGTGTAATGGATGCTTTTTCTTTTTTACATCGCATTTTCTTGTGACTTCTGAATCATGTTTTCTGCCATTTCAATGATTTTCCGGGCATGTGCTTCAGCTTCTTCAGTAAGTATGTTTTCATCTCTTTTATTTTCCAGATATTGAAGCGAAGGAAGTGCTTCGTGGGCGTTAATCATGGTGAAAGTGGGCAGCATTTTATGAGCAATGCCACAGAGGGCTTTCATCTCTTTTTGGGATAAAGCTTCTTTTATCTGGATAACGTTCTTCTGGGTTTCAGCCAGGAACGTGCGGATGATTTCCCTTGCCGCTTCCGGGTCGTCTTCCGAGAAAGCGGTGAGTGAAGAAAAATCATATTTCTCTGCCGTATTCAGCGGCTTTTCACGGAGGGCTGGGGCAGGCAAAGTAAAAGGACGGTTTTCTACCTTGTTACGTAAAGCATCCGATAATATCCTGCGTAAATCGGACAGATTGAAAGGCTTTTGGAGCATTCCGGAAAATCCTTTTTCGCAGAAGTCGGCTTCACTTAAATCTCCTCTTGCCGTGATGGCTATGACCGGAATGTTTTTGGCTTGGGGCAGGTTCATGTAGCGTAGGTTCTGCAACAGTTCAAATCCATTCATGGCAGGCATTTGAATGTCGGTAAAGATGACGTCGAACGGATGCTGCTGTAGCAGGTTGAATACTTCTTCAGGTTGTTCGCAGCAGAAAATCTCAGGCTTTACGGTAGGGATGATGCTGTCTCGGGGGGCAATCAGGTTTTTAAGTAAGGTTTCGGTAAGATTCATCTGGATACGGTCATCGTCAATCAGCAAAATCCGGAGTGGATTGCTGGTTGTAATACTGGCTGTTTCTTTGTTTTCTTCTGATACAGTTTGATGCGAGCAGACAGCTGGCAAAGGGATAGATACACTGAATGTACTTCCTTTTTTCGGTTGACTTTCAATCTGTATGTTCCCGTTAAGTAATTCAACCAGCTTGTGGGTGATAGAAAGTCCCAGTCCGAAACCTTCTTGCCCCTGTGCGTTCTGAAGGCGCGTAAATTCTTTGAAAATCCGTTCTTGCTCTTGTAATGTTATTCCGCATCCGGTATCAGATACGCTGAATAGAAATGAAGAACTGCGGTAATTGATGGCCAGTGTAATACTTCCTGAAGCGGTAAACTTCAACGCATTTGAAAGCAGGTTTTCGGCTATCTGACGAATGCGGAAAGGGTCTCCTTCTAAATGCAGCGAGTGGGGGATTTCTGATTTTAAATAGAGCTCTAAATCTTTTTTTTCGGCTAAGGGCAAAAAACTGTTATAGATGTCGTCGAAAAGTTGGGCTGGATTAAAGGCTACTGGATGTAAATCCATTTTTCCTGCTTCAAGCCGGTGAAAGTCGAGCAATGAGGTTACTAAGTTAAGCAAGTGCTGGGCCGAACTTTTCATATTGGTCAAGTAAAAGTTCTGTCTCTTGTCTTGTGTCAATCGTATTAGCAGATCGATATAGCCGATGATGGAACCAGCCGGTGCTTTAATATCGTGTGTAATAGTGAGCATCAGCTTTTCACGTGCAGCCAATAGGTTTTCGGCATAGAGTTTTGATTTTTCCAGTTCGCGGCGATAATGGTTGCTTCGGGTAAGGTCACGCCAGATAATGGCAAAGAAGACCAATACCAAAAACACGCCAGCGGTTGCAATTAGTCCCATCGTACGGGCAGCCTGGTGGCGTATGTCTTGCTCTTGCTGAAGCTTGAGTTGGGAAGCTGCTATATCATCTTGTTCTATGCTTTCCAGCAGTTGGTTCACTCGTTTGCTTAAATTACTTCCGGCAATATGAAGCCGGTTAGTTCGGTTGTTTAGCATCCGCTGATGTTCTTGCCGGGTCTGGAATACTTTGTCATGTATGCCGGTAAGCATGCTGGCTATGGTATCGACAGGGCTAAATGCCTCTTCGATAGTGTCTGTATATTCTTCTTTGATAATATTGTTGACAAGTGTAGAGTCGGTTTTTCCCGGAGCAAAAACATCTTTTACCCGCTTGAAAAATGCTTTTTTCTTGTGATGAATGGTATAGGTATTCTGGTGGGTAACAATTCTGCGGTGTAAATGGGTGGAGTTTCGCAAGATAGAGTCCTGCTGTAAAATGAGACTGTCCAGTTGCTGTTTGTAAAGTTCATCGGTCGGCATTTTTCTCATGGCTTCAAGTACCAGCATCATGTTTTTCTCCTTGCTCCGGATAAGTGTGCGTAAGGTGTCTAATCGGGTTTGCTGTAAGGTGTCTTTCAGCTGCGTCTGCAGGCTGTCGATGGCTATACCTACTTCTCTCATTGCTTTCTTATAGCGCGGATACTCATTCAGTTTTCCTACGTGAAGAGCCTGTCCGATGATTTCGGCCTCGTATAGTTTGCTGATGAGGTAATGGGTGCTGTGCCGCCGGTTATTTATACGGTGTTCCATACCTGTGGTTTCGGTCAGCAGGGTTATTTGTTGAAAAATATATCCGAGGGTTCCCAGAAGCAGAGCTATGAGTAATATATATCCGAAGGCAACTTTAGAGGAGGTAGAAAGCATGGTTTACGGTTTTATGGATGTTTTGTAGCGAAAGCGTAGATAGTACATGATTCCGGCACTGGTCAGTCCGAAAGGAAAGGCCATCCAAATACCGGTTACTCCCCAGTTAAGTATGAAACCGAACAGGTATCCGGCTGGTAATGAGATGATGAAGTAGGCGATAAACGAGAACAGCATCATCTGCTGTACGTCTGCAATACCTCGCAACGCATTGGCAAAGTTAATCTGTAATCCGTCGCCGAATTGATAGAGTAGGAAAGGAATGATGATTTGAGGAATCATGGCACTTACTGCTACGTCATCCGTAAACCAACCTCCGATTTGGTGGCGCAAGAGGAAAATAGGAATGGATAATATGATGGTCATGGTGAGGATGATACGGAAACCTGATGAGGCAATGTAACGAGTAGCAGCGATATCTCCCTGGCCGAAAAAGTTGCTGATGCGTACGGATACGGCAGCCCCCATTCCGTAATACATCATGAAGCAGACTTGTGATACGGCTATCATAATCTGGTAAGAGGCAAGTGCGGTACTTCCTATCCATCCTACCATAATGGCACTTAAACTGAATGAGGCTGTTTCCATCCCCATTTGCCCGGCAATGGGTAATCCTAACTTATTCAGCTGGAAAAAATCCTGCTTGTTGATTTCTCCGGCGTGATATCCTTTCTTGAAGGTAGAGTAGCGCGAAGTACCAAAGAAGAGAATCAGGTAAACCACTACCATCAGGATGCGTGAGCATAGAGTAGAAACTCCGGCTCCGAGTAATCCCATCTCCGGAGCACCCAGCTTTCCGTAAATAAGAATATAGTTTCCTATGATGTTCAGAATATTTCCTCCTAACAGAATCCACATCGATACTTTAGTATCGGTAATTCCGTCGGTGAATTGTTTGAATCCGTTAAACCAGAGTACAAACGGAAGGGAAGCAAGCAGTACCAAGAAGTAGGGCCGTATGAAAGGCAAGAGTTCGCCGGGCTGTCCCAAATTTCCAATATTTAGATAAAGCAGGAGCATGGCGAAACATACTGCTATGGCAAGAACCGTATTGGCAGCCAATCCATTTTTAAGTATCTTACCCACTTCTTCCTGTTTGCCTTGTCCGAACAAACTTCCTACAATGGGGGTTAGTCCGTATGCAAATCCGGTACTGAATATAATAGCGAGGTTAAACATATTGTTGACAAAGCTGGCAGCGGCCAGCTCCTGACTGCTGTGATGACCTATCATCAGCGTGTCGGCAAACCCAAGGATAATGATTCCTATTTGTCCGATAACGATGGGAATGCCTAATGTGAGCAGGGCTCGGTAATGCGATTGCTTCATGCGTTAGTTTAGCTTTTTTGATAGTAGAGGATGCTGCAGTTTTTGGGAACGAAACAGAGGGCAGCTATTTCTTGAATTTGTGCAGCTGTAACTGACCGATATTTTTCTACTTCGGAATTAATGTCTTCTGCTTGTCCTATTAGTTCGAAATAAGCCAAGTTTGTTGCGACATTCAGATAGTTCATGTTATTGAAAATCTGTTCGCTTTCATATCTGTTTTTGACTTTTTCGAGTTCGTTTTCTGTGACGGGGATTGTTTTCAGCCGTTCCAGCTCTTTCCATACAGCCTGTTCGGCTTGCTCCAAAGAAATTCCTTCGGCAGGTTTCCCGGTGATTTGAATCAATCCCTCGTCTAAACTTCCGCTTATAAAAGCATCAATGGAAGTAAATAGTTGCTGCTCTTGTATGAGCGACTGAATAAAGCGGGAAGAGCGCCCGTTGGATAATACATCGGTTATCATGTCATAAACATAATATTCGGGCTGATGGCGGTTACACATATGGAAGGCCATATAAAGTGCATCAACAGGAACCGGACGCTTGACATGTAGTCGGCGGAGGGCTGTTTGGGGCTCTTCTTTCGGTAACTCTCGTGGAGCAACTTGGCGTTTAGGAATGTTTCCAAACCATTTGTTTGCCAACCGTATGGTTTCTTCAAATGAGATATGTCCGGTAACGGCAAGTATGGCATTATTGGGAGCATAAAAACGGAAAAAGAAATCTCGGACTTCTTCTAATGTAGCATGGGCTATATGACTGACTTCTTTTCCAATGGTAGGCCATTTGTAGGGATGGCTCTGGTAAGCTATTTCGCGTAACAGATGAGAGGCATCTCCATAGGGTTGGTTCAGATTTCGCTGTTTGAACTCTTCAATAACGACTTGTCTTTGTACTTCTAAGCTTTTGGGAGAAAAATCAAGACTCAACATGCGGTCGCTTTCCAGCCAGAATCCGATTTCTGCATTTTGGTAGGGAAGTGTGATGTAATAGTTTGTTATATCATTGTTGGTCCATGCATTGTTCTCTCCGCCGGCATTCTGTACGGGAGTATCGTAGTCGGGTATGTTTATTGAGCCACCGAACATTAAGTGCTCAAATAGATGGGCAAAGCCTGTATGTTCAGGATCTTCGTCACGGGCTCCTACATCGTATAACACATTGAGGGCAACCATTTGGGTAGAGTTGTCCTCATTGTGTACGATGCGTAAGCCATTGTCAAGTGTATAGTGATTAACTTGAATCATTGTTCTTTTTAAGTTCAGTTATGTAGGTACTCAACTTATTGCTTTATTGTCTGTTAGCATTGAAAGTGAGTTTGCAAAACTTGCGTTATTAATCTAATACTTCAGCTTTAAGAATGCGGATGTCTTTTTCCGGACGGTCGCCTCGGTTGGTTTTGACTTTTTCTATTTTATCAACGATGTCCATACCTTCTGTCACTTCTCCGAAAATGGTATATGCGCCATCCAGGTGCGGAGCTCCGCCAATAGTGGTATAGGCACTGATTTGTTCTTTGGTATATTTGAGAGCGGGTTCTTTAGCTACTTTTGCGCGTGCTTGCGCTTCCAGTGAGTCTTGAAGTTCCAGTAAGCCTTCGGTATCGTTGGCTTTTCTCATTTTATAGATTTCTTTCATGTGCTTCCGGGCCAATTCATTGAATATATTTTCCAAACGAGCTTCGTTCATTTGGTTTTCCATATTAATCATTTGTGCTTCACTGAATTTTCGTCCGGTAACGATGTAGAACTGACAGCCTGACGATTCCCGGTTGGGATTAACTTCGTCTCCTAAGCGGGCGGCGGCTAATACTCCTCTTTTATGGAAGAATTTCGGATTGATTTCGGCAGGAAGCGTATAGCCTACATCTCCACTTCCTAAAGTAGCTGTATCAGAAGCTGTTTTGCTTTGAGGATCACCGGCTTGAATCATAAAGTTCTTGATGACGCGATGAAACAAGGTGCTGTCATAAACCCCTTCTTTAGCCAGTTTGATAAAGTTGTCACGATGTTTCGGAGTCTCATCATAGAGTTTTACTGTGATATTACCTTCGGTAGTTTCTAACCGTACGAGTGTTTCGTTGCCTTGATTCATTGATTTTGATTTTTGTTGGTTGCCGGTGCATGCAATCATCATGCTCCATACAGCCAGGGTTAATAAAATAGATATTCGTTTCATCTTTTGAGATTATTTGTCTGCAAAAGTACGAAATAAAAATCAGTTCCTCAAAGCTATTTAAGCCTTTGAAAAAAGGAGTTTAGAATAAATAAGGATTGTATTATATTAGAGATTGGAAATGAATATAAAATTCAAGGGAGAAGTTAAATTTAGTGGAAGTGGGCGTTGACGGATTCGAACCGCCGACCCTCTGCTTGTAAGGCAGATGCTC